>NZ_JBHVQS010000023.1:0-129209 GCF_042886435.1 Streptomyces sp. NPDC058000
CCGTCATTTATCCTTCTGCTGCCGCCACCCCCCCCACCCCGCAGACCCGGCACCGCACCCAACAGCCCCGCGCAGCGGCCCGGCGCCGCAGGCGCAAAAACGCGAACCCCCACGGCGGGCCAGCCGACCACGTGCGGCGCAAGCCAACCGCAAGCCAACCGCAGGCCCCACTACGAATTCGGCCGCTCCCCAGCCCCCGCAGCCCGCGCCATCTCCTCCAACTGCGTCAGCATCGGCATCGGGTCAACGCCGACCGACCCCGCCACCGCCTCGGCGACCCGCTCCGGCGTCCACCCGCCCCCGTCGGCGTAAACGGAGCGCAGCTCCCTCGGCTGGGCCCACACCGCGATCTTCGGCCCCGCCACGGTGTACACCTGGCCGGTGACCCCGTCGGCCCGCGCCCGTTCGCTCAGCAGGTAGACGACGAACGCCGCCACGTCCTCCGGTTCGCCGATCTCCTTCAGCTCCATCGGCACGTTCGCCGACATCCGCGTCCGGGCGACCGGTGCCACCGCGTTCGCCGTCACCCCGTACTTGTGCAGGCCGAGCGCCGCGCTGCGCACCAGCGAGATGATGCCGCCCTTCGCCGAGGCGTAGTTGGCCTGGGCGACGCTGCCCTGGTGGTTTCCGCTGGTGAAGCCGATCAGCGTGCCGGACTTCTGCTTGCGCATCACCGCCGCGGCGGCCCGGAACACCGTGAAGGTGCCCTTGAGGTGCGTGGCGACGACCGGGTCCCACTCCTCCTCGGACATGTTGAAGAGCATCCGTTCGCGCAGGATGCCGGCCACGCACACCACGCCGTCGATCCGGCCGTACTCGGCCAGCGCGGTGTCCACGATCCGTTGGCCGCCGGCCATCGTGGAGACGTCGTCGGCGACGGCCGTGGCCGTGCCACCCGCCGCCTCGATCTCCTTGACCACCGCCTCGGCCACCTCGCTGCTGGGTTCGCCGCCCTCGATGGAGACGCCGTAGTCGTTGACCACCACCTTCGCGCCCTCGGCGGCGGCCGCCAGGGCGACGGCCCGCCCGATGCCGCGGCCGGCCCCCGTGACGGCGACCACCTTGCCGGCCAAGAAGTTCCCCATGCCGCGCCCCTTCCCACGGTTTCTGACGGACCGTTAGATTTTTGAGCAGACGCGGTACGAGCACAAGACCCCGGACGCAACCCAGGGGCACAAGAGGGCGGGGCAAGCCACGACGGCACCGGCCAACCCACCGGCCGCACCCCGCCCTCGCCCCGAACCGAACCGCCCCCACCCGACGCCAAGGAGCACCCATGCCCCTGCCGCAGGAGTTCCACGACATCGCCCGGCGCGTCAACAACTGGGGACGCTGGGGCCCGGACGACGAGATCGGCACCCTGAACCTGATCACCCCGGAGGTGGTGCGCGCCGCCGCCGCGACCGTCCGCAGCGGCCTCCGCATCCCCCTCGCGCTACCGCTCCAACAGGACGGCGTCCAGACCGGCATGATCCCGGGGCGGGTCAACCCGCTGCACACCATGGTCGCCATCAACCACGAGATCTTCGGCCCGGGCACGGTCGCCACCTCCGACGACACCGTCACCATGGGCCTCCAGGCCGCCACCCACTGGGACGGCCTGACCCACGTCTCGCACTCCGGGCGGCTCTACAACGACCGGCCCGCCGACGCGATCACCGCGCACCGCGGCGCCACCGCGCTGGGCATCGAGAAGGCCAGCCCGATCACCTCCCGCGGCGTACTGCTCGACGTGGCCCGGGCGCACGGCACCGAGCGACTGCCGGGCGGGCACGCGGTCACGCCGGAGGACCTGGAGGCCGCCGAGGAGCTGGCCGGGACCACGGTCCGCTCCGGTGACGTCGTCCTGGTCCGGACCGGGCAGCTCCAGCACTACCTGGCCGGCGATCGGGAGGCGTACGCGTTCCCGTCGCCCGGGCTCTCGCTGCGCACCCCGGAGTGGTTCCACGCCCGCGGGGTCGCCGCGGTCGCCAACGACACCCTGACCTTCGAGATCTTCCCGCCGGAGGTCGAGGGCCTGTGGATGCCGGTGCACGCCCTGCACCTGGTCGAAATGGGCATGCTCCAGGGCCAGAACTGGAATCTGGAGGAGCTGTCGGCGGCCTGCGCGCAGGAGGGCCGCTACGCCTTCCTGCTGGCCGCGATGGCGGAGCCGTTCGTCGGCGGAACCGGCAGTCCGGTCGCGCCGGTGGCGGTGTTGTGAGGTCCGAGGCGGCGCCTCCGGCCAGCCGTCGACCCCGGGCCGGCCGGGTGGCGGCGCGCGCTGCGCGCCCCGAGCACGGCACCGCGGACCGCCACCCGGCTCCGGAATGCGATCCGCACTCGCCAAGGCCGCGGGCCATCGGCCCGACGCGACCTTGCCGTCCCCTCACGGCGCATCGCTTCCCCAAGCGTGATCACCAGGGCACGCCACGTCAACACCTGGTCTGGACTAATTCCGCGCCAGGCGAACCGATTCAGCGACCTACGCCCTATTTGTCGCGGCGCAAGCGGGGTCATACGCCCCCAGGTCCGCACCGGCCGTCATCAGCAGCGACTGCCCGCGGTCCACTTCGCACCAGATCCGCTTGCCGGCCCCCTCCGGCTGCCAGCCCCAGCGGTCCGCGAGGCCGTCGACCAGTTCCAGCCCCCGGCCGTTGGTGTCGTCACCGTCCGCGTGCCGGGGGCGGGGCGGCCGGGCGCTGGCGTCCACCACCTCGACCCGCACGGTGGCCACCACGGCACCGGTCCCCGAGAAGCACATACGGAGCCGGGCCGACGAGCCGGTGTGCACCACCGCATTGGTGACCAGCTCGGAGATCAGCAGGATCAGCGTCTCGGCGAGCGGCTCGTCCGCCCCTATGCCCGACCCTGCGAGCCTCGACCGGGCCCACTGCCGGGCCCGCCCCACTTCCGCGGGGTCGGGCCGCACTTCCAACTGCACCTGAAGCACCTGCACCGCTCACACCATCCGAACCGGCGGAAACATCGCCTCGCGCCTCCACGGAATCACGGTGCGTGACTCCGGCGAAGCACAGCATGGTTGACGTTCAGTCACCGCAACAACCGCTTCGGGCATATTCCAGCGCAAGGGAGTATGCGTGCGGCATACTGTGCGACGCACAGCGCGGGGAGTCGAACATGGGGGGTCATCGGGGCCCCGCCCGAGGCGAGCGGCGTGCAGTCGGTACCCCGGAGCCGTCCTTCCGACGGCACCGCGACCATTGCGCCACAGAACCACTCGCACCCCACGGAGCGTACCCGAGCACACCGCCGACTCCCGCGTGTGACGAGTCACGCCTAGGACACAACCCGATATCGACCCTCCGTGACCGCTTATGTGTGAGGCGTCCGATATTTCGCACACGGGCTGCCAGAGTCTGACATCGGCGGCGCGCTCGCGACGCTCCGTGATCTTCGACGAGCGCCGGCGCACCACCCCCTCACCCCACCAGCGCGTCCGCCAGTCGCTCCGTCGCCTCCCGCGCGCCGCCCCACGTCTCGGCCCGCAGCCAGGCCCGCTTGAGGTGCAGATGGACATCGGCCTCCCAGGTGAAGCCCATACCGCCGTGCACCTGGAGGCAGTCCCGGGCGTTGTGCACCGCGGCCTCGTCCGCCAGCAGTTTGGCGCCCGTGATGTCGAGGGCGTCCCCGGTCACCGCCGCCGCATAGACCGCGACGCGGGCCAGCTCGGCGCGGACCAGCATCCCGGCGCACAGGTGCTTGACCGCCTGGAAGGAGCCGATGGGCGCGCCGAACTGGGTGCGCTGCCGGGCGTGGGCGACCGCCATCTCCACCGTCCGCGCCGCGCTGCCCAGCTGCTGGGCGGCGGTCAGCAGGGCCGCCTCGCGGCGCAGCCGGGGCACGTCCAGGTCGTCGCAGGGGGTGGTGCGCGGGTGGTCGGTGACGCGGGCGAGCGGGGTGAGGGGGTCGACCGACGTGAAGGGGGCGCGGGTGACCTCGGCGGGCGCACTCCGGTGCGCCCGGCCGGTATGCCCCGGCGCACCCCCCTCCAGGAAGATCAACTCGTCGCAGTCGGCCGGGTGTTCCCACAGCACCGGGTCGGTCGAGTCGTCACACAGGGCGACGATCCGTTCACCGGTCGCCACCCCGTCCACCGCACCGGCCAGCAGGTGTCCGGCCACCAGCGGACCCGGCAGCAGTGCCCGGCCGGCCTCCTCGAAGACCAGGGCGGCCTCCGGCAGTCCCAGCCCGACGCCGCCCGCCGCCTCCGGGAGCCGTAGCGCGAAGAACCCGGCGTCGGCCAGTTGCCGCCACAGCGCGCGGTCCAACGCCGGGTCGTCGACGGCCGCGCGCAGCCGGTCCCGGTCGAAGCGGCCGGTCAGCAGCTCTCGGGTGCCGGCCCGCAACGCCCTTTGGTCCAGGCTGAGTTGGAAGTCCACCGGACCGTTCACCGCCCCTTCGGCAGGCCGAGGATCCGCTCGGCGACGATGTTCCGCTGGATCTGCGAGGTGCCCGCGGCGATGGTGTACGAGAGGGCCGAGAGCCGGTCGGCGACCCAGGGGTGCGTCGCGTCCAGCGCCTGCCCGCCGAGCACCTCGGCCGCCGCGTCGTAGAGCTCCTGGCGGGCGTGCGAATAGCGCAGTTTGAAGACCGAGCCGCCGATGCCGGGGACGCCGCCGGCCCGCCCCCGAGGTCTCGACGTCTCCCCCACGCTCGGCTTCGCTCGCGCGGGGGCACCCCCATGACCAGGGGGGACCCCCATTGCCTCGCTGACGTTCCACTGGGTCAGCCGCCACAGTGCGGCGAATTCGGCGTTCAGCCGGCCCAGTCGGCGGCGGAGCACGGCGTCGTCCCAGCGGCCGTTGGCGCGGGCGGCGCGGGCCAGTTCGGCGAGCACCCGGCGGCAGGCCACCACCTCGCCGACGAAGGCGGTGCCGCGTTCGAAGGAGAGCGTCACCATCGTCACCCGCCAGCCGTCGTGCTCGGCGCCGATGCGGTTGTCGACCGGGATCCGGACCTCGTCGAGGAACATCTCGGCGAACTCCGTGGAGCCGGCCAGCGTGCGCAGCGGTCGCACGGTCACCCCGGGGGCGTCCATCGGCATCGCCAGCCAGCTGATGCCGCGGTGCCGGGGGGCCTCCGGGTCGGTGCGGACGAGCAGTTCGCACCAGTCGGCGACCTCGGCGTGCGAGGTCCAGATCTTGGCGCCGGTCACCACGTAGGCGTCGCCGTCCCGGACCGCCCGGGTGCGCAGCGCGGCCAGGTCGGAGCCGGCGTCCGGTTCGCTGAAGCCCTGGCACCAGATCTCGTCGCCGCGCAGGATCGGCGGCAGCCAGCGGGCGCGCTGCGCGGCGGTGCCTTCGGCGGCGATGGTGGGGCCGGCGTGCAGCAGCCCGACGAAGTTGGCGCCGACGTAGGGCGCGCCGGCCTTCTCGGTCTCCTCCAGGAAGATCAGGTGCTGGGTGGGGGTGGCGCCCTGGCCGCCGGCGTCGGCGGGCCAGTGCAGGCCGGCGTACCCGGCGTCGTACAGCATCCGCTGCCAGGCCGCGTCGTAGGACCGCCGGCCGGGCCAGTCGGTGGCGGCGGGTTTCGGCGGCAGCTTCGGCAGCACCTCGGCGAGCCAGGTCCGCAGCCGGGCCCGGAAGGCTTCCTCCTCCTCGGTGAAGGTGAGGTCCACTAGCGGTCCCGGTGCGTCGTCGGGCGCCGGGTCCCGCGGCGGTCGGCGGGCGCGCCCGCCTGGTCGTCGGCGTCGGTGCCGCGCGGTGGCTCGGTCGGGTTCGCCATCGTTTCCCCTCGCCCCTGTCGGTCGTCCCGCACCCACGTAACTGATGGTGCGTCAGATTCGGTTCCAGGCTAGCCCCGGCCCCCTGGACCGACAAGGCATCGGCCCTTACCCTCGGACCTCGATCTGACGCATCGTCAGCAACGGGCTGGAGGCCCACATGACCGGCAGCACCATGTGGGACCTGGTCGCCTGGCGCGCCGCCCGCACACCGGACGCCACCGCCCTCATCCAGGGCGCGGAATCCGCCCGGGACGAGCGCCGGATCACCTTCGGCGGGCTGCGCGAACGCGCCGAACGGGTCGCCGCCGGACTGGCCGCACACGGCGTCCGCCCCGGCAGCCGGGTGGTCTGGCAACTGCCCACCCGGATCGAAACGGTGCTGGTCAGCCTGGCCCTGGCCCGGCTCGGCGCGGTACAGAGCCCGGTCCTGCCGCGCTACCGCGCACACGAGCTGGGCCAGGTGCTGCGCCGCACCCGCGCCGCCTTCTTCGTCGTACCCGGTGGGCCCGGCCGCCACCGCGACACCGGCCACACCGCGACGGCGCACCGCCTGGCCGCCGAGCTGCCCGCGCCACCGACCGTCATCGACGCGTACGCCCCCCTGCCGGACGGCGACCCGGCCACCCTGCCCCCGCCGCCCACCGACCCCGACGCACCCCGCTGGATCTACTGGACCTCCGGCACCAGCGCCGCCCCCCGCGGCGTGCTGCACACCGACCGCAGTCTGCGCACCGCCGGCGCCTGCCTGGCCGCGGCACTGCGCCTGGGCCCCGACGACGTCGGCTCGATGGCCTTCCCGTACGCCCACGTCGCCGGGCCCGACTACACCGTCATGCTGCTCACCCACGGCATCCCGGCCGTCCTCCTGGAGCACTTCGCACTGCCCGCCGCACTCGCCCCCTACCGCCGCCACCGGGTCACCGTGGCCGGCGGCTCCACCGCCTTCTACACCCTCTTCCTCACCGCCCAGCGCGCCCTGCCGCCGGGGCGGCGACTGCTGCCGGCACTGCGCCTACTGGCCGGCGGCGGCGCGCCCAAACCACCCGCGCTGTACCACGAGGTGGTGGCCGAGCTGGGCTGCCAGCTCACCCACGGCTACGCCCTCACCGAAGCCCCGATGGTCACCATGGGCGACCCGCACGACAGCGCCGAGCTGCTGGCCACCACCGACGGCCGGCCGCCCGCCGGGATGGAGATCCGGATCGCGCCGGAGAGCGGGGAGATCCTGCTGCGCGGCCCGGCCGTCTGCCGCGGCTACCTGGACGAACCGGACCCTCCCCCGTGCCCCGGGGACACGGGAGGCGACCCCTTCACCGCCGCCCCCTTCACCGCCGACGGCTTCCTGCGCACCGGCGACCTCGGGCACCTCACCCCCACCGGGCACCTCGTCATCACCGGCCGCCTCAAGGACATCATCATCCGCAAGGGCGAGAACATCTCCGCCCGGGAGATCGAGGACCTCCTCTACGACCACCCGGGCATCGCGGACGCCGCGGTCATCGGGCTGCCGGACCCCGAGCGCGGGGAACTGGTCTGCGCCGTGGTCGAACAGCCGCCGGGCGCACCGGAGTTGACGCTCGCCGCGGTCACCTCGCGACTGCTCGCCCAAGGACTCGCCCGGCACAAACTGCCGGAACGACTGGAGGTGCTGCCCGCCCTGCCGCGCGGAGCGACCCTGCGCAAGGTGCTCAAGCAGGAACTACGAGAACGGTTCGCGGCCCACTCGTAGCGGACAGAACTTGTCCTAGATGCCCACTACGGTCGGGCGCCATGAGCCACCCCGCACCCCGCACCCGGCCCCGGATCGACACCGCCCAGCGCCGCGCCCGGCTCGGCCGGCGGCATCTGCTCGCCCCCGACCGCCGGGCGGCCACCGCCGAAGAGACCGCCAACGCGGTCGTCGCCCTGCACGCCAGCGACCCGGCCACCGTCCACCTGGCGGCCGGCGCCCGACTGGCCGTCCCGGACCCCAAGGAGGTCGAGCGGGCACTGTACGAGGACCGGTCGCTGGTGCGGATGCTGTGCATGCGGCGCACCCTCTTCGCGATCGACGCGGAACTGGCACCGGTCATCGCGTCCTCCACCGCCCGGGCCGTCGCCGCCAAGGAACGGCGGGGCCTGGTCACGTGGGTCCGGGAGGGACTGGGGTGGGACGAACGGCGACTGGCGGAGGTGACGGACCGGACGCTGGCCGCACTGGCCGCCCGCGGCGAGGCGACCGCCGCGGACCTCTCCGCCGACGTGCCCGAGCTGCGCGCCACCATCGTGAACTCCCCCGGCAAGCCCTACGAGGCCACCGTCGCGGTCACCAGCCGGCTGCTGCGGACGCTGGCCGCCGAGGGCAGCATCCGCCGCAGCCGGCCGCGCGGCGGCTGGACCAGCAGCACCTTCCGCTGGGCACCCGGCACCGCGCTCGTCGACCTGGCGGCACCGCCGGCCCCCGAGGCGCGCGCCGCACTCGCCCGCCGCTGGCTCGCCGCCTACGGCCCGGCGACCGTCGAGGACCTCACGTGGTGGACCGGCTGGACGCGCACCGACACCCGGCACGCACTGGCCGCCCTCGGCGCCGTCGAGGTCACCCTGGACGACGGCGGCGGCAGCAGCACCGGGGTCGCGCTGCCCGACGACCTCGACCCCGTCCCGACGCCCGCACCGTGGGCCGCCCTGCTGCCCGGCCTCGACCCGACCGCGATGGGCTGGAAGGCCCGCGACTGGTACCTCGACCCGGCCATGACGCCCCGGCTCTTCGACCGCAGCGGCAACATCGGGCCGACGGTGTGGTGGAACGGCCGGATCATCGGCAGCTGGGCGCAGCGCCCCGACGGGGAGATCGCCTCGCACCTGCTGTCCGACGAGGGCGGCAGCGCCGCCGCCGAGGCGGTCGCGACGGAGGCGGCGCGGCTGGCGGCCTGGCTCGGCGACGTCCGCGTCACCCCACGCTTCCGCACCCCGCTGGAACGCGAACTGAGCACGCCATGACGGCCCGCAACAGCCCTTTTTTCAGGGCTGGTTGGGGCGGTAGGCGCTGCTCGCCTGGGCGTACAGCCGGTCCACCTCGGCGCGGCCGCCGTCCGGGCCGATGACCAGGACGAGGTGGTAGCACCCCTTGTCGATCATCGCGAGGTTGCGGGCGTAGAGCTGGTGGCCGCTGCCGTCCTTCCAGGTGAAGGTGGCCTCGGCCATCGCCGTCTGCCCGACGTCGATCCGCCGCCGCCCGGAGACCGACGACCAGCCGGCATCCCGGAACGGCGCCAACTCGGGCTCCTTGTCCAGCTGGTACGCCATCGGGTCGGTGCCGAACTGCGCGGTCGCATCGCGGCCCGGCACCACCAACAGCTCGTAGCCGCCGCCGGTGTAGCGCACCTGGCCGCGGTCCGCGTCGGCGTGGCGCTGCCAGCCCTTGCGCACCGCGATCTGGAACCCCAGGGGATCGGTACGCAGCACGAAACCGGGGGCGAGATCGCCGGGGGCGGTGGTCTGCGGCGCGCCGGTGCCCGGCGGGCGGCCGGCGCCCTTGCCGTCGTCGCCGCCCCCGCCCGGCGAGGGGGCGGGGCTGCGGCCGGGCCCCGCGCCCGAGGTGCCGGAGAGGTCCGCGCCGGACGGACCGCCCGCCGCGTCCGCCCCGGACTTCGGCAGGAACAGCACGGCGCAGGCGATGCCGGCCACCATCAGCAGCAGGATCGCGGTGAGCAGCACCCGGCCCAGGTTCCGCGGCCCCCGCCCGGGACGCCGCTGCGGCACCGGACCGACCCCGACCTGGCCCGGCAGCTCCACCGGCGCCTGCACCCCAACCGACGAACGCCCGGCGGACCGGGGGGCCTTGGGCGGGCGGGGCGCCACGGGCCGCCCGGCGGACCGGGCCGGGCCCGCCCGGAGCTTCTTCGGTCGCCGCTGGCGGACCAGCTCGCCCCGGCGCCGGAGGATCGGCAGCCGCCGCGGATCGGCGGGCCCGTCCCACGCGGGCAGGGACACCGTCCGGCGGCCCAGCTCCGGCTCCGGTGCCGTCCGCACCAGCCCCCGCAGCCGGCCGCGCAGCTCCTCGGCCCCCGGCCGCCCGGCCGGATCCGGGCACAGCAGCGCCTCGATGACGGGCCGCAGCACCCCGCCCTCCACGGCCTTCGCGGGCGCCTGCGCCCCCACCAGCCGCGCGAGCTCGACGGCGCTCTCCTCGGGGAACGGCGGACGGCCCTGCACCGCGCGGAACAGCAGGGCGCCCACCGCCCACAGATCCACGGCCGGCCCCAGCGGCGCCCCGGCCCGGTCCGTCGGCCCGGCCTGCTCCGGCGCCCAGCGCTCGGTCACCGCGCCGACCACCTGGAACCGCGCCTGCCGGGCCCGCTCGGCAGCGAGTCCGGTCAGGCCCGCGCCGACCGCACCACCGGCATCAGCACCACCCTCGGCCCCGGCGTCCCCGGCACCGCGCCCCGAGGCCGCCTTGGCCAACGAGACCTCCGCGGCCGGCGCCCTCGGCACCGGGTCGTACCCGCACAGCGCCTCCTGCGCCGCGCCGGCCGCCAAACCGGTCAGCACGGCCCGGCCGTCGTCACAGACCAGGACCGTCCGGGCGGTGATGTTCCGGTGGAGCCAGCCGTGCGCGTGCAGGGCTCGCACGGCGGTGAGCAGATCGGCGGCGATCTCCGCGGCGCGGTGCGGGCTCAGCGTCCGCCCGGCGAGCAGTGCGGACAGCGGGCGGGCGGGGAGCAGCTCCCCGACGATCCACAGGCTGCCGTCCTGCGCGAAGACGTCGAAGACCTGGTCGAGCAGCGGGTGGTCGGGGAGTTGGGCGGCGGCCGTCGCCGCCTGGAGGGCGCGCCGGACGACCGGGTCCTGGGGATCGCGCTCGGCACCCGCCGTGGCCCGCCGGCCGTGGCCCGCCACCCGGCCACCACTGCCGAAACCATCCTCCGCACGCCCGTCCGCCGGATACCCGTCCGCCCCGCCGCCGTCGCCCGCCATCACCTCGGCGTCCACCACCTCCGGCAGCGGCACCTGACGGATCAGCACTTCCTGCCCGCTGTAGGTGTCGAAGGCCCGGGTCTCGGCGCACCGGTCGGCGGCGGGGACGTCGAAACCGTCCGCCGCGGCGCCGGAACCTTCGGCGAACGGCCGCGCCGGCAGGCGGTAGCGCTCGGCGAGCACTCTCCCCGCGTACTCGTCCACGACGCGCCTCCCCTCAGCGTGCGCCGCTCCCGCCGGGGGCGGATGCGTACGACTGTGGACTTCTCACGATACGTGGCAGCACCGACAGTTGAGCCCGTCGGACCGCGTCGCGCGCCGTGTCCGTCCCCAGCGGCCGTGGGTCGGTCCGCCCGCCGCGGCGGGTCAGTCCTTCACCGCGAAGGTCCGGAAGGCGGTGTTCCGCAACTCCCGGCACTCCTTGTCGTCCCAGGCGCCCGCCTTGCAGGTGATCATGATGGCGTAGCCGTGGTTGTCGTCGGCGCGGAAGCCGCGGTTGAGCACCCGCACGTCCTCGCCGTGCTGCTGGCGGGTGAACGACCAGTCGGCGACGGTCGGGTAGCCGCGCCAGCCGATGGCCTTGATGCCCAGCAGGTGGTAGTTGTCGCTGGAGCCGGCCACGCTGGGTTCCTGACTGCGCCAGGAGGCCGCGGCGTCCTGGCCGGGCGAGTCGTTGTAGTCGACCTGGATGCGCGGGAAACCGCCGGAGGCGCTGTATATGGCGCCGGAGTTCTGCCCTGCCGTGTCGGTCTGCTTGAACCCCTTGGGCATCACCATGGCGAAGTGGAACCCGCCGTTGGTGACCTGCGCGAAGCCGTCCGGGACCGCCGCCCCGCCCTTCTTCCCGCCGTTGCCCCCCTTACCGCCCTTGTCGTCCGTGCCAGCGCCCGGCTTCGCCCCACCCGGGGTGGTGGCGCCGTCCGTGCCGGAGTCCTGGCTCGCGGCGGCCGACTGGGTCGCGTCCCGGCCCACGGCCGTGCCCTTGCCGCCCTTGCCGCTCTTGCCGGCGGAGTTACTGCCGTCACCACCGCTGAACGCCAGGGCCAGCAGCGTCCCGAGGACGACGACGACCACGACCACCCCGATGATCAACGTGCGGCGCGGGACGACATCGGTCACCGAGGCGCGCGGCGGGGCGGGACGGCCGTCCCCGTCGCCGGGTCTGGAATCGGACCGGGCCGCCGCGGCGGCGTTCCGCACCGACGTCAGGGCCGCCCGCACCCGCTCCTTGGCGGCGTCCGCGTCGAACCCGGGGCGGGCCGGGGAACCACCGTCGACGGTCTTGGCCGCGGCAGCGCCCTTGCCGGACTTGCCGTCCGTGCCGAACCTGCCGGACTCCCGCGCCGCCGCCGGCTTCGCCGCCGCACCGCCCTCGGCCGCCTTCCCCGCCGTGTTCTGCGCCGACTTCTGCGTCGCCTTCTGCGCCGTTCCGGACGCCGCACCGGACGCGGCGGCCGCCCCGACCGTCGGCTTCCCCTTCGGCTTCTTCGGCACCCGGGGCCTGGCGGTGCTCTTGGCGGGCTTGGCACCGGCCCGCTCCGCGGGCTCCGACTCCGCCGGCGCGGTGGGCAGCGTCATCGCCCGCGTCGCGTCCATCGGGGGCTCCGGCTTGGGCTCCGGGGCGTGGATGACCGCCAGCAGCAGCGCCCGCGCCCCGGCCTCGTCCAGCCGGCCCGCCGGGTCCTTCACCAGCAGGCCGTAGATGACGTCCTCCAGCGGCCCGGCGCTCTTGGGCTGCTCGACCGGTTCGGTCATCACGGCGGTCAGGGTGGCGATCGCCGAGCCCTTGTCGTACGGGGGAACGCCCTCGACGCACGCATACAGCAGGCCGCCCAGCGACCACAGGTCGGCGGGCGGGCCCGGCTTCTGGCCGCGGGCCCGCTCCGGCGAGATGTACGAGGGCGCGCCGACGAGCATGCCGGTCGAGGTCACCGAGGGGTCGCCCTCGACCTGTGCGATACCGAAGTCGGTGAGCACGACCCGGCCGTCGTCGGAGATCAGGACGTTGGACGGCTTCACATCGCGGTGCAGGATGCCCTGGCCGTGGGCGGCGCGCAGGACGTCGAGCACCGCGAGACCGACCTCGGCGGCGCGGCGCGGAGTGAGCGGGCCGTCGTCGCGGACGACCTCGGCCAGCGAGCGGCCCTCGACCAGTTCCATCACGATCCACGGCCGGTCGTCCTCGTCGACCACGTCGTAGACCGTCACCGCGCCGTTGTTGCGGATCCGGGCGATCGCCTTGGCCTCGCGCAGGGTGCGGGTGATCAGACGACGCTTCTCGTCCTCTTCGATACCGCCGGGGAAGCGCAGCTCCTTGACCGCGACCGTGCGGCCCAGCACCTCGTCGCCGGCCCGCCAGACGGTGCCCATTCCGCCCCGGCCGAGAACATCGGCGAGCCGGTACCGGCCGGCGAGCAGCCTGCCCTCCTTGCCGTCCATCTCGACCTCGTCGCCCACTGAATCCCCTCTGCAATCCAGCCGAGTTGGCAGCCTCGATTCTCCATCGATCACCAAACTGGCCCAACTCGGACAACCCACCCTGGCAGGGCCTTCATTCTCTCTCATCCGCGGCCGTGCGGAAGGCCCGGGTGGATGCCGGAGGGCGCCACCCACCCGTCATGATGACCCCGACGACGGGAGTTCTTTTGCCCCTCCGCCCGCACCGCCCGGCCGCGCCCGGCCCGCTGCGCTCCGCCACCCGCACCGTCCTGGCCGCCCTGGCCGCCCTGGTCCTGACGGCGTGTACGAGCACCCCGCGCGCCGCCGCGCCCTCCCCGGGAGCGTCCCGACCGCCGGCGACGACGACCGCGCTGCACCGCCTGGTGGCCGACGGCGCGCCCGGCGCGGCCGCGTTGGTCACCTGGGACGGCCACCTGGCCGCCTCGCAGTTCTCCGCGGTCGGCGTGGCCGACCTGCGCAGCGGCCGGAAGATGGGCCGCCTGGACCGCTTCCGGGCGGGCAGTCTCACCAAAACCCTCGTCGCGACGGTGGTCCTGCAACTCGTCGGGGAGGGCCGGCTCGGGCTGGACGACCACGTCGCGGACCACCTGCCGCCCGGAGTGCCGCGCACCGGCGCGGGCGGCGCGAACGATCTGCACCGGGTGACGATCCGCCAACTGCTCGACCATACGAGTGGCCTGTTCAACTACACCGCGGACCCCCACCTCGCCGAACAGCTGTCCGGCCCGGGCTTCCCGGCCCACCGCTACGACCGGTACACCCCGGTCGAGCTGCTGCGGATCGCGCTCGACCACCCGCCGACCGCCGCGTCCGGCGCCCTCCCCCATGGCCCCAAAGGCGTGGGAAGCGCCCCCTTCGCCTACTCCAACACCAACTACCTGGTCCTCGGCCTGGTAATCCAGGGCGTCACCGGGCACCCGTACGCCGACGAGCTGCGGCGCCGCATCCTGGCCCCGTTCGACCTGCGCGGCACCTCGTTCCCCGGCAACAGCCCGGCGCTGCCCGCACCGCACGGCCGCGGCTACTCCCGGATCGACGGCCACCGGGTGGACAGCACCGCCTTCAACCCCAGCCGGGCCGGCGCGGCCGGCGAGATGATCACCACCCTGGTCGACCTCAACCACTTCTTCGCCGCGCTGCTGGGCGGAAAACTCCTGGCACCCCGCCAGATGGCCCAGCTGCGCAGCGAGCGGGCCACCGGCGGCGCGTACGGCCTGGGCGTCTACGCCACCCGGCTGCCCTGCGGGGTGACGGTCTGGGGCCACAACGGCGACATCAACGGCTCGTACGCGCAGACCGCGGGCACCGCCGACGGCCGACACCTGGTCAGCTACCGGGTCAACACCGACACCCCGGCCGGCCGGACCGACGGCGCCGCCCTCCTGGCCGCCGAGTTCTGCGCGCCCCGCGGCCGACGAGGCTGAGCCGAGCGGCTGACGGCCCGACCCGCCTACGTCAGCGGCACGATGTCCGGAGCGCCCAGCCGGGCCGCATCGGCCGTCAGGTCGTCGGGCTGGCGCTGCGATTCGCGCTCCGCCTCCACCCGCTTCTCGTAGTGCGTGATCTCCTTCTCGATCTGCGCGCTGTCCCAGCCCAGGGCCGGCGCCATCAACTCGGCGGCCTCCCGGGCGCTGCGGGTACCGCGGTCGAAGGTCTCGATGGAGATCCGGGTACGCCGGGTCAGCACGTCGTCGAGGTGCCGGGCGCCCTCGTGCGTGCAGGCGTAGACCACCTCGGCACGCAGGTAGTCCTCGGCGGCGGCGAGCGGCCGGCCCAGCGAGGGGTCGGCCACCACCAGCTCCAACAGCTCCTCGGCCAGCGCCCCGTAACGGTTCAGCAGATGCTCTATCCGCGCCACGTGCAGACCGGTCCGGGCGGCGATCCGGGCCCGCGCGTTCCACAGCGCCCGGTAGCCCTCCGCGCCCGCCAACGGCACGTCCTCGGTGACGCACTCGGCGACCCGGGCGTCCAGCCCGTGCACCGCCTCGTCCACCGCGTCCTTGGCCATCACCCGGTACGTGGTGTACTTGCCGCCCGCGACGACCACCAGGCCCGGCACCGGGTGGGCGACCGTGTGCTCCCGCGACAGCTTGCTGGTGGCGTCCGACTCGCCGGCCAGCAGCGGCCGCAGCCCGGCATAGACGCCCTCCACGTCGTCCCTGGTGAGCGGGGTGGCGAGGACCGAGTTCAGATGCTCCAGCAGGTAGTCGATATCGGCGCTGGAGGCCGCCGGGTGCGCCTTGTCCAGGTCCCAGTCGGTGTCCGTGGTGCCGATGATCCAGTGCCGCCCCCACGGGATGACGAAGAGCACGCTCTTCTCCGTCCGCAGGATCAACCCGGTGCTGGAGTGGATCCGGTCCTTGGGGACGACCAGATGGATGCCCTTGGAGGCGCGGACGTGGAACTGGCCGCGCTCCCCGATCAGCGCCTGGGTGTCATCGGTCCACACGCCCGTCGCGTTGACGATCTGCCGGGCCCGGATCTCGTGCGCCACACCGCCCTCGACGTCCTGCACCCGCGCGCCGACCACCCGTTCGCCCTCGCGCAGGAAGCCCACCACCCGCGCCCGGTTGGCGACGTGCGCCCCGTAGGCGGCCGCGGTCCGCACCAGCGTGGTGACGTACCGCGCGTCGTCCATCTGCGCGTCGTAGTACTGCAACGCGCCGACCAGCGCGTCCTTCCGCAGACAGGGCGCCACCCGCAGCGCCCGGCGGTGCGAGAGGTGGCGGTGGACGGGCAGTCCCCGACCGTGTCCGGACGAGACCGACATCGCGTCGTAGAGCGCCACGCCGGAGCCGGCGTACCAGCGCTCCCAGCCCTTGTGCTGGAGCGGATAGAGGAACGGGACCGGTTTGACCAGGTGGGGCGCCAGCCGCTGGATCAGCAGCCCGCGCTCCTTCAACGCCTCCCGCACCAGCGCGAAGTCCAGCATCTCCAGATACCGCAGGCCGCCGTGGATGAGCTTGCTCGACCGGCTGGAGGTGCCCGACGCCCAGTCACGGGCCTCGACCAGTCCGGTGTCCAGCCCGCGGGTCGCGGCGTCCAGGGCGGTGCCGGCGCCGACGACGCCGGCGCCGACCACCAGCACGTCCAGTTCCCGCTCCGCCATCTGGGTGAGTGCCTTGGCGCGCTGCGCCGGTCCGAGTGTCGCTGTCTTCACCACTGCCTCCCGCTGTGATTCGGAGCTGGACCCCCCGTCCGTCGATTCTGTCCGCGCTTGGTTCCGGCAACCGCCTTCCGCTCACGGTGGCAACACCCGGCCACCTTGATCCACCAATACCCATTCTGGGTCAAATATCCGCTTAGTCTACTTATGCCCCTTTGGTAGCCGGTGCGTCCGCGCGACTCCCGACCGCCACGAGGACACCGCGCAGGGCCCCACACACTCGCTCGGGAAGGACGGCCGCAGCATGCCCGCAGACCTCGCCGTCATCGGACTCGGTCACCTGGGTCTCCCCCTCGCCCAGGCCGCCACCGCCGCCGGCCTCACCACCATCGGCTACGACCCCGATCCCCGCGCGGCCGCCCTCCCCGGCGCCGGCGGCCCGCTGTCCACCACCGAGGTCCGCCGGCTGCTCGCCGCCGGCTTCCGCACCACCACCGACCCCGGCGCCCTGGGCCGGGTCCGCACCGCCGTCCTCTGCGCCCCCACCCCGCTCAACGAGGACCGCACCCTGGACCTGTCCGCCCTAGCCGACGCCGCCCGCACCCTGGCCACCCGGCTGCGCCCGCACACCACCGTCATCCTCGAATCCGCCGGCTACCCGGGCACCACCGAGAACGTCCTCCGCCCCCTCCTCGAAGCGGGCTCCGGCCTCACCGCCGGCCGCGACTTCCACCTCGCCTGCTCCCCCGCCCGCCACGACCCCGGCAACCGCACCCACCGCTACCGCAACACCCCCAAGGTCATCGGCGGCCTCACCCCCGCCTGCACCGAAGCCGCCGCCGCCTTCTACAGCCGGCTCACCGACAAGGTGGTCCGCGCCCGCGGCCCCCGCGAGGCGGAGACCGCCCACCTGCTGGAGACCAACTACCGGCACATCAACATCGCCCTGATGAACGAGATGGCGGTCTACTGCCACGAGATCGGCGTCGACCTGTGGGACGTCATCCGCTGCGCCGAAACCAAGCCGTTCGGCTTCCAGTCCTTCCGCCCCGGCCCCGGCGTCGGCGGCCACGCCGCCCCCATCGACCCCAACCACCGCCCCCCACGCAGCCGTTCGGCCGGCGCACCGCTCCGGATGGTGGAACTCGCCCAGGAAATCAACGACCGGATGCCGGCCTACGTCATCCAGCGCTGCACCACCCTCCTGAACGAACACGGCAAATCCGCCCGCGGCGCCCGGATCCTGCTGCTCGGCGTCACCTACAAACCCGACCTGGCCGACCTGGCCGGCACCCCGGCCCGCGAGGTCGCCGCCCGCCTGCGCGACCTGGGCGCCCACCTCACCTACCACGACCCCTACGTCCCCCAGTGGGAGGTCCACGGCCGCCCGGTCCCCCGCGCCGAATCCCTCTACGAGGCCGCCTCCGCCGCCGACCTGACGGTGCTGCTCCAGCCCCACCGCACGTACGACCTCCAGGGCCTGGCCGTCAAGGCACAACTCCTCCTGGACACCCGCGGCGCCACCCCCACCGGCGCCGCCCACCGCCTGTAAACACAAAACCCGGCCGCGCCGAGGCACAGCCGGGTCTTCGTTCCTTCCCCCCACCGGGGCGCGGGGCCCGCACGATACGGAAGGGGTCAGGGCCCCCGGAACCCACCACACGCCGGGGCCCCCACCCCAACCTCCCCCGCTCCCGCCGAAGGCGGGTCAAGAACACGGACGAGGCACGGCGGGAAACCCGGCAACGTGGGAAACTACCGCCGCGGCGCGACCGTGACCTCCACCCGCTGGAACTCCTTCAACTCGGAGTAGCCCGTGGTGGCCATCGCCCGGCGCAGCGCGCCGAAGAAGTTCATCGAGCCGTCCGGCGTCGTCGAGGGACCGCACAGGACCTCCTCGGTCGTGCCGACCACGCCCAGGTCCATCCGCTTGCCGCGCGGCACGTCCTCGTGGACCGCCTCCATGCCCCAGTGGTGGCCGCGGCCCGGCGCGTCCGTCGCCCGCGCCAGCGGCGAGCCCATCATCACCGCGTCCGCACCGCAGGCGATCGCCTTGGGCAGGTCGCCGGAGTAGCCCACGCCGCCGTCGGCGATCACGTGCACGTACCGGCCTCCGGACTCGTCCATGTAGTCCCGGCGGGCGGCGGCGACATCGGCCACCGCGGTCGCCATCGGCACCTGGATGCCCAGGACGTTGCGGGTGGTGTGCGCGGCCCCGCCGCCGAAGCCGACCAGCACGCCTGCCGCGCCGGTCCGCATCAGGTGCAGCGCCGCGGTGTACGTCGCACAGCCGCCGACGATCACCGGCACGTCCAGCTCGTAGATGAACTGCTTGAGGTTCAGCGGCTCGGCGGCGCTGGAGACGTGCTCGGCGGAGACCGTCGTGCCGCGGATCACGAAGATGTCCACACCGGCGTCCACGACCGCCTTGGAGAACTGCGCGGTGCGCTGCGGGGAGAGCGCGGCGGCGGTGACCACACCGGCCTCGCGCACCTCCTTGATCCGCTGCCCGATCAGCTCCTCCTTGATCGGCGCGGCGTAGATCTCCTGGAGCCGCTTGGTGGCGGCGGTGCCGTCCAGCTCCGCGATCTCCGCCAGCAGCGGCTCCGGGTCCTCGTAGCGGGTCCACAGCCCTTCGAGGTTGAGCACCCCGAGACCGCCCAGCTCACCGATGCGGATCGCGGTCTGCGGCGAGACCACCGAGTCCATCGGGGCCGCCAGGAACGGCAGCTCGAAGCGGTAGGCGTCGATCTGCCAGGCGATCGAGACCTCCTTCGGGTCGCGGGTGCGCCGACTGGGTACGACGGCGATGTCGTCGAACGCGTATGCCCGGCGGCCGCGCTTGCCGCGCCCGATCTCGATCTCAGTCACTGGTTCTGCCTTCCTACGGATACGCCCCCAGTATCCCCGACGGGGAAGACTGGGGGCGCATCCGGCCGTCACTCCGCGAAGAGTGCCGCATCAGCTCCGCGCGTAGTTGGGGGCTTCGGTGATCATCTGGACGTCGTGCGGGTGGCTCTCCTTCAGGCCCGCCGCGGTGATCCGCACGAACCGGCCCTTCTCCTTGAGCTCGGGGATGTCGGCCGAGCCGACGTAGCCCATGGAGGCACGCAGACCGCCGACGAGCTGGTGCGCGACCGAGGCCAGCGGGCCGCGGTAGGGCACCTGGCCCTCGATGCCCTCCGGCACCAGCTTGTCCTCGGAGAGGACGTTGTCCTGGAAGTAGCGGTCCTTCGAGAACGACCGGGCCTGGCCGCGCGACTGCATCGCACCCAGCGAGCCCATGCCCCGGTAGGACTTGAACTGCTTGCCGTTGACGAAGACCATCTCGCCCGGCGACTCCTCGCAGCCGGCCAGCAGCGAACCCAGCATGACGGTGTCCGCACCGGCGGCGATCGCCTTGGCGATGTCACCGGAGTACTGCAGACCACCGTCGCCGATCAGCGGCACGCCCGCCGCGTGGCACGCCTTCGCGGCCTCGTAGATCGCGGTGACCTGCGGGACGCCGATACCGGCGACCACCCGGGTGGTGCAGATGGAGCCGGGGCCGACGCCGACCTTCACCCCGTCCACGCCCGCGTCGATCAGCGCCTGGGCGCCCTCGCGGGTGGCGACGTTGCCGCCGACGATGTCCACGCTGATGTTGGACTTGATCTTGGCGATCATGTCGAGGATGCCGCGGCTGTGACCGTGCGCACTGTCCACGACCAGGAAGTCCGCGCCGGCCTCGACCAGCGCCTGGGCCCGGTCGTAGGCCGCGTCGCCGACGCCCACCGCGGCACCAACGATCAGCCGGCCCTCGGCGTCCTTGGCGGCGTTCGGGTACTTCTCCGCCTTGACGAAGTCCTTGACGGTGATCAGGCCCTTGAGCACGCCCGCGTCATCGACCAGCGGCAGCTTCTCGATCTTGTGGCGGCGCAGCAGCTCGATGGCGTCCTCGCCCGAGATGCCGACCTTGCCGGTGACCAGCGGCATCGGCGTCATGACCTCGCGGACCTGACGACTGCGGTCCATCTCGAAGGCCATGTCGCGGTTGGTCACGATGCCCAGCAGCTTGCCCACGCCATCGGTGACCGGCACCCCGCTGATCCGGAACTTGGCACAGAGGGCGTCCGCCTCGGTCAGCGGCGCGTCCGGCCGGACCGTGATCGGGTCGGTGACCATCCCGGACTCGGAGCGCTTTACCAGGTCGACCTGGTTGGCCTGGTCCTCGATCGACAGGTTGCGGTGCAGGACGCCCGCACCGCCCTGACGCGCCATGGCGATCGCCATCCGCGCCTCGGTGACCTTGTCCATCGCGGCTGAGAGCAGCGGGATGTTCACCTGGACGTTCCGCGAGACGCGGGACGCGGTGTTCACGGTGTTGGGCAGCACCTCCGACGCGCCGGGCAGCAGCAGCACGTCGTCGTATGTCAGCCCGAGCATGGCGAATTTGGCGGGCATACCCTCGACGTTGTCACTCATGACACCTTCCCCAATGCTCTTGCCTCAGCGCGGACTCCCATGCTAACGGCCTTGTAGAGTGTCCCAACCCACGAGCAATGAGGGGCTCGTCACTCGTACTTTCCTACGGTGATTTCCCGCCGCGGAACGGGCCGGACGGCACTCCATCGGACTCCGCACTCTCCGCGGACTACTGCTCGGCCAGCGCCCGCAGCCTGCTCAGGGCACGGTGCTGGGCGACCCGCACCGCACCGGGTGACATCCCCAGCATCTGCCCGGTCTCCTCGGCCGTCAGCCCCACCGCCACCCGCAGCAGGACCAGCTCCCGCTGGTTCTCCGGCAGATTGGCCAGCAGCTTCTTGGCCCATTCGGCGTCGCTGCTCAGCAGCGCCCGCTCCTCGGGACCCAGCGAATCGTCCGGCTGCTCGGGCATCTCGTCCGACGGCACGGCCGTACTGCCGGGATGCCGCATCGCGGCCCGCTGGAGATCGGCGACCTTGTGACCGGCGATGGCGAAGACGAACGCCTCGAAGGGCTTCCCGGTGTCGCGGTAGCGGGGCAGCGCACACAGCACCGCGACACAGACCTCCTGCGCCAGGTCCTCGACGAAGTGCCGGGCGTCGCCGGGCAGCCGGGAGAGCCGGGTGCGGCAGTAGCGCAGGGCCAGTGGGTGGACGTGGGCCAGCAGGTCATGGGTAGCCTGCCGATCCCCCTCGACGGCGCGTGCGACGAGAGCGCCGATCTCCTGCTTCCCGTCATCGCGCATCGGTCCATGGTGCCTTGACGGCGAACGATCCGCGGCATCAGGTCCACGCTTGTGCGCCGAAGCGTTATGCGCGGCAGGTGCGCCGGCTGTCATCTCCTGCGCCCTCCCCTCGTGCCCGACCGACCCGTCCCCGAGGAACTCCATGCCTCAAGCATGCGGCACCGCGCGGGGAATCGGGCCGCCGTGGCACCGGGCGGCGTGCGGGGCATCATGCCGCCCCGCCCGCCACAGGGCGGGCGGGGATCTTCATTCCCCCGCATCGCTGCACGTCACGACGGTTCAGCGGACCAGACCCCAGCGGAAGCCGAGCGCCACCGCATGCGCCCGGTCGGAGGCGCCCAGCTTCTTGAAAAGCCGCCGCGCGTGCGTCTTGACGGTGTCCTCGGAGAGGAACAGCTCACGTCCGATCTCGGCGTTGGAGCGGCCGTGACTCATGCCCTCCAGTACCTGGATCTCCCGGGCGGTGAGGGTCGGCGCGGCACCCATCTCGGCGGACCGCAGCCGGCGTGGGGCGAGCCGCCACGTCGGGTCGGCCAGGGCCTGGGTCACCGTCGCGCGCAGTTCGGCGCGCGAGGCGTCCTTGTGCAGATATCCGCGGGCGCCGGCGGCGACCGCCAGCGCGACCCCGTCCAGGTCCTCGGCCACCGTGAGCATGATGATCCGGGCACCGGGGTCGGCGGACAGCAGCCGGCGTACGGTCTCGACACCACCGAGGCCGGGCATCCGCACATCCATCAAAATCAGATCCGAGCGGTCGGCCCCCCAGCGGCGGAGGACCTCCTCGCCATTGGCCGCGGTGGTCACGCGCTCGACACCGGGCACGGTCGCAACCGCCCGTCGAAGCGCCTCTCGGGCAAGCGGGGAGTCGTCGCAGACGAGGACGGATGTCATGACCGTCCTCCGCAGCTGATGCGCGTCACCTTGAGCCTCCAGGCTGGTACGTATCGTCACCTGGGCGATCGACCAACCCTTTCGGACACCTGCCCGAGGGCTACCTCTGTCAACCGCCTCCGCACACTCAACGACGGTCACTCGAAAGAGTTACGGCTTCGGTGACCGAGTTCAGCACGCTCCGTGAGGAGCCGGATACGCAGACGACTCGCTGAGCAGTCGGCATCCGCGCGTGCACCCTATGCCCTATTTGGCTCTGTTTCTTCCATTTTCGCGTTGACTGCGACTAGATTCGCAATGAGTCATATTTACATCTACTTAGACAGTAGATGTACCGTCGTGAGCACCGAGCCCGACGCGCATCGCTTCCGAGGGGACAAGCAATGGCAGATTTCTCCCGCCTCCCGGGCCCGAACGCAGACCTCTGGGACTGGCAGCTGCTGGCCGCCTGCCGCGGCGTGGACAGCTCGCTCTTCTTCCATCCCGAGGGCGAGCGGGGGGCGGCCCGCAGCGCGCGGGAGGCGTCGGCGAAGGAGGTGTGCATGCGCTGCCCCGTGCGGGCCCAGTGCGCGGCGCACGCGCTGGCCGTCCGCGAGCCCTACGGCGTCTGGGGCGGCCTCACCGAGGACGAACGCGAGGAGCTGATGGGCCGGGCCCGCCACCGGATGGTCCCGGCCAGTTCACTGCCCGGCCACGCGAGCATGCCGGGCGCCTGACCGTCGCCACGAATCACCGTTCGAAGAAACGTTCCTGCACGGCTCAGGGTCCCGGCCCTCGGGCCCCTGACCCTCCGGGTCCGCGACGGTCACCGCCCCGCGGCGTCCGCCAGCTGGTCCAGCATCGCCCCGACCGCGGGCACATGCGCCAGGTCCGGCAGTGTGAGCGCGACGATCTCGCGGTGCACGGGCGGCTCCATCCGCACCGTCGCCGCCCCCTTGGGCCGCACCGACTCCAGGGTCAGCTCCGGCAGCGCCGCGACCCCCAGCCCCGCCCCGACCAGCCCGATCACCGCCGGATAGTCGTCGGTGGCGAAGTCGATGCGCGGGGTGAACCCGGCACGCTCGCAGACCTCGACCAGATGCGTGCGGCAGCGCGGGCAGCCCGCGATCCACGGCTCGTCGGCCAGGTCCGCGAAGCACGCGGTACCGGCCTTCGCCAGCCGGTGCCCCTCCGGCACCAGCCCGATCAACCGGTCCGACAGCACCGGCCGGACCACCAGGTCCGCCCACTCAGCCCCGGCGGACGGATCCGCGCCGCGCACCTCCGGGTAGCGGAAGGCCAGCGCGATCTCGCAGTCGCCGTTCCGCAGCAGTTCGATCGAGCGCGGCGGCTCGGCCTCGTCCAGCGACACCCGGACCCTCGGGTGCGCGGCCCGCATCCTGGCCAGCGCGGTCGGCACCAGCGTGGAACTCCCCGACGGGAACGACACCAGCCGCACCCGCCCCGCGCGCAGGCCCGCGATCGCCGCGACCTCCTCCTCGGCCGCGGTGAGCCCCGCCAGGATGCCGGCCGCGTGCCGGACCAACGCCTCGCCCGCCTGCGTCAGGCGCATCTCGCGCCCGGCGCGCACCAGCAGCGGGGTGCCGACGGACTGTTCCAGGGCCTTCATCTGCTGACTGACCGCGGGCTGGGTGCATCCCAACTCCCGCGCGGCGGCGGAGAAGGAACCGGTCCGGTCGACGGCGCGCAGTACCCGTAGATGGCGAGCTTCGATCACGACTCAAGCATAAGCGAATCTTGGACAGATCGTGAAAAATCGAATGACGGCTTTTGCCGGGTGTCCTACCGTACGGTCATGAACGCGAAGCTGCTGACCGTGAACGTGGGGCGGGCCTTCGCCGCCCCTTACACCTCCGCCGAGGGCGGCACCGGCATCGACAAGCGCCCGGTGGGCGGGCCCGTGGCGGTGACCGCCCCCGGCCCCAAGGGCACCGGCGGCAGCGGCCTCGCGGGCGACGCGGTGGTCGACCTGCGTCACCACGGCGGTGACGACCAGGCCGTCTACGCCTACGCCCGCGAGGACCTCGACGACTGGCAGCGGCAGTTGGACCGCGAGCTGGCCAACGGCGCCTTCGGCGAGAACCTCACCACCACCGGCCTGGAGGTCACCGACGCCCGCATCGGCGAACGCTGGCGCGTCGGGGCCGACGTGCTGCTGGAGGTCACCTCACCCCGGATCCCCTGCCGCACGTTCCAGGGCTGGCTGGACGAACGCGGCTGGATCAAGCGGTTCACCGAGGCCGCGGTGCCCGGCGCGTACCTGCGGGTCCTGGAAGCCGGCGAGATCCGCGCCGGCGACACCGTACGCGTCGAGCACCGGCCCGAGCACGACATCACCATCGCGCTGATGTTCCACGCCCTCACCACCCGGCGCGCACTGCTGCCGCGCCTCCTGGAGGCGGGCGAACCCCTGCCGGAGGAGGCCCGGACGGCAGCGGTGAAGTACCTGGAGCACACGGCGAACTGACGGCACGGGGCCCCCGGGGCGGATCGCCCCGGGGGCGGTCCGTCATCAACTCCCCTACTGGGGGCCGTACTTCCGCCCCGTACGGGAGGTGAGGCCGCCGAGGAGGCCGCGCGGTGCCAGCTTCACGGCGCCCATCATGGCCTTGTAGCGCGGGTCCGGGATGGACAGCGACTTGCCGCGCGTGAGGTCCTTCATGGCCGCGTCCACGAGCTTGTCCGCGTCGAGCCACATCCAGCCCGGGATGTTGTCCGTCCCCATCCCGGCCCGCTGGTGGAACTCGGTCCGCACGAAGCCCGGGCACAGCGCCATCAGCCGCACCCCACTGCCGGCCAGGTCGCGGGCGGCACCCTGGGTGAACTGCACGACCCACGCCTTGCTCGCGCCGTACGTACCGCGCGGGACGAACGCCGCGACCGACGCCACGTTCACCACGGCCCCGCGCCGGCGCTCGCGCATCCCGCGCACCGCGGCCGTGGTGAGCCGCAGCACCGCCTCACAGTGCACCTTGAGCATCGCCAACTCGTCGGCCATCGGGACTTCGAGGTACTCGCCCTTGTTGCCGAAGCCGGCGTTGTTGACCAACAGGTCCACCGGGTGCTTGGCGTCCGTAAGGCGCGCCTCGACGGCGGCGATCCCCTCCTCGGTCGCCAGGTCGGCGCTGAGCACCTCCGCCTCGATCCCGTGCCGGTCGTGCAGTTCGGTGGCCTGCTCCCGGAGCCGCTTCTCGTCCCGGGCCACCAGCACCACGCTGTGCCCGTCGCCCGCGAGTCGGCGGGCGAATGCGGCGCCGATGCCGGCCGTTGCTCCTGTGATCAGTGCAGTCGTCATACCGGAACGGTAGCGGGGCGGCTCGGCTTCCCACGTGGTGGCCGGGGTGGCGCGTGGCTTGTGTGGGATTGCGCGCCACCGCGGCGGGCAGGCAGCAACCGCCGGAGCCGGTGGAGGCCGCCCGCCACCCTCACCACCACGTACGAGGAGTCGAGAGATGCGCCCAGCTCTTCTTCTGGCCATGGGGCCAGGTATCGCCGAGCGGTTGCTCGGGGAATCGCAGCGGGTCCGGTTGGCACGTCTGGCCCATACGGACAGTCGGCTCGTCGCGCACGAGTTGGCCGCGCCGGGGCCCGGGATAGCGGCGGCCCTGGGCGCGGCGGAGGTGTTGCTGACCTGCTGGGGTGCGCCGCCGCTCACCGCGGAGGTGCTCGCCGCGGCGCCCCGGCTGCGAGCCGTCGTGCACGCCGCCGGTTCCGTCAAGCAGCACGTCACCGACGCCTGCTGGGACCGGGGCATCGTCGTCAGCTCGGCCGCCGCGGTCAACGCGCTGCCGGTCGCCGAGTACACCCTGGCCGCCATCCTGTTCGCCAACAAGCGCGTACTGCCCGCCGCGCACCGCTACCGCACCCTGCGCGCCCCCCACGACTGGCTGCGCGAGTTGGACGGCGCCGGCAACCACGGCCGCACCGTGGGCATCGTCGGCGCCTCCCGCATCGGCCGTCGCGTCATCGAACTGCTGCGCCCGTTCGCCCTACGGGTGCTGCTGTACGACCCGTTCGTGGATGAGGAGGAGGCGGGGCGGCTGGGGGTGCGGAAGGTTCCGTTGGCGGAGCTGTGCGCGGGGAGCGAGGTGGTGAGCGTGCACGCCCCGGAGGTGCCCGCCACCCGGCACCTGATCGGCGCCCGCGAGCTGGCCCTGATGCCGGACGGGGCGACGCTGGTCAACACGTCCCGCGGCTCCCTGGTCGACGAGGCGGCGCTGGTCGCCGAGTTGCGCAGCGGGCGGCTCGGTGCGGTGCTGGACGTCACCGAGCCCGAACTCCCGCCCGCGGACTCCCCGTTGTACGAGCTGCCCAACGTGCTGCTCACCCCGCACCTCGCCGGCTCCCTTGGCACGGAGCTGCACCGGATGGCCGACCATGCCCTCGACGAGCTGGAGCGGTACGCGCAGGGGCTGCCGTTCGCGGAGCCGGTGCGGCGGGAGGGGCTGGGGCACTCGGCCTGACGGCGGGCCGCAAAGCCGGAAAGCCAGAAAGCCGCAAAGCCAGAAAGGGGACCCGGGTACGGGCGAGGCCCGGTCCCGCAGTGGAGCGGGACCGGGCCTCGACGGGTGCCGGCGGGTGTACGGCCGGCGGGTGCGCGTGGAGCGTCAGTGCGCGTGGCCGTGGCCGTGACCGGCGGCGGGCTCTTCCTCTTCCTTCTTCTCGACGACCAGGGTCTCGGTCGTCAGGAGGAGGGAGGCGATGGAGGCGGCGTTCTCCAGGGCGGAGCGGGTGACCTTGACCGGGTCGATGACGCCGGCCTTGACCAGGTCGCCGTACTCGCCGGTGGCGGCGTTGAAGCCGTTGCCCTTGTCGAGCTCGGCCACCTTGGAGGTGATCACGTAGCCCTCCAGACCGGCGTTCTCGGCGATCCAGCGCAGCGGCTCGACGGCGGCGCGGCGGACCACGGCGACACCGGTGGCCTCGTCGCCGTCCTTGCCGAGGTTGCCCTCCAGGACCTTCACGGCGTGGACGAGCGCGGAGCCACCACCGGAGACGATGCCCTCCTCGACCGCGGCGCGGGTCGCGGAGATGGCGTCCTCCAGACGGTGCTTCTTCTCCTTGAGCTCGACCTCGGTGGCCGCGCCGACGCGGATCACGCAGACGCCGCCGGCGAGCTTGGCGAGGCGCTCCTGGAGCTTCTCGCGGTCCCAGTCGGAGTCGGTGCTCTCGATCTCGGCCTTGATCTGGGCGACGCGGCCCTGGACGTCCTCGGAGTTGCCACCGCCGTCGACGAGGGTGGTGTCGTCCTTGGTGATGGTCACGCGGCGGGCGGTGCCCAGCACGTCCAGACCGACCTGGTCGAGCTTGAGGCCGACCTCTTCGGCGACGACGGTGCCACCGGTGAGGGTGGCCATGTCGCCGAGCATCGCCTTGCGGCGGTCACCGAAGCCGGGGGCCTTGACGGCCACCGCGTTGAAGGTGCCGCGGATCTTGTTGACGACGAGGGTGGACAGGGCCTCGCCCTCGACGTCCTCGGCGATGATCAGCAGCGGCTTGGAGGCACCGCCCTGGATGATCTTCTCCAGCAGCGGCAGCAGGTCCTGGATGGAGGAGATCTTGCCCTGGTGGATCAGGATGTACGGGTCGTCGAGGACGGCCTCCATACGCTCCTGGTCGGTGACCATGTACGGCGACAGGTAGCCCTTGTCGAAGGCCATGCCCTCGGTGAAGTCCAGCTCCAGACCGAAGGTGTTGGACTCCTCGACGGTGATCACACCGTCCTTGCCGACCTTGTCCATCGCCTCGGCGATCAGCTCGCCGACCTGCGGGTCCTGGGCGGACAGCGCGGCCACGGCGGCGATGTCGGACTTGTCTTCGATCGGGCGGGCGGTCGCCAGCAGCTCGTCGGAGACGGCCTTGACGGCGGCGTCGATGCCCTTCTTCAGGGCGGCCGGGGAAGCACCCGCGGCGACGTTGCGCAGACCCTCGCGGACCAGGGCCTGGGCCAGCACGGTGGCGGTGGTGGTGCCGTCACCCGCGATGTCGTTGGTCTTGGTCGCCACCTCCTTGACGAGCTGGGCGCCCAGGTTCTCGTACGGGTCCTCGACCTCGACCTCGCGGGCGATGGTGACACCGTCGTTGGTGATGGTGGGGGCACCGAACTTCTTGTCGATGACGACGTTGCGGCCCTTGGGGCCGATGGTGACCTTGACCGTGTCGGCCAGCTTGTTGACACCGCGCTCAAGGGCGCGACGGGCGTCCTCGTCGAACTTCAGGATCTTCGCCATGGGTGCTTCAAGTCCTCTCGTCGCGATCGTCGGCCTCGCCGCCGTGACCGCTCTCGCTCAAACGAACTGCGCCCCTGCCCCGGGTCGGTGAGAACGCGGGAACCAGGGGCGCAGATCAGGGCAAATCCGGGTGACTTACTTCTCGACGATCGCGAGCACGTCGCGAGCCGAGAGGACGAGGTACTCCTCGCCGTTGTACTTCACCTCGGTGCCGCCGTACTTGCTGTAGAGCACGACGTCACCGACCTGGACGTCGAGCTCGATGCGCTTGCCGTCCTCGAAGCGGCCCGGACCGATCGCCAGGACGACGCCCTCCTGGGGCTTCTCCTTCGCGGTGTCCGGGATGACCAGGCCCGAGGCCGTGGTCTGCTCGGCGTCGAGCGGCTGGACCACAATGCGGTCCTCAAGCGGCTTGATGGCAACCTTGGAGCTGGCGGTCGTCACGATCCGACCTCCCCCTTCGGAGATCTCACGGGGTTAACTGTCTGAGGTGGCGACCAGGTCGATCCGTCGTCGCGGGTGCCGGGTCTGCCCGTCGCCGTGTTGGCACTCCCATAGGGAGAGTGCCAACGCTGAGACTATGACGCGGTTAGCACTCGGTCAAGCGGAGTGCCAGCGCGCCGGAGACGCGTACCGTGTCTGCTGCCGGTGGCCGGGCGTGGAATCGGACACACCTTTCCCCCCGGCTGCAACCCGGCCCGCGGCCGCCCCGTCTAGCCCCTGGGACCGCTGAATCCGGGCCACGACCCGGCCGCCCCGCGGCCCAGACCCATCGATGGCGGAGGAACCGTGCGTGGACTGACCAGCGCTCCCCGGGATCCCGGGGGACCGGAGAGCGACGCCGAACGCACCATGACGTTCGCCGCGCTGGCCCAGGCCCCGAACCGTAGGCGCACCGAAGCCTGGCTGCTCGGCTTCGTCGTATTCATCACCGTCTTCGGCTACGCCTACACCGAGCTGTCCATGAAGGGGCAGCTCCCCGGCGGGCTGGCCGGCTTCGCGGTGAGCGTCTTCTTCATCGCGCTGGTGCCGCACCTGGTCGTCCGCCGGTTCGCACCGCGCGCCGATCCGCTGATCCTGCCGGTGGCGACGATGATCACCGGCCTGGGGTTGGTGCTGCTGCACCGGCTGGACATCACCTACGCGGAGAAACCCCGGCTCCATCAGGCGCAGGCGGCGACCGGGCAGCTGGTGTGGACGGTCATCGGGGTGGCGGTCTGCATCGTCATCCTGATGGTGCTGCGCGACCACCGGCTGCTCCAGCGCTACATCTATCTGACGATGGCCGTCGCACTGGTGCTGCTGATGGCGCCGGCGTTCTTCGGCGCGGACCAGTTCGGCGCCAAGCGCTGGATCCTGCTCGGGCCGCTGTCGTTGCAGCCCGGCGAGTTCGTGAAGATCATGATCGTGGTGTTCTTCGCGGGCTATCTCACCGTCAGCCGCGATGCGCTGGCGCTGTCCGGGCGCCGGGTGATGGGCATGCAGCTGCCGCCGGGCCGGCAGCTCGGGCCGATCTTCACGATCTGGGTGATCAGCCTGCTGGTGCTGGTCTTCGAGCGTGACCTGGGCACCTCGCTGATCTTCTTCGGCGTCTTCGTGATCATGCTCTACATGGCCACCGAGCGCACCAGCTGGGTGGTCTGCGGTCTGCTCATGGCCGTGGTGGGCGCCGGCGTCGTCGGCTCCACCGAACCGCACGTCAAGGGCCGGGTGATGGCCTGGCTGCACCCGATGGACATCTTCCTGCCGCCGAACCAGCGGCCGCCGGGTCTGATCTCCGACCAGGCGGCGCAGGCGCTGTTCAGCTTCGGCAGCGGCGGTATAGGAGGCTCCGGCCTGGGCCAGGGCCACCCCGAGCTGATCGGCTTCGCCGGCAACAGCGACTTCATCCTCACCACCGTCGGCGAGGAGCTGGGACTGGCCGGAGTGATGGCCGTCCTGCTGCTGTACGGCCTGCTGGCCCAGCGCGGGCTGCGGGTGGGGCTGACCGCCCGCGACCCGTTCGGCAAGCTGCTGGCGGTCGGGCTCGCCGGGGCGCTGCTGCTCCAGGTGTTCGTCGTCACCGGTGGCGTCACGGGCCTGATCCCGCTCACCGGCAAGGCGCTGCCGTTCCTCGCCAAGGGCGGCTCGTCGATGGTGGCGAACTGGGTGATGGTGGCGCTGCTGCTGCGGATCAGCGACAGCGCCCAGCGGCGGCGGGAACCGGTCCGGCCGGCCCCCGAGCGGCCGGACGCCGATGCCACCCAGCGGGTGCCGCGGATCTCCGGGCCCACGCCCGAGGTCTGATCGACGACGGCGGCTGGACCCGGCGGCTCCGGCCGGCCCGCGGGCGGGACCGTCCGCGGGCCGACCCCACGGCTGGCCCACAATGGTGCGGGTGACCGACCTCGACACCTTCTCCGCACTGCTCGCCCCCGAGGGGCAGCAGTTGCTGGCCCTCCTACGGGACTACGACCCGGCGGACGAACTCGCGGCCGCCACCCGGCTGCGCCGCGACCACCCCGCGCCACTGGTCTCCGCCGCCCTCGGGCAGGCCCGGCTGCGGCAGCGGGCGGCCGCGAAGTTCGGCCCGGACGCGGCGCGGATGTACTTCACCCCGCACGGCGTCGAGCAGTCCACCCGCGCCCCGGTGGCCGCCCACCGCGCCGCCCGGCTCGCCGCGCTCGGCGTGCGGACCCTGGCCGACCTGTGTTGCGGGATCGGCGGCGACGCGCTCGCGCTGGCCCGGGCCGGGATCCGGGTACTGGCCGTGGACCGCGATCCGCTGACCTGTGCGGCGGCCCGGGCGAACGCCGAGGCGCTGGGGCTGGCGGACCGGATCGAGGTCCGGTGCGCGGACGTCACGGAGGTCGACACCGCCGGATATGACGCGGTGTTCGTGGACCCGGCGCGGCGCAGCAAAGTCCGCGGGGGCCGGATCTTCGACCCCGAGGCGTACTCGCCGCCGCTGTCCTGGGCGATCGAGGCGGCCCGGACGGCGCCGCACGCGGCCTTGAAGATCGCGCCGGGGGTGCCGCACGAGGCGCTGCCCGAGGACGTCGAGACGGAGTGGATCTCCGACGCCGGGGACGTGAAGGAGGCCGTCCTGTGGTTCGGCACCGGCCGGGGCGGCACCCGCCGGGCCACCCTGCTGCCCTCCGGGGACTCCCTGGTCGGCGCCGGCCTGCCCGACCCCGAACCGGGCCCGGTCGGCGGCTGGCTCTACGAGCCGGACGGCGCCGTGATCCGCGCCCACCTGGTCGCGGACGTCGCCGAGCAGGTCGGCGGGCGACTGATCGATCCGACGATCGCGTACGTGACGGCGGATCAGCTGGTGCCGACGCCGTATGCGACCGCCTACGCGATCACCGACGTGCTGCCCTTCAACGTCAAGAAGCTGAAGGCGCTGCTGCGGGAGCGCGGGGTGGGCATCGCGGTGATCAAGAAGCGGGGGTCCGCGGTGGAGCCCGAGGAACTGCGCAAGAAGCTCAAGCTCGGCGGCGGGCGGCGGTCCTGCACGATCTTCCTCACCCGGGTCGCGGGGGCGCCCACGATGCTGCTGGGGCACCCCGCCGGGCAGGACGCCTGACGGCGGCTCAGGCCAGGTCGGTCAGGTCCTCGGCGTAGACCCGGGAGAGCGGCTCCGGGCCCACGTACTGCTGGCAGCTGCACTGCCGGGCCTCGTACCGGACGGGCTGGTGGTCCGCGTCCCAGGCAACCGCGGTCCGCACCGTCTCGTGGCACTTGCCCTGCTTGTCGTGCTTGGCCAGGTGGTGCTCGCAGCCGCACACCGGGACGGGCGGCCGGTCCACGGCCTCCAGCGCCAGGCGCTCCTCGCGACGCGCCTCGATCAGGGCCAGCTTGCGCTTGTGCCGCGTCTTCAGCGCCTTACGGAGCGTGCCGCGCACCGCGGATCCGGCGTAGAGGACCGGCCCGGTCAGAAAGAAGAGATACCACCAGTCCATCGCGCCGTCCCCCGTCGTCCCCCGGTATGCGAACGGGGCGGTTCCCCTGCGCCCCGGCCACCAGGATAGACGTCGCGCCGGAGCCCGTACGGGTCCGGGACCCTAGGAGTACAGGTTGTCCTTGCTCAGCTCGTGGAAGTGGTCGTGGTCGGGTGCGTGACCGTGACCGTGGTCGTCGCCGGGGCCGTGGGAGTGGGCGTGCGGGTCCGGGACATGGGTCTCGGTGACCGGCAGCGAGGAGTCCGCGGAGAGGTCCCAGGCGGACGCCGGGCGGTTGCGGGCCACCATCTCGGCGCCCAGGGCCGCGACCATCGCCCCGTTGTCGGTGCACAGCTTGGGCCGCGGCACCCGCAGGCGGATGCCGGCGTCCTCGCAGCGCCGCTGGGCCATCGCCCGCAGCCGGGAGTTGGCCGCCACCCCGCCGCCGATCATCAGGTGGTCCACGCCGTTGTCCTTGCAGGCCCGGACGGCCTTACGGGTCAGGACGTCGACGACCGCCTCCTGGAAGGACGCCGAGACGTCCGCCACCGGCACCTCCTCGCCGGCCGCCCGCTTGGCCTCGATCCAACGGGCCACCGCGGTCTTCAGGCCGGAGAAGGAGAAGTCGTAGGCGGCGTCGCGGGGGCCGGTCAGCCCGCGCGGGAAGCGGATCGCCTCCGGGTTGCCCTCGCGGGCGTAGCGGTCGATGACCGGGCCGCCCGGGAAGCCCAGGTTGAGCACCCGCGCCACCTTGTCGAACGCCTCGCCCGCCGCGTCGTCGATGGTCGCGCCCAGGGGCCGGACGTCGGAGGTGATGTCCGGGGCCAGCAGCAGCGAGGAGTGGCCGCCGCTGACCAGCAGCGCCATCGTCGGCTCCGGCAGCGGGCCGTGCTCCAGCTGGTCGACGCAGATGTGCGAGGCGAGGTGGTTGACGCCGTAGAGCGGCTTGCCGAGGGCGTAGGCATACGCCTTGGCGGCCGAGACGCCCACCAGCAGGGCGCCCGCCAGACCGGGGCCCGCGGTGACCGCGATGCCGTCCAGGTCGGAGGCGGCGACCCCGGCCTCCTTCAGCGCGCGCTGGATGGTGGGGACCATCGCCTCCAGGTGGGCGCGGGAGGCCACCTCGGGCACCACCCCGCCGAAACGGGCGTGCTCGTCGACGCTGGAGGCGATCGCGTCGGCGAGGAGGGTGTGGCCGCGGACGATGCCGACACCGGTCTCGTCGCAGGAGGTCTCGATACCGAGGACGAGCGGTCCGCCGCGGGAGTCAGCCATGTTCACGTTCCTTGTACGGAGGGTGCTTCGGAGGAGGTCTGGGTGGGGCGGCGCATCACCAGCGCATCGACGTTGCCGGGCTGGTAGTAGCCGCGGCGGAAGCCGATCGGCTCGAAGCCGAAGCGCTCGTAGAGGCGCTGGGCGCGGGTGTTGTCGACCCGCACCTCCAGCAGCACCTCCTGACATTCGAAGTCGGTGGCGGCGGCCAGCAGCGCGGTCAGCAGCCGGCCGCCGAGCCCGGTGCCCCACTGATCGCGGGCGGTGGCGATGGTCTGGATGTCGCCGGTGCCGTCGATCGCGGCCAGTCCGCCGTAGCCGACGACCCGGCCGGCCGACTCGGCGACGAGGTAGCGGCGGGTGGCCAGCGGGCCGCGGGCGTGCGCGAGTTCGGACCAGAACATCCCCGGCGACCAGGCGTCCTCGGGGAAGAGGCCACGCTCCAGCTCCAGCACCGGGTCAAGGTCCCACCAGCGCATCTCCCGCAGCTCGGCGGACGGGCCGGTGACGTCGGCTCGGCCACTCACTTCGGAGTGACCACCTTGTAGTTGGCCGGCACCTGGGCATCGGGGCGGCGCAGGTACAGCGGGCGCGGCGGCAGCAGTTCCTCGCCGGCGGCCAGCTTCCGCGCGGCCAGTCCGGCCAGCGCGGCGGCGGACTGGTGCGCGGGCCCGTCGCGCCGTACGCCGGTGAAGACGGTGTCGTAGAGCAGCGCGCCGGCGCCCACCGCCGGGACCCCGGCGACCTGGTCGGCGAGGTCGGCGGGGCGGTCCACGGCGGGCTCGGTGAGCCGGGTCCGCGCGTCGCCGTAGCGGGCCCAGTAGACCTCCTTGCGGCGGGCGTCGGTGGCCACGACGAAGGGTTCGGTCAGCCCGGAGGCGTAGGCGATGCCGTCCAGCGAGCACAGGCCGTGGACGGGGACGTCCAGTGCCGCGCCGAAGGTGGCGGCGGTCACCAGCCCCACCCTCAGCCCGGTGTAGGGGCCGGGGCCGACGCCGACCACGATGTCGGTGACCTCGGCGAGCTTGTGCCCGGCCTCGGCCAGCACCCGGTCGACGGCGGGCAGCAGCAGTTCGCCGTGCCGGCGCGCGTCCACCTCACCGGCGGCGGCGAGAACGCGGGAGCCGTCGTGGAGCGCGGCGGTGACGGCGGGGGTGGCGGTGTCAAGAGCTAGCAGCAGCACGCCTTAAAGACTACGGCGCGGCCGGCGGTGCCGGTTCCGGTGCTACCGTCGATCCCCAGTCAGCCCAGCCCAGCATTCTCCCCGCCCGCGGCCGGGAGCGGACGGAAAGGTGGCACCGCGGTGCCCGCTAAGAGCAGCACGATCGTCACCGGTCTCACCGCGGCCGCCCTGGTCGCGATCGGCCTGCTCGGCTTCCAGGCATCCGCTTCCGCCTCCGGCCCGCTGACCCCGCTCCGGGGTGACGCCCGGGCCGCCGACAAGAAGCCGGCCGCCGGCGACCAGCACGACAAGAAGGACAAGCCGCCGGCCCCGGCCCCGGTCCCGGCGCAGTCCGGCAGCGGCAAGCGCGTGGTGTACGCGCTGGGCGCCAAGCGGGTCTGGCTGGTCGGCGCGGACGGTGCGGCGCAGCGGACGTTCACGGTGGCGCCGAGCACGGTGTCCCCGGTGCCGGGGACGTACCCGGTCAGTTCGCGGTCGGTGAGCGTGACCGGCTCGGACGGGGTGGCGATCGAGCACGTGGTGCTGTTCGCCAACGTGAACGGGGTGGTCGTCGGCTTCAGCGCGGCGGTCGACGGCTCCACGCCGACCCCGGGCGGTGCGCACGCCAAGAAGACCGGTGGCATCCGGGAGTCGCGCGAGGACGGCGCGGCGCTGTGGGACTTCGCGGTGCGCGGCGCGAAGGTCGTCGTCGTTCCCTGAGCCGGCGGCGCGGGCCGGTCCGCGCCCTGCCGCTTCGTCCCTGTGGGTTACGCGGCGTCGCGCCCCGGAGTGGACGTCCGCCCGCCGGGCCCGACGCTTTCCCTCACCTCACCCGACTCGCCCGGGTCGTCCCGTTTGCCCGCACGGGACTCCTCTGCGGCGTCCGGCGGCGTGGAGACGGCGTTGGCCGCGGCGCAGGCCGCGAGCAGTTCGTTCATGGTCGGCGGGGTCTTCCGCGCGGTCCGTTCGGCGCGCCCGGCCGCCGCGACGGGGGCGTCCGCGTGCCGTTCGGACGCGGGAGAGGGCTGGTGGGGGGACATGGACGCCTCCCGGGCTCCTGGGGCAAGCGACAGGGGTTAGGCTCTACTTAGGTACACCTAACCAGGGCTCTTCCCCCATGTGACCACGCCTGACACCGCCCGCGCAACATCTTGCCGACGGCTTGTCGGAAACTACCGGCGCACCTCGCCCGATAAGAGCCCTCACGACCCTTTTGTCAGCAGATCTCCAGCTCCGGAAGCCCGGCTTCCGCCCAGCGCGCGCCGATCCCGGTGACCGTCACCTCGCGGACGTCATCCGCGTCCTCCTCCGGGTGCCCGTCCAGCCCACCAGGCGCGTCCGCGCCCACGGCCCGCCCGATGACGACGTGCAGCCGGTCCTCCGACAGCTCCTCGACCTTGCCGTCGCCCCACTCGACGACCACCACCGACTCCGGCAGCGAGACGTCGAGGTCCAGGTCCTCCATCTCGCCCAGGCCGCCGCCGAGCCGGTACGCATCGACGTGCACCAGCGCCGGCCCGCCGGTGAGCGACGGGTGCACCCGGGCGATGACGAAGGTCGGCGAGGTCACGGCACCCCGCACACCCAGGGCCTCGCCCAGGCCGCGGGTCAGCGTCGTCTTCCCCGCGCCCAGCTCACCGGTGAGCAGCACCAGGTCGCCGGGGTGCAGCAGCGGCGCCAGCCGGCGACCCAACTCCTGCATCTGATCGGGGGACTTGACGGTTACGCGGGCGGTCACGCCAGTGGTGCTCATGCCGCAAATGGTACGGCCCGGACGGGGTGACGGTCCCGTACCGGGCCCGGGACCGGCGCCGCGGGCCGGGCTCAGGCCCGCGCGGTACGCGACCGGCGGGCCGCCGCGCTCGCCCGCTCCACCAGCCCCACCAGGTGGTCGTTGACCAGCTCGGGCCGCTCCAGCATCACCAGGTGCCCGGCGTCCGGGACGCACACCAGCTCGGCGTCGGGCAGCACCTCGGCGATGGTCCGGCTGTGCTCGGCCGGGGTGATCAGGTCCTCCTCCCCGGCGAGCACCAGCGCGGGCACCGCGTCGTACGCCACCAGCGCCTCGGTCTTGTCATGCACCGCGAACGCCGGGAAGAACTCGGCGACCACATCGATCGGGGTCGCCTCGATCAGCCGCTCCCCGAACCGCGCGATCGCCGGATCCACGTCCTGGGTGCCGAACGAATAGCGCTTGATCAGGCCCGCGAACAGATCGGCGGTGGCCCGCCGGCCCCGCTCGACGATCTCGCTCTGCCGCCCCATCGCCTTGAGCACCCCCGGCGCCAGCCAGTGGAACGCCTTCGAGCCCATCGACGGCAGCCCGAACCCGACCTCGCTCAGCCGGCCCGCCGACGTCCCGATCAGCGCCACGCCGACCACCCGCTCCGCCACGTACTCGGGGAACTGGTCGGCCAGCGCCATCACCGTCATCCCGCCCATGGAGTGCCCGACCAGCACGATCGGCCCCTCGGGCACCGCGGCGTCCAGCACCGCCTTCAGGTCCCGGCCCAGCAGGTCGATGGTGACCGGTTCCGTCCCGTCGATCTGCCCGTGGCCGCGCGCCGAGCGGCCGTGGCTGCGCTGGTCCCAGTGGACGGTACGGACCGCGCCGCGCAGCGCGGCGCGCTGGAAGTGCCAGGAGTCCTGGCCGAGGCAGTACCCATGGCTGAAGACGACCGTGGGCGCCGGGGACCGCCGCCCCAGGGCCGCCGTCAGCCGCTTGTGCAGCCCGCCCCGGGCCTCCTGGACCGCCCGGACCTCCTTGCCCGCCCGGCCGCCCTTGGGGGCCCTGACCGCCGGGCCGTCCGTCACCTCGTCGACCTCGTAGTACAGCTCGGTCCCGTCCTCGGCGACCGCCGCTCCCGAGGTGCCGCGCAGCGTGCCGTACGGGCCCTCCGCGTCCAGCGCCAGCCGGGCCCGGCGACGCATCCCGCGGCCCACCGTCAGGCGCTCTATGGCCACCCCGGCCGCCGCGCCCGCCGCGACCACGCCGATCGCCAGGCCCGCGAAGCCCGCCTGGCGGCCCGCCTTGGCCCAGTTGCCCGCCGCCTCCGCGGCCGTCTCGACGGCCTGTGCCGCGACCTCCGTACCGTCGGTCATGCCACACCCCCCGTCAACGCCGTGTCCCCTTCTCTGCGGTCCCCGGCCTGCGCGGGCACCTCGCTGTCCACGTAGACGCGCGGCACCCGCTTCCCGATCCGCGTGACGATCTCGTACCCGATCGTCCCGGCCGCCCGCGCCCAGTCCTCCGCGCTCGGCTCGCCGCGGTCCCCGGGCCCGAACAGCACCGCCTGCTCACCGACCTCGGCGCGGTCCCCGCCCAGGTCGACCACGAACTGGTCCATCGCGATGCGCCCCGCGACCCTCCGCCACTTCCCGGCGATCAGCACCGGGCCCGTGCCCGAGGCGTGCCGCGGGATCCCGTCGGCGTACCCCAGCGGGACCAGCGCCAGAGTCGTCTCCCCCGGCGTCGTGTAGTGGTGCCCGTACGACACCCCGTGCCCGCCCGGCACCCGCTTGACCGACGCCAACGACGCCTCCAACGTCATCGCCGGCCGCAGCCCGAAGTCCTCCGGCGTGCCGACCTCGGGGCTGGGCGAGACCCCGTAGACGCCGATCCCGGTCCGGACGAGGTCGAAGTGGGCCTCGGGGAGGGTGAGCAGCGCCGGGGTGTTGGCGATGTGCCGCACCTCCGGGCGCAGTCCGGCCGCCTCGGCGACCGCCAGCGCCCGGTGGAACTCCGCCAGCTGGGCGGCGATCGACGGGTGCCCGGGCTCGTCGGCGCAGGCGAAGTGCGACCAGACACCGGTGACCGTGAGCACGCCCTCGGCCTCGGCGGCACGGGCCGCGGCGGTCAGCTCCGTCCACTCCTCGGGCGGGCAGCCGTTGCGACCGAGACCGGTGTCGACCTTGAGCTGCACCCGCGCGGCGCGCCCGACGCCCCGCGCCGCGGCCGCGACCTCCCGCAGCGCCCACATGCCGCTCACCGAGACGTCGACGTCCTGCTCGATCGCTCGGCCCCAGGGCCCGCCCGGCGTCCACAGCCAGCACAGCAGTCGGCCGCTGTCACCGGCCTCGCGCAGCGCGAACGCCTCCTCCGGCAGGGCCGTGCCCAGCCAGGGCGCGCCGGCCTCGCGGGCGGCGCGGCCGCAGCGGACCGCGCCGTGTCCGTAGGCGTCGGACTTCACGACGGCCATCAGCTGCGCCCGGGGGGCACGCTTCCGCAGTGCACGGACGTTCGACCGCACGGCGGCGAGGTCAATGGCGGCACGGGCTCGCATCGCTGTCTCGTTCATCCCCCTCAGTGTCGCAGGCGAGGCGCCGCGCCGGCCGCCTTCCCACGTTGTGGTGGGGGTGGCTTCGCATTCCGCCCCGTCCCCGCGGGGGTCGGCAGGCGCGCCGTGGCGGCGCGCGGAGGCGTTCGCGACCGCCCCCGCGGCCCCAACGCAGGCCGTCAGGAAAGAACGTTCTCCCAGGCCGCCCCCAACGCCCCCGCCACCTCCGACGCCACGATCGGCTCCCCGTGCCGCCCGGCCGCCCGGCGCCCCGCGAGGCCGTGCAGATAGGCGCCCACCGAGCCGGCGTCGCGCGGGGCGAGGCCCGCGGCCAGCAGCGCCCCGGTCAGGCCGGAGAGCACGTCCCCGCTGCCGGCCGTCGCCAGCCAGCCCGTCCCGGTGGGGTTGACCCGTACCGGAACCCCGACATCCGGATCGGCCACCAACGTCGTCGAGCCCTTCAGCAGCACCGTCGCCCCGTACCGCCCCGCCAGCTCCCGCACCGCGCCCAGCCGCGCCCCCTCGACCTCCGCACGCCCCCGCCCCAGCAGCGCCGCCGCCTCCCCGGCGTGCGGCGTCAGCAGGGTCCCGGCCGCCCGCCGCCGCACCTGATCGGGCGTCAGGAAACGCAGCCCGTCCGCGTCCACCAGCACCGGGACGTCCGCCGCCAGCACCTCGTCCAACGCCCCCGCCTCGTCGCCGATCCCCGGCCCGATCACCCACGACTGGACCCGGCCGGCCTTCCCCGGCGGGCCGGCGTGCACCAGTGTCTCCGGGAACCGCGCCAGCACCGCGTCCGCCGCCGGCCCCACATACCGCACCGCCCCGGCGCCGCCCCGCAGCGCACCGGCCACCGCCAGCACCGCCGCCCCCGGATAGCGCGCCGACCCGGCGACCACCCCGACCACGCCCCGCCGGTACTTGTCGCTCTCCGCGGCCGGCCGCGGCAACAGCGCCGCCACCTCCGCGTGCTGGAGCGCCTCCACGTCGGCGGTGACCGACGGGCGCAGGCCGATGTCCACCAGGCGGAGCGCCCCGGCCCGCTCGCGCGCCGGATCGATCAGCAGACCCGGCTTGTACGCGCCGAACGTGACGGTCGCGTCCGCCCGTACGGCGTCGCCGGGCACCTCGCCGGTGTCGGCGTCCACCCCGCTCGGCAGATCGACCGCCACCACGATCGCCGCCTCCCGGGCCGCGCGGGCCAGCCGGGCGGCCTCCGGGCGCAGCCCGCCACGGCCACCGATGCCCACGATGCCGTCCACCACCAGATCGGCCCGCCCGAGGTCGCGCAGCGGGTCGGCCGACACCCGGCCGCCGGCCGCGCGGAGCGCCGTCAGACCGCCGGCGTGGGCCCGTTCGGGCGCGAGCAGCACCGCGGCCACCCCTGCGCCGCGGCGCGCCAACCGGGCACCGGCGTACAGCGCGTCCCCGCCGTTGTCGCCGCTGCCCACCAGCAGCACCACCCGGGAGCCGTACACCCGGCCCAGCAACTCCGCGCAGGCGACGGCCAGTCCGGCCGCCGCCCGCTGCATCAGGGCCCCCTCGGGCAACCGGGCCATCAGCTCCTGCTCGGCGGCCCGCACGGTCTCAACGCTGTAGGCAGTCCTCATGCGGCCAAGTGTCACACCGGGGCGCGGCGAGGGCGGGAGCGCACGCCCTCCGCGGGCCGCCCCGTACACCGGATGACACCGGATGACACCGGGTCAGCGCGCAGCAACGGCACGGGCCCCCGTTCCGACTACCCCTCGGCGATCACCACCGCCGAGGCGACCCCGGCATCGTGACTGAGCGACACATGCCAGTGCCGTACGCCGAGTTCCGCGGCGCGGGCGGCGACCGTGCCGCGCACCCGCAGCCGCGGCTGCCCGCTGTCCTCGACGTACACCTCGGCGTCCGTCCAGTGCAGACCGCCCGGCGCGCCCAGCGCCTTGGCCACCGCCTCCTTGGCGGCGAACCGGGCCGCCAGGGAGGCGATGCCCCGCCGTTCGCCGCTCGACAGCATCAACTCCGTCCCGATGAACAACCGGTGCGCCAGCTCCGGCGTCCGCCGCAGCGCCGCGTCGAACCGGTCGATCTCCGCAACGTCGATCCCAACCCCGATGATCACCCGGTCACTCCACCGTGACCGACTTGGCGAGGTTGCGCGGCTGGTCGACCTCGTTGCCCCGGGCGGTGGCCAGCTCACACGCGAACACCTGGAGCGGTACGGAGGACACCAGCGGCTGGAGCAGCACCGGCGTACGCGGGATCCGGACGAGGTGGTCGGCGTACGGCACCACCGTCTCGTCGCCCTCCTCGGCGATCACGATGGTGCGGGCGCCCCGGGCCCGGATCTCCTGGATGTTGGAGACGATCTTGTCGTGGAGGACGGACCGGCCGCGGGGCGAGGGGACGACCACGACCACCGGCAGGTCCTCCTCGATCAGCGCGATCGGACCGTGCTTGAGCTCGCCGGCCGCGAAGCCCTCGGCGTGCATGTACGCCAGTTCCTTGAGCTTGAGCGCGCCCTCCAGCGCCACCGGGTAGCCGACGTGCCGCCCCAGGAACAGCACGGTGTTCTTGTCCGCCAGCGAACGGGCCAGCTCGCGCACCGGCTCCATGGTGCTCAGCACCTGCTGCACCTGCGTGCCGATGGCCGCCAGTTCGCGCACCACGTCCCGGATCTCGTCGCCCCACTTGGTCCCGCGCACCTGCCCGAGGTACAGCGCGACCAGGTAGACCGCGACCAGCTGGGTCAGGAACGCCTTGGTGGACGCCACCGCGACCTCCGGCCCGGCGTGCGTGTAGAGCACCGCATCCGACTCACGCGGGATCGTCGACCCGTTGGTGTTGCAGATGGCGAGCACCCGGGCGCCCTGCTCGCGGGCGTGCCGCAGCGCCATCAGGGTGTCCATGGTCTCGCCGGACTGGCTGATCGCGATCACCAGCGTGCGGTGGTCCAGGATCGGGTCCCGGTAACGGAACTCGCTGGCCAGCTCGGTCTCGCAGGGGATCCGCGTCCAGTGCTCGATGGCGTACTTGGCGATCATCCCGGCGTGATAGGCGGTCCCGCACGCCACGATGACGACCTTGGTGACCTCCCGCAGCACCGCCGGCGGGATCCGCACCTCGTCCAGCGCGAGCACCCCGGCCGCATCGACCCGGCCCAGCAGGGTGTCCGCGACCGCCTTCGGCTGCTCGGCGATCTCCTTGAGCATGAAGTAGTCGTAGCCGCCCTTCTCGGCGGCCGAGACGTCCCAGTCGACGTGGTACGACCGGACCTGCGCGGGCGCCCCGTCGAAGTCGGTGACCGTCACCCCGTCCCGGCGCAGCTCCACGACCTGGTCCTGGCCCAGCTCGACGGCCTCCCGGGTGTACGCGATGAACGCCGCCACGTCCGAGGCCAGGAACGCCTCGTCCTCGCCGATGCCCACCACCAGCGGGGAGTTGCGGCGCGCCCCGACGACCACGTCCGGCGCGTCGGCGTGCACCGCGACGAGGGTGAACGCCCCCTCCAGCCGCCGGCACACCTGCCGCATCGCCTCGGCCAGCTCCCCGCACGAGGAGTACTCCTCGGCCAGCAGGTGCGCGACCACCTCGGTGTCCGTCTCCGACGCCAACACGTGGCCCCGCTCGGCGAGTTCGGCGCGGAGCGCGGCGAAGTTCTCGATGATGCCGTTGTGGACGACGCTGACCCGGCCGGCGTTGTCCAGGTGCGGGTGGGCGTTGCCGTCCGTCGGACCGCCGTGCGTCGCCCAGCGAGTGTGGCCGATCCCCACCGTGCCCGTGGGCAGCGGCCGGTCGGCCAGCTCCTTCTCCAAGTTGGCCAGCTTGCCGGCCTTCTTGGCCGCCGCCAACCCACCGTCAGCCAGCACCGCGACCCCGGCCGAGTCGTAGCCGCGGTACTCCAGCCGCCTCAGCCCGGCCAGCACTACATCGAGCGCGCTCTGCCCGCCCACGTATCCCACGATTCCGCACATGGAGGCAGCCTACGCCGGGGCCTTCTCAATACCCGCGAGCTATTCGGTCCCGCGCCTCCCGGACCCGTTCGAGGAGTTCCTCGTCGGCCTCCGGGTCGGCGCCGGGCCGGTAACGGTCCAGGAAGTCCGCCAAGTCCTCCCCGAGGTCCTCGTCGGGCAACTCCTCGGCCAGTTCGGCATGGACCCGGGCCTCGAAGCCGTCCGCCGCGGACCGCGCGCCCGCCGCCCGGAGCCGACGCTCCCCGGCCCGCTCGCGCAACAGTTCCACCAGGCGTGCCCGCACGCCGCCCCCCTGTGTCCGCACGGCGCGCCCCTGGCGCCGCCCCCGGTCACCGACCGTACCGGGCACCGCCCGCGGGGTACAGACGTACAGGTCCGGTCGGGCCCGGCCGCCGCACCGCCACCCCGCCGCGGGCCGCCCGCGCCCACCCCGGACAATGGGCCCGTGCCTCAGACGACGGATCCGCAGCAACGACGCCGCACCGACAGCTCGCCGTACGTCGACCTGACCCGCGCGGAGTGGAGCGCCCTACGGGAGAAGACCCCGCTGCCGCTCACCGCCGAGGAGGTCGAGCGGCTGCGCGGCCTGGGCGACGTCATCGACCTCGACGAGGTCCGCGACGTCTACCTCCCGCTCTCCCGACTGCTCAACCTCTACGTCGGCGCCACCAGCAACCTGCGCGGCGCCCTCAACACCTTCCTCGACGACACCGGCAACGGCCACGGCTCCCAGCCCGGCACCCCGTTCGTCATAGGCGTCGCGGGCAGCGTCGCGGTCGGCAAGTCCACCACCGCCCGGCTCCTCAAGGCGCTGCTGGCCCGCTGGCCCGAGCACCCGCGCGTCGAGCGGGTCACCACCGACGGCTTCCTCTTCCCCAACGCCGAGCTGCACCGCCGCGGACTGATGTCCCGCAAGGGCTTCCCGGAGTCCTACGACCGCCGGGCGCTGACCCGGTTCGTCGCCGACGTGAAGTCCGGCAAGGCGAAGGTCACCGCGCCCGTCTACTCGCACCTGATCTACGACATCGTGCCCGGCGAGCAGCTGACCGTGCACCGGCCCGACATCCTCATCGTCGAGGGCCTCAACGTCCTCCAGCCGGCCCTGCCCGGCAAGGACGGCCGCACCCGCCTGGGCCTCGCTGACTTCTTCGACTTCTCGGTCTACGTGGACGCCCGCACCGAGGACATCGAGCGGTGGTACCTCGGCCGGTTCCGCAAGCTGCGCGAGACCGCCTTCCAGGACCCGTCCTCGTACTTCCGCAAGTACACCCAGGTCTCCGAGGAGGAGGCACTGGACTACGCCCGCACGATGTGGCGCACCATCAACCGGCCCAACCTGGAGCAGAACGTGGCCCCCAACCGCGGCCGCGCCAACCTGGTCCTCCGCAAGGGCCCGGACCACAAGGTGCAGCGACTGTCGCTGCGGAAGCTGTAGACACCACGGCGGGGTCGCCCCGAACGGCAGCGGCACTGCCGTCCACGGGCGACCCCGCCGTGGTGGAACTCCGTTACCCCAGCGCGGACTTGACCGCGTCGGCGAGCCGCTGCGCGACCGCCCGCGCCTGCTCGATGTCGGCCGCCTCGACCATCACCCGGACCAGCGGCTCGGTGCCGGACGGACGCAGCAGCACCCGCCCGGTGGCGCCCAGCTCCCGCTCCGCGTCGGCGACCGCCGCGGCCAGCTCGGCGGAGCTGTCCACCCGCGCCTTGTCGACGTCGGGGACGTTGATGAGGATCTGCGGCAGCCGGTCCATCACGCCCGCCAGCTCGGCCAGCGACCGACCGGTCGCCGCGACCCGGGCCGCCAGCATCAGACCGGTGAGGGTCCCGTCGCCGGTCGTGGCGTGGTCCAGCACGATGACGTGCCCGGACTGCTCGCCGCCCAGCGCGAACCCGTGCGCCTTCATCTCCTCCAGCACGTACCGGTCGCCCACCCCGGTCTGCACGAGGTCGATGCCCTCGCGCTCCATGGCCAGCTTGAAGCCCAGGTTGGACATGACCGTGGCGACGACGGTGTTCTTGCGCAGCGTCCCGGCCTCGCGCATCCCGAGCGCCAGGACGGCCAGGATCTGGTCGCCGTCGACCTCGTTGCCGGCCTGGTCCACGGCCAGGCAGCGGTCCGCGTCACCGTCGTGGGCGACACCCAGGGCGGCACCGTGCTCGATGACGGCGGCCCGGAGCTTTTCGAGGTGCGTGGAGCCGCAGGCGTCGTTGATGTTCAGCCCGTCCGGCTCGGTGCCGATGGTGACGACCTCGGCGCCGGCCCGCGCGAACGCCTCCGGCGAGACCCGGGCGGCCGCACCGTGCGCCCCGTCGATGACGATCGTGAGCCCGTCCAGGCGGTTGGGCAGCACGCCGACCAGGTGCGCGACGTACTTGTCGAAGCCCTCGTCGTAGTCGGTGACCCGCCCCACCCCGGCGCCGGTCGGCCGCTCCCACGGCTCACCGGAGCTGTGCGCGCGGTAGGTCTTCTCGATCCGGTCCTCCAGCTCGTCGGCGAGCTTGTGACCGCCGCGGGCGAAGAACTTGATGCCGTTGTCGGGCATCGGGTTGTGGCTGGCGGAGAGCATCACGCCCAGGTCGGCGCCGAGCACCCCGGTCAGGTAGGCCACCGCCGGGGTCGGCAGCACGCCCACCCGGAGCACGTCCACACCGGCACTGGCCAGGCCGGCGACCACCGCGGCCTCCAGGAACTCCCCCGACGCCCGCGGATCGCGTCCGACCACGGCCACCGGCCGGTGTCCTTCAAACGTTCCCGCCTCGGCCAGCACGTGCGCCGCCGCGACCGACAGACCGAGCGCCAGCTCCGCCGTCAGGTCCGCATTGGCGACACCGCGCACACCGTCCGTGCCGAAGAGTCGTGCCACTGGTGTCCTCCGAAGTAGATGAGCTGTGACCGGGGCTTGGATTCCAGGTATACGCCGCCGGTCCCCAAAAGCCGAACGCCCCGGCAGCACGGAAGTGCCACCGGGGCGTTCGCCAAGAGCTGCCTGCGTGCAGCGCGCGACTAGCGCTTGCTGTACTGCGGAGCCTTGCGGGCCTTCTTGAGACCGGCCTTCTTGCGCTCGACCGCACGGTCGTCACGCTTGAGGAACCCGGCCTTCTTCAGGGCGGGACGGTTGGCGTCCACGTCCGCCTCGTTCAGCGCACGGGCCACGCCCAGGCGCAGCGCACCGGCCTGGCCGGAGATGCCGCCGCCGGCGATGCGGGCGATGACGTCGTAGCGGTTGTCCAGTTCGAGCACCTTGAAGGGCTCGTTGACTTCCTGCTGGTGCACCTTGTTGGGGAAGTAGCCCTCAAGGGTGCGGCCGTTGATCTTCCACTGGCCGGTGCCCGGGACGATCCGGACGCGGGCGATGGCGTTCTTGCGACGGCCCAGGCCGGCGGCCGGCTGCGGCTCGCCGAAGCGGGACGCGAGGGACTCGGAGGTGTACTCGCCCTCCAGCGGAACCTCGGTCTCGGTGGTGTACTCCTCGACCTCAACCTCGTCCAGCGGGGTCTCGGGGGTGGTCTCAGCCACGATGCTCCTTAAGAATTCTCTGTCGTCTTAGGGGGTGGCCGGACTTACTGCGCGACCTGGGTGATCTCGAACGGGACCGGCTGCTGCGCAGCGTGCGGGTGCTCGGCGCCCGCGTAGACCTTCAGCTTCGAGAGCATCTGACGGCCGAGGGTGTTCTTGGGGAGCATGCCCTTGATGGCCTTCTCGACGGCCTTCTCGGGGTTCTTGGCCAGCAGCTCGTCGTAACGGACGGAGCGCAGACCACCCGGGTAACCGGAGTGGCGGTAGGCCATCTTCTGGGTGCGCTTGTTGCCGGAGAGGTGCACCTTCTCGGCGTTGATGATGATGACGAAGTCACCGGTGTCAACGTGAGGGGCGTAAACCGGCTTGTGCTTACCCCGGAGGAGGGACGCAGTCTGGCTGGCCAGACGGCCCAGGACAACGTCCTGCGCGTCAATGATGTGCCACTGGCGCTGAACATCGCCGGGCTTGGGGCTGAACGTACGCACGTCTTAGCCTTCGCTTCGTGAGTTGGGGTACCCCAGGTCCATGGGACCTCGGGGAAGGGTCCTGTACTGGCACCGCGACTGCTCACACAGTGAGGTGGCACTACGGGCGACGCAACCCGATCGTCCACCGCTGGTCAGCGACTCGGCTAGCCGGCGTAAGGCCCCTCACGTGAGATAGAGCAAGCCCATACGCATAACGAACCAGCAGGATACTGACCCAACCCCGTACGGGTCAAAACGCGCCCCGGACAGACGTGCGGGCGAGTCCCCGTCGCCGCATCGGCGACCCCGTCCGCATCCCGCCCCGCGGCCCGGATCCGGGCCGTCACCGCAGCCCACGGCACCCGGCCCCCGCACCGGCCCCGACCGGATCCGCTCCCCCCGCCACACCGCCGGCTCCGCCCATTAGGATGCGCGGCATGAGCTTTGGGCAAGGGGGGCCGTTCGACGGCCCGGGGGGTTCCACTCCGAACTGGGAGGCACTGGCCGACGAGAGCCAGGCGCGTTCCCGCCGCAAGCGCTGGATGATGATCGGCGGCGGCGCGGTCGCCGTGCTCGCGGTCGCCGGCATCGTCGCCGCCGCCGTGATGAACAGCACCAGTTCTTCCAACGGCAACCCCTCGGCCCACCCCAGCGCCTCCGGGCAGTCCGCCCTGCCGGACGACAAGCCGTCCTTCCCCGACGTCTCGGTCCCGCCCCCGCCCAACCCGCAGGACTACATCTCCGACCCCAAGAAGGACACCGCGCCGCTCACCCCCGCCACCCTCTTCTCGCAGAAGAGCATGGTCGTCGGCGAGCACAGCTACCCGCAGACCAGCACCGACAGCTCCGCGGACTGCACCGCCGGCGCCCAGGGAGCCCTGGTCTCCTCGCTCAGCCACAACGGCTGCAAGCAGCTGCTGCGCGCCACCTACTCCCAGGGCGGGGTCGCGGTCACCATCGGCGTCGCGGTCTTCGACTCGCCCGCCAAGGCCGCCGCGGTGATGAACGAGAACAAGCCCAACCTCATGCCGCTGGCCGGCGGCGGCGTCCCCGCGAACTTCTGCCAGGGCAGCAAGTGCCTGATGACCACCAACGCCACCGGCCGCTACGCGTACTTCACCATCGCCGGCTACACCAACGGCAAGGACGTCGCCGGCGGCGCGAACCCGGCCCAGCAGATCGGCCGGGACGGCGGCGCCTACGCCTTCACCCAGATCGCCCAGCGCGGCAAGGACCAGGCCGCCAAGGCCGCCGAGCAGCAGCTCAAGGAAGCCCAGCGGAAGGCCGGCCAGACCTCCTGACCCGCGAAGTGGTGCCCACCCCCGCCCGAGCGGCCCGGGGCGGGCACCGCCTCAGCAGCCGCCGCACGAGGGCAGCGACCGCTTGTTGCGCGCTTCCTTGTTCCGTGCCATCAGCAGCTCGTCGGCCGGGTACCCGACCTCCTCCAGCGTCAGCCCGTGCGGCCGGACGACGTGGACGGCGGAGTCCCGCACCCCGGCGGCCAGCACCTTCCCCGGCCAGTCCACCGGCCGGTGCCCGTCGCCCACGAACAGCAGCGCCCCCACCAGCGACCGCACCATGTTGTGACAGAACGCGTCCGCCCGCACCGTCGCCGTGATGATCCCGGCCGCGTCCCGCTCCCAGCTCAGCTCCTGGAGCGTGCGGATGGTCGTCGCACCGTCCCGCCGCTTGCAGTACGCCGCGAAGTCGTGCTCCCCCAGCAGCGGCCGCGAGGCGGCGTTCATCGCCTCCACGTCCAGCTCCCAGTCGTGCCACAGCACGTGTCCCCGCAGCAGCGGATCGACACCCCCGTGGTGATCGGTGACCCGGTACGCGTACCGCCGCCAGATCGCCGAGAACCGCGCGTTGAAGCCGTACGGCGCCTCGGAGATCCGCCACACCCGGACGTCCTTGGACAACCGCCCGGCCAGCCGCCGCAGCAGCTGATCGCCGTGCTCGGCCCACAGCTCCGCCGGCAGGTCCACGTGCGCCACCTGCCCACGGGCGTGCACCCCGGCATCGGTCCGCCCGGCGACGGTGAGCTCGTACGTCTCGCCCGACCGCGTCACCGTCCGGATCGCGCCCTCCAACTCCCCCTGGACCGTGCGCCGTTCACGCTGCTTGGCCCATCCAGAGAACTCCGCGCCGTCGTACGACAGGTCCAGCCGCACCCGGACGAACCCGGGCTTCACTTCGTCACTCACACCAGCAATCCTCTCAGGCCCACCACAGACGGAAGCGGGCCCGCCCCCGAAGGGACGGACCCGCTCACCGTTCAGCGACGACGGACTCAGGCGTCCTTCGACTCCTCGGCCGGAGCCTCGGCCGCGGCCTCGGACTCCTTCACCGCGCGCTTGGTCGCGGCCTCGGCCTCGGCGACGGTCGCCTTCTTGGCGATCTCGCCCTCGACCAGCTCGATGACGGCCATGGGAGCGTTGTCACCACGACGGTTGCCGATCTTGGTGATACGGGTGTAGCCACCCGGACGCTCCGCGAACCGCGGCGCGATCTCGGTGAAGAGCGTGTGCACGACGCTCTTGTCCGAGATCAGCTCCATGACCTGGCGGCGGTTGTGAAGGTCGCCCTTCTTCGCCTTGGTCACCAGACGCTCCGCGAACGGACGCAGACGACGGGCCTTGGCCTCGGTCGTGGTGATGCGGCCGTGCTCGAAGAGGCTGGTCGCCAGGTTGCGCAGGAGCGCCTTCTGGTGCGAAGCGCTGCCGCCCAGACGGGCGCCCTTGGTGGGCTTCGGCATGGTGTATCTCCTTCATTGCTGCACCGGCCGTATCAGGTACCGGTGTCAGTTCCCACGAGGCGGCCGCCCCGCGGAAGTCGCACAGCATTTGGTCCAGGGGATATCCCCTGGACCTCCAGCTGGGAAAAATCAGCCCGTCCGGCGCTTGAGGACGAACACCTCAGCCGGGACGGCGGGACAGCCGAAACCACTCGGCCACCCCGCCGTCAGGCAGATCAGTACTGCTCGGTCTCGACGAACCCGGCGTCCGCGTCGTCGTCCGCGCCGAAGGCGTCGGCGGCAGCGGTCGGGTCGAATCCGGGCGGGCTGTCCTTGAGCGCCAGGCCCATGCCGGCCAGCTTCGCCTTGACCTCGTCGATCGACTTCGCACCGAAGTTGCGGATGTCGAGCAGGTCCGCCTCGGAGCGCGCCACGAGCTCACCCACGGAGTGGATGCCCTCACGCTTGAGGCAGTTGTAGGAGCGGACGGTGAGCTCCAGCTCCTCGATCGGCAGCGCCAGGTCGGCGGCGAGGGCGGCGTCCGTGGGGGACGGGCCCATGTCGATGCCCTCGGCGTCGATGTTCAGCTCGCGAGCGAGGCCGAACAGCTCCACCAGGGTCTTACCGGCCGAGGCCATGGCGTCACGCGGACGCATCGCCTGCTTGGTCTCGACGTCGACGATCAGCTTGTCGAAGTCGGTGCGCTGCTCGACACGGGTCGCCTCGACCTTGTAGGTGACCTTGAGGACCGGCGAGTAGATCGAGTCGACCGGGATCCGGCCGATCTCCTGGCCGACCTGCTTGTTCTGCACCGCGGAGACGTAGCCGCGACCGCGCTCGACGGTCAGCTCCATCTCCAGCTTGCCCTTGCCGTTCAGCGTGGCCAGGACCAGGTCGGGGTTGTGCACCTCGACACCGGCCGGGGGCGCGATGTCGGCGGCGGTGACCAGACCCGGGCCCTGCTTGCGCAGGTACATCACGACCGGCTCGTCGTGCTCCGAGGAGACGACCAGCTGCTTGATGTTGAGGATCAGGTCGGTGACGTCTTCCTTGACGCCCGGCACGGTGGTGAACTCGTGCAGCACACCGTCGATGCGGATGGACGTGACCGCCGCACCCGGGATCGAGGAGAGCAGGGTCCGGCGCAGGGAGTTGCCGAGGGTGTAGCCGAAGCCGGGCTCCAGCGGCTCGATCACGAACCGGGAGCGGTACTCGTCGACGACCTCTTCGGTCAACGAGGGACGCTGAGCAATCAGCATGGTGTCTTTCCTTCAGTCGTGGACGCCCGCTATTTGACGCCCGCTGTACTTCAAAGGGTACGGGCGGTACGACGCCATTGGCTCCGTACCGCCCGGACCATTCCGCTGAAGCTCTTACTTGGAGTAGAGCTCGACGATCAACTGCTCCTGCACCTGGGTGTCGATCACCTGGCGCTCGGGCAGGCTGTGCACGAGGATCCGCAGCTGCGAGGGGATCGCCTCCAGCCACGCCGGGACGGTCTTCTCGCCGGCCTCCGCCTTGGCCACCTCGAAGGGGGTCAGGTTCCTGGAGCCCTCGCGGACCTCGATGATGTCGTTCACGGCGACGCGGGCCGACGGGATGTCGGTCTTGCGGCCGTTGACCTGAACGTGTCCGTGGCGGACCAGCTGACGAGCGTGGTCACGGGACTTGGCAAAGCCGGCCCGGTAGACCACGTTGTCGAGGCGGGTCTCAAGGATGCGCAGAAGGTTCTCACCGGTCTTGCCGGTCTTCTGGTTCGCTTCCTTGTAGTAGCCCACGAACTGCTTCTCAAGGACACCGTAGATACGGCTGCACTTCTGCTTCTCACGAAGCTGGAGCAGGTACTCGCTGTCCTTGGTGCGCCCGCGACCGTGCTCACCCGGGGGGTAAGGACGGATCTCGATCGGGCACTTCGCGCTCTCGCACTTGCTCCCCTTGAGGAAGAGCTTCTGCTTCTCCCGACGGCAACGCTTGCAGTCGGCCCCGGTGTAACGCGCCATTGTCTAGTTGTCTCCTACTTCAGTGGGTCAGACGCGGCGACGCTTGGGCGGGCGGCATCCGTTGTGCGGGGTGGGGGTGACGTCCTGGATCGAACCCACCTCAAGGCCGGTGGCCTGGAGGGAGCGGATCGCGGTCTCACGGCCGGAGCCCGGACCCTTGACGAAGACGTCGACCTTGCGCATGCCGTGCTCCTGCGCGCGACGGGCAGCCGACTCGGCGGCCATCTGCGCGGCGAAGGGGGTGGACTTGCGCGAGCCCTTGAAGCCGACGTGGCCGGCAGAGGCCCAAGAGATCACGTTCCCGGTCGGGTCGGTGATCGAAACGATCGTGTTGTTGAACGTGCTCTTGATGTGAGCGTGCCCGTGGGCGACGTTCTTCTTCTCCTTGCGGCGCACCTTCTTGGCGCCGGCCGTACGGCCCTTCGGAGGCATTCAAAATCTCCCGTGGAGGTAGTCGGTCCTACAGCGAAGACCGCTGTCGTGGTCCTGCTGAGGACTACTTCTTGCCCGGCTTCTTCTTGCCGGCGATCGCGCGACGCGGACCCTTGCGGGTACGGGCGTTCGTGCTGGTGCGCTGACCGTGCACCGGCAGACCGCGGCGGTGACGCAGACCCTGGTAGCAGCCGATCTCGACCTTGCGGCGGATGTCGGCCTGAATCTCGCGACGGAGGTCACCCTCGGTCTTGAGGTTGTTGTCCACGTACTCGCGGATCTTGATCAGGTCTTCCTCGGCCAGGTCGCGCACCCGGGTGTCCGGGTTCACGCCGGTGGCGGCGAGGGTCTGCTGCGAGAGCGTCCGCCCGATACCGAAGACGTAGGTGAGGGCGACCTCCACACGCTTTTCGCGCGGGAGATCAACGCCTGCGAGGCGTGCCATTGATGTGGCTCCTGATGGCTATTCGGAGGTCTTCCGCAGCACCGTTCCCGTAAGACTCTGCAGAATTACGAGCCGGGTCCCCGGCCTCCGAGCCGGGGGTGTCGTCCCCACGCGACAGATGCGGGGGTCGGGTGACTGCTTATGTACGTTTTGTGCTTGCGTCGCGCGAAAACTGCGAAATGCAGGTTGGTCGGCGTGCGTCAGCCCTGGCGCTGCTTGTGGCGCAGGTTGTCGCAGATGACCATGACCCGGCCGTGGCGGCGGATCACCTTGCACTTGTCGCAGATCTTCTTGACGCTCGGCTTGACCTTCATGGGATGTGAGGTTCTCCGGGTCAGTGCCGCTGCCCCACGGGAGCGGGGCGTCGGCAAGATCTACTTGTAGCGGTAGACGATACGGCCACGCGTCAGGTCGTAGGGAGAGAGCTCCACGACGACCCGGTCATCCGGGAGGATACGGATGTAGTGCATCCGCATCTTGCCGCTGATGTGCGCGAGGACCTTGTGACCGTTCTGGAGCTCCACCTTGAACATTGCGTTCGGCAGAGACTCGATCACGGTGCCCTCGATTTCGATGGCACCTTGCTTCTTGGCCACGCTTCGCCTTCCGATCGGCTACCTTGATCAACTCACTTGCACTGCCGAACCCGACGTGCGGGCACACGGGTGCACGAGAGCCGACGCGTCAGTCTACGTCAGCGCCTGAGAAAAGACGAATCCAGGGTTATTGCCCGCCCGCGGAGATCGTTATGCACCTGGGCCCGGACCAGGCGTCGGGGACTTTCCTGATCGTCACGGGCCCGGGGCAGAGGCCGGACTAGGCCAGGGGGTCCGGCGCCGCGGTGATACCGAGGGTCGCGAGCTTGGCCTTGCCGCCATCAGGAGCGGTGAGCACCAGCGGACCGTCCTCGGTCAGCGCGACCGAGTGCTCCCAGTGCGAGGACCAGCTGCCGTCGTTGGACTTGACCGTCCAGTCGTCTTCGAGGACGTGCGTCTTGGCGGTGCCGAGGTTGACCATCGGCTCGATGGCGATGCAGAAGCCGGGCACCAGCTTCGGGCCGCGGCCGCGCTTGCGGTCGACGTAGTTCAGCAGGTGCGGGTCCATGTGCATCTGCGAGCCGATGCCGTGGCCGCCGTAGTCCTCGACGATGCCGTACTTGCCGCTGGCCGGCCGGGGCTGGCGACGGATGTAGCCCTCGATCGCCTTGGAGATGTCCACCAGCCGGTTGCCCTTGGCGACCGCGGCGATCCCCGCCCACATCGACTCCTCGGTGACCCGGCTGAGCTCGACCAGCTCCGCGGAGTGTCCGGACCCGACGAAGGCGGTGTACGCGGCGTCGCCGTGCCAGCCCTCGATGATCGCGCCGCAGTCGATGGAGATGATGTCGCCGTCCTGCAACACCGTGTCGGCGGACGGGATGCCGTGCACCACGACGTCGTTCACGGAGGTGCAGATCGTGGCGGGGAAGCCGCCGTACCCAAGGAAGTTGGACTTCGCGCCGTGCTCGGCGAGCACCTTGCGCGCCGCGTCGTCCAGGTCCTTGGTGGTGGCGCCCGGCACCGCGACCTCACGGGTGGCCGCGTGGATGGCGGCGACCACCAGCCCCGCCTCGCGCATCTTCGCGATCTGTGCGGGGTTCTTGATCTCCAGCATGCCGGTGCCTTCCGCCTTCACTCTCGTCCGCGGGTCATTCCCGCCCAACCAACACTACGGCCGCGGCACCCGTGCCGGGCACCGCGGCCGTACAGAAGCAACGCTTTACTCGCCGCGACCCAGGGCGTTCATCGCCCGCTGGGTGACCTCCGCGACCTTGCCGAGGGCCGGGATCGTGACGACCAGGTCCTGGGCCTTGTAGTAGTCGATGATCGGCTCGGTCTCCGAGTGGTAGACCTCCAGCCGCTTGCGCACGGTGTCCTCGCGGTCGTCCTCGCGCTGGTACAGCTCGCCGCCACAGGCGTCGCAAACGCCCTCGACCTGCGAGGTGTTGTACTCGACGTGGAAGACGTGGCTGGAGTCCTTGCGGCAGATCCGCCGGCCGGCGATCCGCTTGACGACCTCGCCCTCCGGGACCTCCAGGTCCAGGACGGCGTCGAGCTTGAGGCCCTTGCGCTGGAGGTAGGCGTCCAGCGCCTCGGCCTGGCCGAGGTTGCGCGGGAAGCCGTCCAGCAGGAAGCCCTCGGCCGCGTCGGCCTGCTCCATGCGGTCCTCGGCCATTCCGATGGTGACCGAGTCCGGCACGAGGTTTCCGGCGTCCATGTAGGACTTCGCCTCAACGCCCAGGGGCGTGCCCTGCGAGATGTTGGCCCGGAAAAGGTCCCCCGTGGAGATGTGCGGGATCGCGAGGTTCTTGGCAAGGTACGCAGCCTGCGTACCCTTACCGGCCCCCGGGGGTCCGACGAGGACGATTCGCATCAGCGGAGGAACCCTTCGTAGTTGCGCTGCTGAAGCTGGCTCTCAATCTGCTTCACGGTCTCCAGACCCACACCCACGATGATCAGGATGCTCGTCCCGCCGAACGGGAAGTTCTGGTTCGCGTTGAACAGCACCAACGCCACTGTTGGTACGAGCGCGATCAGCCCCAGGTACAGCGAGCCCGGCCACGTGATCCGGTTGAGCACGTAGCTGAGGTACTCGGCCGTCGGGCGACCAGCCCGGATGCCCGGGATGAAGCCACCATACTTCTTCATGTTGTCGGCAACTTCTTCGGGGTTGAAGCTGATGGCCACGTAGAAGAAGGCGAAGAAAACGATCAACAAGAAGTACGTAACGATGTAAACGGGGTGATTTCCCTTGGTGAAGTTGGTGGCGATCCAGGTCGCCCACCCCGCCTTCGACCCGCTGAACTGTGCGATCAGCGCCGGAATATAGAGCAGCGACGACGCGAAGATGACAGGAATCACACCTGCCTGGTTCACCTTGAGCGGGATGTAAGTGGACGTACCGCCATAGGACCGACGGCCGATCATCCGCTTCGCGTACTGGACCGGAACGCGCCGCTGCGCCTGCTCGACGAAGACCACCAGGGCGACCATCGCCAGGCCCACCAGGATCACGGAGAAGAACTCGATCCAGCCGTCGGCCAGCTTGCCGGTCAGCTTGATCTGCCACAGCGCGCCCGGGAAGCCGGCGGCGATCGAGATGAACATCAGGATCGACATGCCGTTGCCGATACCGCGGTCGGTGACGAGTTCACCGAGCCACATGATCAGGCAGGTGCCGGCGGTCATCGTGATCACCATCGTGATGGTGGTGAAGATCGAGTTGTTGGGCACGATCTGGTTGGCGACCGGGCAGCTCTGGAAGAGCGCGCCGCTGCGGGCCGTGGCCACCAGGCCGGTGCCCTGCAACACGGCGAGCGCCACGGTCAGATAGCGGGTGTACTGGGTGATCTTCCCCTGTCCGGACTGCCCCTCCTTCTTGAGGGCCTCCAGCCGGGGGATCACCACGGTCAGCAGCTGGAGGATGATGCTCGCCGTGATGTACGGCATGATCCCCAGCGCGAAGATCGTGATCTGCAGCAGCGCTCCACCGCTGAACATGTTCACCAGGGCGAACAACCCGCTGTTGCCGCCGGCCTGCTTCATGCAGGTCTCGACGTTCGCGTAGTTCACCCCGGGGACCGGGACGTGCGCTCCGATCCGGTAGAGCACGATGATGCCCAATGTGAACAGCAGCTTCTTGCGCAGGTCGGGCGTCTTGAACGCTCGGGCGAACGCGGTGAGCACGGTGCCTCCTGCGCCTCCCGCCTTTGTGGGCAAGGAGGTGACGGTCTTGAGGATCGACGAATACGTAGCGGCTGTACCGCGCGGACACCGCCCGCACGGCGGGTTCCGGGGCGAACCCCGGACAAGACAAACAGTGCAGGCCACCTTACCGGCGACCGTACCCCCGTGGAACGACCAACCGGGGATGCCCCAAACGATGGGCATCCCCGGTCAGTTGAACCAACGAACTCAGAGGAGTTCGGTGACGCTGCCGCCAGCGGCAGCGATCTTCTCCTTGGCGGAGCCGGAGACGGCGTCCACCGTCACCTGCACAGCCACGGAGATCTCGCCGGTGCCGAGCACCTTGACGAGCTCGTTCTTGCGCACCGCGCCCTTGGCGACCAGGTCGGCCACCGTAACCTCGCCACCCTGCGGGTAGAGCGCGGCCAGCTTGTCCAGGTTCACGACCTGGAACTGCTTGTGGGCGGGGTTCTTGAAGCCCTTCAGCTTCGGGAGGCGCATGTGGAGGGGCATCTGCCCACCCTCGAAGCGCTCCGGAACCTGGTAACGGGCCTTGGTGCCCTTGGTACCACGACCAGCGGTCTTACCCTTGGACGCCTCACCACGACCAACACGGGTCTTGGCGGTCTTGGCGCCCGGGGCGGGCCGGAGGTTGTGGACCTTCAGCGGGTTGCTCTCCGCCATGTCAGTCGACCTCCTTGACCGACACGAGGTGGCGGACGGTGTGCACCATGCCGCGGTACTCGGGACGGTCGTCCTTGACAACCACGTCGTTGATCCGCTTGAGACCAAGCGAACGCAACGTGTCGCGGTGGTTCTGCTTGCTGCCGATCACGGACTTGACCTGCGTGATTTCGAGGCGAGCCATTACGCACTCACCCCTGCACGCGCCCGCAGCAGAGCGGCGGGGGCCACGTCCTCCAGCGGCAGGCCACGACGGGCGGCGATCTCCTCGGGCCGCTGCAGGCCCTTGAGCGCCGTCACCGTGGCGTGCACGATGTTGATCGGGTTCGACGAGCCGAGCGACTTGCTCAGCACGTCGTGGATGCCCGCGCACTCCAGCACGGCGCGCACCGGGCCACCGGCGATCACACCGGTACCGGGGGAAGCCGGCTTGAGCAGGACGACGCCCGCAGCCTTCTCGCCCTGGATCGGGTGCGGGACGGTACCGGCGATACGGGGGACCTTGAAGAAGTTCTTCTTGGCCTCTTCCACGCCCTTGGCGATGGCAGCCGGAACTTCCTTGGCCTTGCCGTAACCGACACCTACGGTGCCGTCACCGTCGCCCACCACAACCAGCGCGGTGAAGCTGAAGCGACGACCACCCTTGACAACCTTGGCGACGCGGTTGATCGCGACAACGCGCTCAACGTACGCGGTCTTCTCGGCGGCAGCGCCACCGTCGCGACCCTTCCGGTCCCGCCGCTCGCCGCCACCGGCACCGCTCCCGCGGCGCTGGGGTCCAGCCATTGGATTTACCTCTCTCTGTTACGTCCGCTAGCTCCGGAACCGGGGCTTAGAACTTCAGCCCGGCTTCGCGGGCGGCGTCGGCCAGAGCGGCAATCCGCCCGGCGTACTGCTTGCCACCACGGTCGAACACGACGGCCTCGACACCGGCGGCCTTGGCACGCTCGGCGACCAGGGCGCCCACCTTCTGAGCCTGGGCGCTCTTGTCGCCCTCGCCACCACGAATCGACGCGTCCAGGGTCGACGCCGAGGCCAGAGTGTGGCCCGCGATGTCGTCGATCACCTGCGCGAAGATGCCGCGGTTGGACCGCGTCACAACCAGACGCGGACGCTCCGAAGTACCCGAAATCCGCTTGCGGATGCGGATGTGGCGACGCTTGGCAGCAGCGCGCTTGTAGGCGTTGCCCTTAGCGATCTTCACACCGTATGCCATGGCTTACTTACCCGCCTTTCCGACCTTGCGGCGGATGACTTCGCCCTCGTACTTGACGCCCTTGGCCTTGTACGGGTCGGGCTTCCGCAGCTTGCGGATGTTCGCGGCGACCTCGCCGACCTTCTGCTTGTCGATGCCTTCGACGCTGAACTTCGTCGGCGACTCGACCTTGAACGAGATGCCCTCGGGGGCCTCGATCAGGATCGGGTGGCTGTAGCCCAGGGCGAACTCCAGGTTGGAGCCCTTCGCCTGGACGCGGTAACCAACACCGCTGATCTCGAGCTTCTTCACGTAGCCCTGGGTCACGCCGGTGATCATGTTCGCCACCAGCGTGCGGGACAGGCCGTGCAGGGCCTTGTTCTGACGCTCGTCGTTCGGGCGGGAAACGGCGATGATGCCGTCCTCACCCTTGGCGACCTCGATGGGAGCCGCGACGGTGTGCGAAAGGGAACCCTTGGGGCCCTTCACGTTGACCGTGCGGCCCTCGATGGTGACGTCCACACCAGCGGGAACCTGGATGGGCAGCTTGCCAATTCGCGACATTAGCTATTCCTCCGTTCCCTGTTACCAGACGTAGGCGAGGACTTCCCCACCCACGCCCTTCTTCTGCGCCTGCTGGCCGGTCAGGAGACCGTGGGACGTGGAGATGATGGCCACGCCCAGGCCGCCCAGGACCTTCGGCAGGTTGGTGGACTTGGCGTAGACCCGCAGACCCGGCTTCGAGATCCGCTTGATGCCGGCGATCGAGCGCTCGCGGTTCGGCCCGAACTTCAGCTCGAGGACGAGGTTCTTTCCAACCTCGGCGTCCTCGACGCTCCAGCCGGTGATGTAACCCTCCTGCTGGAGGATTTCCGCGATGTGCGACTTGATCTTGCTGTGCGGCATCCCCACGGTGTCGTGGTATGCCGAGTTTGCGTTCCGCAGACGGGTCAGCATGTCTGCGATGGGATCAGTCATGGTCATGAATTGGCCTTCGGCCTCTCTCGCCGGGGTTTCCTATATGCGCCATCCCTCTCCCCGAACATGGTCGGGACGGGTGCGGCACGGGGACCTACGGCGTAGTAAGCGACGTTATGCGGGCGGAGCCCGCGGTCGGTCTCGGGCGGCGGGACGCCCAAACCCTTCTACCCTACGGGAAAAGGGTCCGGGCGCCCGCCGGCCGGTTGCTTACCGAGAGCCTCCGGTAATGCCCAACTAGGGGATTACCAGGAGCTCTTGGTCACGCCCGGCAGCTCGCCACGGTGAGCCATCTCACGAAGGCACACGCGGCAGAGGCCGAACTTGCGGTAAACGGAGTGCGGACGGCCGCAGCGCTGGCAGCGGGTGTACGCGCGCACACCGAACTTCGGCTTGCGAGCAGCCTTGGCAATAAGAGCCTTCTTCGCCATCTCGCTCACGCCTCCTTGAACGGGAAGCCGAGGTGACGAAGCAGGGCGCGGCCCTCGTCGTCGTTGGTCGCCGTGGTGACCACGGTGATGTCCATACCCCGGGTACGGTCGATCTTGTCCTGGTCGATCTCGTGGAACATGACCTGCTCCGTGAGACCGAAGGTGTAGTTGCCCCGACCGTCGAACTGCTTCGGGGACAGACCACGGAAGTCGCGGATGCGCGGCAGCGCGAGCGACAGCAGGCGGTCCAGGAACTCCCACATGCGGTCACCGCGGAGGGTGACGTGGGCACCGATCGGCTGGCCCTCGCGCAGCTTGAACTGCGCGATGGACTTACGGGCCTTGGTGACGGCCGGCTTCTGGCCAGTGATCGTGGTGAGGTCGCGGATGGCGCCCTCGATCAGCTTGGAGTCGCGGGCGGCGTCGCCCACACCCATGTTGACCACGATCTTGGTCAGACCGGGGATCTGCATGACGTTCTCGTACGAGAACTCGTCCTTCAGCTTCCCGGCGATCTCTTCGCGGTAGCGCGTCTTGAGACGCGGCGCGTTGGTGGTGGCAGTCATCAGATGTCCTCACCGGTCCGCTTGGCAACGCGGATCTTGTTGCCCTCGTCGTCAAAGCGGTACCCGACGCGGGTAACGACCTTCTTGCCGTCCTGCTCCACAACCAGCTGAACGTTGCTGATGTGGACGGGGGCCTCGGTCGTCACGATGCCGCCGGTCTGCGAACCACGAGCGGTCTGTCCGGCCTTGGTGTGCTTCTTGACCCGGTTGACACCCTCGACCAGGACACGGTCCTCGCGGGGGTAGGCCGCGATGACCTTGCCCTGCTTGCCCTTGTCCTTGCCGGTGATGACCTGGACCAGGTCGCCCTTCTTGATCTTCATCGGTTACAGCACCTCCGGCGCGAGCGAGATGATCTTCATGAACTTCTTCTCGCGCAGCTCACGGCCCACGGGGCCGAAGATACGGGTGCCGCGGGGGTCGCCATCGTTCTTGAGGATGACGGCCGCGTTCTCGTCGAAGCGGATGTACGAGCCGTCCGGACGGCGGCGCTCCTTGACGGTGCGAACGATGACGGCCTTGACGACGTCACCCTTCTTCACGTTGCCACCGGGGATCGCGTCCTTGACGGTGGCGACGATGACGTCACCGATGCCCGCGTAGCGGCGACCGGAACCGCCGAGAACACGGATGCAAAGGATCTCCTTCGCACCAGTGTTGTCGGCGACGCGCAGTCGCGACTCCTGCTGGATCACGTCTATCTCCTGAATGTCTGCCGGTTCCCGGCAAGGGCTGACGGGATGTCAGCCCCTGCCGAGCCTGGCGGAACTTTTCCTAGGGGGTCCCCCCAGGAGGGATGTGCTTGCCTGTCGAAATCCCCGCGAGGGAATTACTTGGCCTTCTCGAGGATCTCGACGATGCGCCAGCGCTTGGTGGCGGACAGCGGCCGGGTCTCCATCAGGAGGACGCGGTCGCCGACACCGGCAGCGTTCTGCTCGTCGTGCGCCTTGAGCTTGTTGGTACGGCGGATGACCTTGCCGTACAGCGCGTGCTTGACGCGGTCCTCGACGGCGACGACGACGGTCTTGTCCATCTTGTCGCTGACGACCAGACCCTCGCGGGTCTTGCGGAAACCGCGCTCGTTCGTCTCAGTCACATTCTTCTCGCTCATCAGGCGCTCTCCACCGTCTCGATGCCGAGCTCGCGCTCCCGCATCAGGGTGTAGATCCGGGCGATGTCCTTCCGGACGGCCTTCAGCCGGCCGTGGTTTTCGAGCTGTCCGGTCGCCGCCTGGAAGCGGAGGTTGAACAGTTCTTCCTTGGCCTCACGGAGCTTGGCAACGAGTTCCTCGTTGTTCAGCTCGCGCAGCTCGGACGCCTTGGTAACGGCCGACATCACGATTCACCTGCCTCGCGCCGAACGATGCGGCACTTCATCGGAAGCTTGTGGGCGGCGCGGGTCAGCGCCTCCTTGGCAACCTTTTCGTTCGGGAAAGACAGCTCGAACATCACCCGACCGGGCTTGACGTTCGCGATCCACCACTCCGGAGAACCCTTACCGGAACCCATGCGGGTCTCGGCCGGCTTCTTCGTCAGCGGGCGGTCGGGGTAGATGTTGATCCACACCTTGCCGCCACGCTTGATGTGACGGGTCATGGCGATACGAGCGGACTCGATCTGCCGGTTCGTCACGTAGGCCGCGGTCACAGCCTGAATACCGTACTCACCGAAGGCGAGCTCGGTACCGCCCTTGGCCATACCGTTCCGCTTCGGGTGGTGCTGCTTGCGGTGCTTGACCCTGCGAGGGATCAGCATGTCGGTCAGCCCTCCGTTCCAGGGTTCTCCGCCGGAGCAGCGGCAGCAGCCTCGGCCTTGGGGGCCTCGGCAGCCGGAGCCTGCTGCTGCGGCTTGCGGCCGCGACCGCCACGCTCGCCACCGCGACGCGGGCGCTCGTTGCCACCACCACGAGCCGGGCGGTTGCCCGCACGGGCGGCGGCGTTCTCGGCACGCACCTCGGCGATGTTCTTGACGTCGCCCTTGTAGATCCAGACCTTCACGCCGATACGGCCGAAGGTGGTCTTGGCCTCGAAGAAGCCGTAGTCGACGTTCGCGCGGAGCGTGTGCAGGGGCACACGGCCCTCGCGGTAGAACTCCGAGCGGGACATCTCGGCGCCGCCGAGACGGCCACCACACTGGATCTTGATGCCCTTGGCGCCGGCCTTCATCGTCGACTGCATGCTCTTACGCATGGCGCGACGGAAGGAGACGCGGGAGGACAGCTGCTCGGCGACGGCCTGGGCCACCAGCTGAGCGTCGGTCTCGGGGTTCTTGACCTCGAGGATGTTCAGCTGGACCTGCTTGCCGGTCAGCTTCTCCAGCTCACCGCGGATGCGGTCGGCCTCGGCGCCGCGGCGGCCGATGACGATGCCCGGGCGAGCGGTGTGGATGTCAACGCGGACGCGCTCACGGGTGCGCTCGATCTCCACCTTGGAGATACCAGCGCGCTCCATGCCCTTCGTCATCATGCGACGAATGGCGACGTCTTCCTTGACGTAGTCCTTGTACAGCTTGTCGGCGTACCAACGCGACTTGAAGTCGGTGGTGATGCCGAGCCGGAACCCATGCGGGTTTACCTTCTGGCCCATTACCGGGTTCCTTCCTTGCTGCTGACGACCACGGTGATGTGGCTGGTCCGCTTACGGATCCGGTAGGCACGGCCCTGAGCACGCGGACGGAACCGCTTCAGGGTCGGGCCCTCATCCACGTACGCCTCGCTGATGACCAGCGAAGAGGCGTCGGTGTGGTCGTAGTTGTGCGCGGCGTTGGCAATGGCGCTGTCCAGCACCTTGCCCACCGGCACGCTCGCGGCCTGCGGGGCGAAACGCAGGACCGCCTGAGCCTCCGTGGCATCCATGCCACGGATAAGGTCCACCACGCGGCGGGCCTTCATGGGCGTGACGCGGATGTACCGCGCCTGGGCCCTGGCTTCCATGGTTGTCCCTTCGGTGTCAGTCATAGTCTTCGCACTCCGGTCGATCAGCGACGACGCGACTTGCGGTCGTCCTTCTCGTGGCCGCGGAAGGTGCGGGTCGGCGCAAACTCGCCGAGCTTGTGGCCGACCATCGACTCGGTGACGAACACCGGGACGTGCTTGCGGCCGTCGTGCACCGCGATCGTGTGGCCGAGCATGGCCGGGACGATCATGGAGCGGCGGGACCAGGTCTTGATGACGTTCTTGGTGCCTGCGTCGTTCTGTACGTCCACCTTCTTGGCGAGGTGGTCGTCGACGAAGGGCCCCTTCTTGAGACTGCGCGGCATCTAAACCCGCTCCTAGCGCTTCTTGTTCGTCTTGCGGCGGCGGACGATGTACTTGTTGCTGGCCTTCTTCGGCGAGCGAGTACGACCCTCCTTCTTGCCCCAGGGCGAGACCGGGTGGCGACCACCGGAAGTCTTGCCCTCACCACCACCGTGCGGGTGGTCAACCGGGTTCATCACGACACCACGCACGGTCGGGCGAACGCCCTTCCAGCGCATGCGGCCGGCCTTACCCCAGTTGATGTTCGACTGCTCGGCGTTGCCGACCTCGCCAACAGTGGCGCGGCAGCGGACGTCGACCAGGCGGATCTCACCGGACGGCATGCGCAGGTGGGCCATGGAGCCCTCCCGCGCCAGCAGCTGCACGGAGGCACCCGCGGAGCGGGCGAACTTCGCGCCGCCGCCGGGCCGCAGCTCGATGGCGTGGATGGTCGTACCGACCGGGATGTTGCGCAGCGGCAGGTTGTTGCCCGGCTTGATGTCGGCGCCAGCGCCGTTCTCAATCCGTGCACCCTGCTGCAGGCCACGCGGGGCGATGATGTAGCGCTTCTCGCCGTCCGCGTAGTGCAGCAGCGCGATGCGCGCGGTGCGGTTGGGGTCGTACTCGATGTGCGCGACCTTGGCCGGCACGCCGTCCTTGTCGTGACGACGGAAGTCGATCACGCGGTAGGCGCGCTTGTGGCCACCGCCCTGGTGGCGAACGGTCACACGACCGGCGTTGTTACGGCCGCCCTTGCTGTGCAGCGGGCGGACCAGCGACTTCTCCGGCGTGGACCGCGTGATCTCGACAAAGTCGGCGACGCTGGAGCCACGACGGCCCGGGGTCGTCGGCTTGTACTTGCGGATACCCATTTCTCAGTCCTCGTCCGATTCCGGACGACTCGGACTCCGTTAGGAGACCGGGCCGCCGAAGATGTCGATACGGTCGCCCTCGGCGAGGGTCACGATGGCGCGCTTGGTGTCAGCGCGCTTACCGAAACCGGTCTTGGTGCGCTTGCGCTTACCCTGACGGTTAATCGTGTTGACCCCGGTGACCTTGACCGAGAAGACCGCCTCGACGGCCTGCTTGATCTGGGTCTTGTTCGAGCCGGGCGCGACGATGAACGTGTACTTGTTCTCGTCCAGCAGCGCGTAGCTCTTCTCGGACACAACCGGCTTGACGAGAACGTCACGCGGGTCCGTGAAGGTCTTGCTGGTGACGACGGCCTCACTCATCAGGCGTCGCTCCCTTCGGTCTCAACGGCCTTGGGGCCAGACACGAAGGACTCGAAAGCGGCCTTGGTGAAGACCACGTCGTCGGAGACGAGCACGTCGTACGTGTTCAGCTGGCCCGGCTCCAGGATGTGCACCTGGGGCAGGTTACGGGCGGACAGCCACGCGGCCTCGTCGGAGCGCTCGACGACCAGCAGGACGTTCTTACGGTCGCTGATCTTGCCGAGCAGGCCCTTGGCGGCCTTGGTGGACACCGCGCCATCAACCACGCCGGCGACGACGTGGATGCGGCTGTGGCGGGCCCGGTCGGAGAGGGCACCGCGCAGCGCGGCGGCCTTCATCTTCTTCGGGGTCCGCTGCGAGTAGTCACGCGGCTGCGGGCCGTGGACGACGCCACCGCCGGCGAACTGCGGCGCACGGGTCGAACCCTGGCGCGCGCGGCCGGTGCCCTTCTGGCGGTACGGCTTCCTGCCACCGCCACGGACTTCGCCGCGGGTCTTGGTCTTGTGCGTGCCCTGACGGGCAGCGGCCAGCTGTGCGACGACGACCTGGTGGATCAGCGGAACGCTGACCTTCGCGTCGAAGATCTCCGAGGGGAGTTCGACGGTCCCGGCCTTGTCGCCTGCCGGCGAAAGGATGTCAATGGTGCTCATCGGTTACCTCAGGCCCCCTTGGCCGCGGTACGGACCAGGACGAGGCCGCCGTTCGGACCAGGAACTGCGCCCTTGATGAGCAGCAGACCCTTCTCCGCGTCAACGGCGTGGACGGTCAGGTTCTGGGTGGTGACCCGCTCATTGCCCATACGGCCGGCCATCCGCATGCCCTTGAACACGCGGCCCGGGGTGGCGCAGCCACCGATGGAACCAGGCTTACGGTGCACGCGGTGGGCACCGTGCGAGGCCTTGCCGCCGTGGAAGCCGTGACGCTTCATGACACCGGCGAAGCCCTTGCCCTTGCTCTTGCCGGTCACGTCCACCTTGACGCCGGACTCGAAGGTCTCAGCGGTCAGCTCCTGGCCGAGGGAGTACTCGGACGCATCCGGCGTACGAACCTCGACGAGGTGGCGACGGGGGGTGACGTCGGCCTTCGCGAAGTGGCCCTTGAGGGGCTTGTTCACCTTGCGCGGGTCGATCTCGCCGAAGGCGATCTGGACGGAGTCGTAACCGTCCTGGTCATTGGTGCGCACCTGGGTAACGACACAGGGGCCGGCCTTCACCACGGTCACCGGGACGACACGGTTGTTCTCGTCCCAGACCTGGGTCATGCCGAGCTTCTCGCCCAGGATGCCCTTGATCTGCTTTGCCATCTCTTCCGCGCCTCTCAGAGCTTGATCTCGATGTCAACGCCGGCCGGAAGGTCCAGGCGCATCAGCGAGTCAACGGTCTTGGGCGTCGGGTCGAGGATGTCGATCAGGCGCTTGTGCGTGCGCATCTCGAAGTGCTCGCGCGAGTCCTTGTACTTGTGCGGCGACTTGATGACGCAGTACACGTTCTTCTCAGTGGGCAGCGGCACCGGGCCCGCGACCGACGCACCAGTGCGAGTCACCGTCTCGACGATCTTCTTTGCCGAAGAGTCGATGACCTCGTGGTCGTAGGCCTTGAGCCGGATGCGGATCTTCTGTCCCGCCATGGCTACTTCGTAGTCCTGTCTCTCGTAACGCTCTGGGACCCGGGAGGTCACCGTTCTTCTCCGACCCACGCGGTCGGGCGTGTCGCACCCCTTCTCGTAAATCTCCACATGGGAGATCCCTCAAGGAGGAGAACGTGGGGGAAGAACACCCACCGGGCGCCTGGCAGAGGCACCCCGCTGACGCTTCCCGGAAGATTCCCGTACTTCCGCCCCTGAAAAGAGGCGACGAATACCTGGGACTCGCTTCCAGTCCTCCCGGCGGGAGGCGCGCAACATCGGCACTCAACCGAGCAACCTGGACAGTGTGCCATACCCGGGTTGCGTAAGGCCAATCGAAGCCCAACTGTCAAGAAGCCCCGCCCACCTGGTGGTGAGCGGGGCTTCCGGAAGTGCTACCGGATCAACCGGACCGTCTTACTTGACGATCTTGGTGACCTGGCCGGCGCCCACGGTCCGACCACCCTCACGGATGGCGAACTTCAGGCCCTCCTCCATGGCGACGGGCTGGATGAGGTCCACCTTCATCTCGGTGTTGTCACCCGGCATGACCATCTCGGTGCCCTCGGGGAGGGTCACAACACCGGTCACGTCAGTCGTACGGAAGTAGAACTGCGGACGGTAGTTGTTGAAGAACGGCGTGTGGCGGCCGCCCTCGTCCTTGGACAGGATGTAGGCCTGCGCCTCGAACTCGGTGTGCGGGGTGACCGAGCCCGGCTTGATGATGACCTGGCCGCGCTCGACGTCCTCGCGCTTGATGCCGCGAAGCAGCAGACCGACGTTCTCACCGGCCTGGCCCTCGTCGAGGAGCTTCCGGAACATCTCGATGCCGGTGACCGTGGTGGTGGTCTTCTCGGTCTTGATGCCGATGATGTCGACGGTCTCGTTGACCTTGAGGACACCACGCTCGATACGACCGGTGACAACGGTGCCACGGCCGGTGATCGTGAAGACGTCCTCGATCGGCATCAGGAACGGCTTGTCGACGTCACGCTCGGGCTGCGGGATCGACTCGTCGACGGCCTTCATCAGCTCGAGGACGGTGTTGCCCCACTCCTTGTCGCCCTCAAGGGCCTTCAGAGCGGAGACCTTGACGACCGGAAGCTCGTCGCCGGGGAACTCGTACTCGGAGAGGAGCTCACGGACCTCGAGCTCGACGAGCTCCAGGATCTCCTCGTCGTCCACCATGTCGGCCTTGTTCAGGGCGACAACGATGTACGGAACGCCGACCTGGCGGGCCAGGAGCACGTGCTCCTTGGTCTGCGGCATCGGGCCGTCGGTGGCGGCGACCACCAGGATGGCGCCGTCCATCTGGGCGGCACCGGTGATCATGTTCTTGATGTAGTCCGCGTGACCGGGGCAGTCGACGTGGGCGTAGTGACGCGTCTCCGTCTGGTACTCGACGTGCGCGATGGAGATGGTGATACCGCGCTGGCGCTCCTCAGGAGCCTTGTCGATCTGGTCGAAGGCCGAGGCCTCGTTCAGGTCCGGGTACGCGTCATGCAGCACCTTGGTAATGGCGGCCGTGAGGGTCGTCTTACCGTGGTCAATGTGACCGATGGTGCCGATGTTGACGTGCGGCTTAGTCCGCTCGAACTTCGCCTTCGCCACTGGGGTCCTCCTGTGGAGTGGTTCTGTACGCCTTACTCATCGGCGCCAGGTGATCTTTGCTGGATAGCCCGGGGCCCGGGGGCATTCCTCCGCCGTAGCGGCGGAATACCCCGGCAGGCTCCGGAGTCAAGCCTAGAGCGTGAACTCGACGGGTGAGTTACTCGCCCTTGGCCTTGGCGATGATCTCCTCGGCGACGTTCTTGGGAACCTCGGCGTAGGAGTCGAACTGCATCGAGTAGCTTGCGCGACCCGACGTCTTGCTGCGGAGGTCTCCGACGTAGCCGAACATCTCCGAGAGCGGAACCAGGCCCGTGACGAGCTTGGCGCCGGCGCGCTCCTCCATGGACTGGATCTGACCACGGCGGGAGTTGATGTCGCCGATCACGTCGCCCATGTAGTCCTCGGGCGTGGTGACCTCGACCTTCATCATCGGCTCGAGCAGGGCCGGGCTGGCCTTGCGGGCGGCCTCCTTGAAGGCCATCGAGCCGGCGATCTTGAACGCCATTTCCGACGAGTCGACCTCGTGGAACGCGCCGTCGAGGAGCGTGACCTTGACACCGGTCAGCGGGTAGCCGGCGAGAACACCGAACTCCATGGCCTCCTGGCAGCCCGCGTCCACGGACGGGATGTACTCCCGCGGGATGCGGCCACCGGTGACCTTGTTCTCGAACTCGTACCCGTCGCCCTCGAGCGGCGCGAGCGCGATCTGCACCTTCGCGAACTGGCCGGAACCACCAGTCTGCTTCTTGTGCGTGTAGTCGAGACGCTCGACCGGCTTGCGCAGGGTCTCGCGGTACGCGACCTGCGGCTTGCCGACGTTGGCCTCGACCCGGAACTCACGCTTCATACGGTCGACCAGCACGTCGAGGTGCAGCTCGCCCATACCCGCGATGATGGTCTGGCCGGTCTCCTCGTCGGTGTGCACCTGGAACGAGGGGTCCTCTTCGGCGAGGCGCTGGATGGCGACACCCAGCTTCTCCTGGTCGCCCTTGGACTTGGGCTCAATGGCGACCTGGATGACCGGGGCCGGGAACTCCATCGACTCCAGGATCACCGGGGAACCCGCGTCGCAGAGGGTCTCACCGGTGGTGGTCTGCTTCAGACCCATGACGGCGACGATGTCGCCGGCACCCACCGCGTCGATCTCCTCACGCTTGTTCGCGTGCATCCGGTAGATCTTGCCGATGCGCTCCTTCTTGCCCTTCACCGAGTTCTGCACCTGCGTGCCGGCCTCAAGGCGGCCCGAGTACACCCGGATGAAGGTGAGCTTGCCCAGGTGGGGGTCGCTCGCAATCTTGAACGCGAGGGCGGACAGCGGCTCGTCCACGGACGGCTTGCGCTTGACGACCTCGTCCGGGTTGTTGACCGCGTGGCCCTCGATGGCCTCGACGTCCAGCGGGGAGGGGAGGTAGCGCACGACCGCGTCGAGCAGGGGCTGCACGCCCTTGTTCTTGAACGCGGTACCGCAGAACACCGGCGTGACGGTGGTGACGTCGGCGTTGCCGGAGGCGATGGTGATACGACGGATCGCGGCGTAGAGCTGCTCCTCGGTGGGCTCCTGGCCCTCCAGGTACAGCTCCATGACCTCTTCGTCGTTCTCGGCCACGGTCTCGAGGAGCTTGCCGCGCCACTCGTCGGCGGCCTCGATGTGCGTGTCCGGGATGTCGACGGTGTCGTACATCTCGCCCTTGGCGGCCTCGGCCGACCAGACCAGGGCCTTCATCGTCACGAGGTCGACGACGCCCTTGAAGTCCATCTCGGTACCGATCGGCAGCTGCATCACGATCGGGGTCGCGCCCAGGCGATCCGAGATCATGTCGACGCAGCGGTGGAACTCGGCACCCGTACGGTCGAGCTTGTTGACGAAGCAGATGCGCGGAACGCCGTAGCGGTCCGCCTGACGCCAAACAGTCTCGGACTGGGGCTCGACACCGGCAACGCCGTCGAACACCGTCACGGCACCGTCGAGCACGCGCAGCGAACGCTCCACCTCGACCGTGAAGTCTACGTGGCCCGGCGTGTCGATGATGTTGATGGTGTTGTCGACGTTGTCCAGCGGCCAGTGGCAGGTCGTCGCGGCAGACGTGATCGTGATGCCGCGCTCCTGCTCCTGCTCCATCCAGTCCATCGTGGCAGCGCCGTCGTGGACTTCACCGATCTTGTACGAAACACCGGTGTAGAACAGGATCCGCTCGGTGGTGGTCGTCTTGCCCGCGTCGATGTGGGCCATGATCCCGATGTTGCGGACCTTGGCCAGGTCAAGCGAAGTGGTAGCCATAGTGGCTCAGTCTTCTCTCGGTCTCGATGTGGGTTGCGACTACCAGCGGTAGTGCGCGAAGGCCTTGTTGGACTCGGCCATCTTGTGCGTGTCCTCGCGCTTCTTGACCGAAGCGCCGAGGCCGTTGGAGGCGTCGAGCAGTTCGTTCATGAGGCGCTCGGTCATGGTCTTCTCGCGGCGAGCGCGGGAGTAGCCCACGAGCCAGCGGAGCGAGAGGGTGGCAGCGCGGCCGGGCTTGACCTCAATCGGGACCTGGTAGGTCGCGCCACCGACACGGCGGGACTTGACCTCAAGGGTCGGCTTGATGTTCTCCAGCGCGCGCTTCAGCGTGATGACCGGGTCGTTGCCGGTCTTCTCACGCAGACCCTCCATGGCGCCGTAAACGATGCGCTCGGCGGTGGAGCGCTTACCGTTCAGCAGCACCTTGTTGATGAGGGAGGTCACCAGGGGGGAGCCGTAAACCGGGTCGATGATGACCGGGCGCTTCGGGGCGGGGCCCTTACGAGGCATTCTTACTTCTCCTTCTTGGCGCCGTAGCGGCTGCGAGCCTGCTTGCGGTTCTTGACGCCCTGCGTGTCGAGGGAGCCCCGGATGATCTTGTACCGAACACCCGGCAGGTCCTTCACACGGCCGCCGCGCACGAGCACGATCGAGTGCTCCTGCAGGTTGTGGCCCTCACCCGGAATGTAAGCGGTGACCTCGATCCCACTGGTCAGACGCACACGCGCGACCTTACGCAGGGCCGAGTTCGGCTTCTTCGGGGTGGTCGTGAAAACACGCGTGCAGACGCCACGGCGCTGGGGCGAACCCTCAAGTGCGGGCGTCTTGTTCTTCTCGACCTTGTCCTGCCGGCCCTTACGGACCAGCTGCTGGATCGTAGGCACTACTTCTCCGGTTTCTGTGTGCCAGTCTCGGTAAAGCTAACCTGGAACATTCCCCGACCCACGCGGTCGGGTGTGTCGAATACTGCAGACCTGCCTCGCTGGAACGAGGGCGGCGGCAGATTGCGGTGTCAAAACCCGGCTGTCGCGCTGCCGGGACTCTCCGGCCGAAACTGGCGGGAGAAGGCGCGCACGGCAGCCCAGGGACACCCCAGGCACAAGGTCAGAGCGTACCTAGCGCATTGGCTGCGGTCAAAACAAATGCACACGCGAAGGACACGCCGGACTCCTTGGGCGCTGCGGCCACGGTAGTGGGAACCTCGACGCTACGGAAGAAGGCACACGGCCCTCAGGCGTGGGCCACCGCGATCAGCGCCATCACCAGGAAGAACAGCGCCCAGGCGCCGATCCCGAGCCAGCCGAGCACCAGCCCGGCGACCGCCTGACCGTCCCCGCGCTCCCCCGTGCGCCGGATCTCGGCCCGTGCCTTGTGTCCCAAAATCACCGCGGGGATCGACGTCAGCCCCCAGGTGAACGGCGCTATCAGCCCGCACACCAGCGCCCCCGTGGCCGAACCGTTGGTGGCCTGCGGCATGGGCATCTGCATCGGGAGGAACGTGGCCGGAACCGCTGGCCCCGGCGTGAACTGCGCCTGCGGCACCGGGCCTTGCGGCAGATCGGCGACGAGCATCTGCAACTCGGCGTGGGTCTGCGCCTGATAGGCCCGGGACATCCGCTGCTCGTACTCGGACTGCCCGAGCCGCCCCTCGGCGAAGCCCGCCTTCAGCACGTCCACCGCACGCTCGCGATCGGCGTGCGAGGCCCGCATAACAGGCACCTGATACGGGTTCTGCGCGGGCTGCCCACCCTGCCACGGCTGGAATGCCATGTCGCGAACCTCCCCCCGCTCAACAGTTGTCCCCATCCTCTCATCACAGACGCGGCAATGGGAGGACAAGTTCCCGCGGCAGGGCGCCCGAACGCCGCAGGGCGGCCACCCCATGTGGGGTGACCGCCCTGTCGCTGCCCTGCCGACCGGAACCGGCCGGGGTGGGGCTTACTGGTTGTACGGACCGTAGTCGTAGTCCTCCAGCGGGACCGCCTGGCCGGAGCCGGTGCCGAAGGGCGAGTAGTCGATGTCGTCGTAACCGACGGCCGAGTACATCGCGGCCTTGGCCTCCTCGGTGGGCTCGACCCGGATGTTGCGGTAGCGGGACAGGCCCGTACCGGCCGGGATGAGCTTACCGATGATGACGTTCTCCTTGAGGCCGATCAGGGAGTCGGACTTGGCGTTGATCGCCGCGTCCGTCAGAACCCTGGTCGTCTCCTGGAAGGACGCCGCCGACAGCCAGGACTCGGTGGCCAGCGAAGCCTTGGTGATACCCATCAACTGCGGACGGCCGGAGGCCGGGTGGCCGCCTTCCGCCACCACACGACGGTTCTCGCCCTCGAACTTCGAACGCTCCACCAGCTCGCCCGGCAGCAGCTCCGCGTCGCCGGACTCGATGATCGTCACGCGGCGCAGCATCTGCCGGATGATGATCTCGATGTGCTTGTCGTGGATCGCCACGCCCTGGCTGTTGTAGACCTTCTGGACCTCGCCGACCAGGTGGACCTGGACGGCACGCTGACCCAGGATCCGCAGCACGTCGTGCGGGTTGATCGCACCGACGGTCAGCGGCTGGCCGACCTGCACGTGGTCACCCTCGGTCACCAGCATGCGGGCACGCTTGGAGACGGGGTAGGCCGTCTCGTCGCTGCCGTCGTCCGGCGTGACGACGACCTTCTTGGTCTTCTCGGTCTCCTCGATCCGGACGCGGCCGGCCGCCTCCGAGATCGGGGCGACGCCCTTGGGCGTACGGGCCTCGAAGAGCTCGACGACACGCGGCAGACCCAGGGTGATGTCGTCACCGGCCACACCACCGGTGTGGAAGGTACGCATCGTCAGCTGGGTGCCGGGCTCACCGATGGACTGGGCGGCGATGATGCCGACCGCCTCACCGATGTCGACCAGCTTGCCGGTGGCCAGCGAACGGCCGTAGCAGAAGGCGCAGGTACCGACCGCGGACTCACAGGTCAGGACCGAGCGGGTCTTGACCTCCTCCACGCCGTGCGCGATCAGCTGGTCGATCAGCACGTCACCGAGGTCGACGTTGGCCGGGGCGACGACCTTGCCGTCGACCACGACGTCCTCGGCGAGCATCCGCGCGTACACGGAGGACTCGACGTCGTCCGCCTTGCGCAGGATGCCGTCGGCGCCCTTCGAACCGATCCGCAGCTTCAGGCCGCGCTCGGTGCCGCAGTCCTCCTCGCGAATGATGACGTCCTGGGAGACGTCGACCAGACGACGGGTGAGGTAACCGGAGTCGGCGGTACGGAGGGCGGTGTCGGCGAGACCCTTACGGGCACCGTGGGTGGAGATGAAGTACTCCAGCACGGTCAGACCCTCGCGGAACGACGCCTTGATCGGACGCGGGATCGTCTCGTTCTTGGCGTTCGACACCAGACCACGCATACCGGCGATCTGACGCATCTGCATCATGTTTCCGCGCGCACCCGAGTCCACCATCATGAAGATGGGGTTGGTCTTCGGGAAGTTCTCATTCATCGCCTCGGCAACCTCGTTGGTCGCCTTGGTCCAGATGTTGATGAGCTCCTGCGTGCGCTCGTCCTTGGTGATCAGACCGCGCTCGTACTGCTTCTGGACCTTCTCGTCCTGCGCCTCGTAGCCGGCGACGATGCCCTTCTTGGCCTCCGGCACGACGATGTCGGAGACGGCGACGGTGACGCCGGAACGGGTGGCCCAGTAGAAGCCGGACGCCTTCAGGTTGTCGAGCGTCGCCGCCACGATGACCTTCGGGTAGCGCTCGGCCAGGTCGTTGACGATCGCGGAGAGCTGCTTCTTGCCCACCGAGTAGTCGACGAACGGGTAGTCCTCGGGCAGCAGCTCGTTGAAGAGCGCGCGGCCCAGGGTCGTCCGCAGCCGGAAGCTGTCGCCCTGCTGCCACTCCGGCTCGCCCTCGACCGGGGCGGGCGGGGTCCAGCCGCGCGGCGGCACGGTACCGATCGGGAAGCGGATGTCGACCTTCGCCTGGAGCGAGAGCTCGCGGGCGTCGAAGGCCATGATCGCCTCGGAGACCGAGGAGAACGAACGGCCCTCACCCTTGACCTCGCGCTCCTCCTCGTCCGTGGTGAGGAAGAAGAGGCCCAGCACCATGTCCTGGGTCGGCATGGTGACCGGACGGCCGTCGGCCGGCTTGAGGATGTTGTTCGAGGACAGCATCAGGATGCGGGCCTCGGCCTGCGCCTCCGCGGACAGCGGCAGGTGCACGGCCATCTGGTCACCGTCGAAGTCCGCGTTGAACGCGGTGCAGACGAGCGGGTGGATCTGGATGGCCTTGCCCTCGACCAGCTGCGGCTCGAAGGCCTGGATGCCGAGGCGGTGCAGGGTGGGCGCACGGTTCAGCAGCACCGGGTGCTCGGCGATGACCTCTTCGAGGACGTCGTACACGACGGTGCGGCCACGCTCGACCATGCGCTTCGCGCTCTTGATGTTCTGCGCGTGGTTGAGGTCCACCAGGCGCTTCATCACGAACGGCTTGAAGAGCTCCAGCGCCATGGCCTTGGGCAGACCGCACTGGTGCAGCTTGAGCTGCGGGCCGACGACGATGACGGAACGCGCGGAGTAGTCCACACGCTTACCGAGCAGGTTCTGACGGAATCGACCCTGCTTACCCTTCAGCATGTCGCTGAGGGACTTCAGCGGACGGTTACCGGGGCCCGTGACCGGGCGGCCGCGGCGGCCGTTGTCGAAGAGCGCGTCGACGGCCTCCTGGAGCATCCGCTTCTCGTTGTTCACGATGATCTCGGGCGCGCCGAGGTCGAGAAGCCGCTTCAGGCGGTTGTTGCGGTTGATCACACGGCGGTACAGGTCGTTCAGGTCGGAGGTCGCGAAGCGGCCACCGTCCAGCTGCACCATCGGACGCAGGTCCGGCGGAATCACCGGGATGCAGTCCAGCACCATGCCCTTGGGGCTGTTGCGGGTCTGCAGGAAGGCGGAGACGACCTTGAGGCGCTTGAGCGCACGGGTCTTCTTCTGGCCCTTACCGGTCCGGATGATCTCGCGGAGGCGCTCGGCCTCCTCCTCCAGGTCGAAGGTCTCCAGGCGCTTCTGCAGCGCAGCGGCGCCCATGGAGCCGTCGAAGTACGTGCCGAAGCGGTCACGCAGCTCGCGGTAGAGGAGCTCGTCGCCCTCCAGGTCCTGGACCTTGAGGTTCTTGAAGCGGTTCCAGACCTCGTCGAGGCGGTCGATCTCGCGCTGCGCACGGTCGCGCAGCTGCTTCATCTCGCGCTCGGCACCCTCGCGCACCTTGCGGCGGACATCCGCCTTGGCGCCCTCGGCCTCCAGCTCGGCCAGGTCGGTCTCGAGCTTCTTGGCGCGGGCCTCCAGGTCGGAGTCGCGGCGCTGCTCGATCTGCTGACGCTCGACGGAGACGTGGGCCTCCAGCGAGGGCAGGTCGCGCGTACGGCGCTCGTCGTCCACCCACGTGATCATGTAGGCGGCGAAGTAGATGACCTTTTCGAGGTCCTTGGGCGCGAGGTCCAGCAGGTAGCCCAGCCGGCTCGGCACACCCTTGAAGTACCAGATGTGGGTAACAGGAGCGGCCAGCTCGATGTGGCCCATCCGCTCACGACGCACCTTGGCGCGAGTGACCTCGACGCCGCACCGCTCGCAGATGATGCCCTTGAAGCGGACGCGCTTGTACTTACCGCAGTAGCACTCCCAGTCCCGGGTAGGACCGAAGATCTTCTCGCAGAAGAGTCCGTCCTTTTCGGGCTTGAGGGTGCGGTAGTTGATGGTCTCGGGCTTCTTGACCTCGCCGTGGCTCCACTGACGGATGTCGTCAGCGGTGGCCAGACCGATCCGGAGCTCATCGAAGAAGTTGACGTCGAGCACTATGCGTCAATCCCTCTCAGGGTTGTAAGTCTTAGGGGTCTGAAACGGGGGTCCTGGGGCCGGCCGGGGAACCATCACTGGCTCCCCGGCCGAACTCCCGTCAGACCTCTTCGACGCTGCTCGGCTCGCGCCGGGACAGGTCGATGCCGAGCTCCTCCGCAGCGCGGAAGACGTCCTCGTCGGTGTCGCGCATCTCGATGGACATGCCGTCCGAGGACAGCACCTCCACGTTGAGGCACAGGGACTGCATCTCCTTGATGAGCACCTTGAAGGACTCGGGGATGCCGGGCTCGGGGATGTTCTCGCCCTTGACGATGGCCTCGTAGACCTTCACGCGGCCGGTGACGTCGTCGGACTTGATCGTCAGCAGCTCCTGGAGGGCGTATGCGGCGCCGTAAGCCTCCAGCGCCCACACCTCCATCTCACCGAAGCGCTGACCACCGAACTGAGCCTTACCGCCCAGCGGCTGCTGGGTGATCATCGAGTACGGACCGGTCGACCGGGCGTGCAGCTTGTCGTCGACCAGGTGGTGGAGCTTGAGGATGTACATGTACCCGACGGAGATCGGGTCCGGGAACGGCTCACCGGAACGGCCGTCGAACATCCGCGCCTTGCCGGACGGGAGGACCATGCGGTCGCCGTCGCGGTTGGGGATGGTGTTCTCCAGCAGACCGGCCAGCTCGTCCTCACGGGCACCGTCGAAGACCGGGGTCGCGACGTTGGTACGCGCCTCGACCTGGTCGGCGCCGATGAACTGCAGGCGCTGGGCCCACTCGTCACCGAGGCTGGAGACGTCCCAGCCCTGGCTGGCGAGCCAGCCGAGGTGGATCTCCAGGACCTGTCCCGGGTTCATTCGGGACGGGACACCCAGCGGGTTGAGGATGATGTCGACCGGGGTGCCGTCCTCCATGAACGGCATGTCCTCGACCGGCAGGATCTTCGAGATGACGCCCTTGTTGCCGTGACGGCCGGCGAGCTTGTCACCGTCGGTGATCTTGCGCTTCTGTGCGACGTAGACGCGGACCAGCTGGTTCACGCCCGGGGGCAGCTCGTCGCCCTCCTCGCGGTCGAAGACGCGGACGCCGATGACCTTGCCGATCTCGCCGTGCGGCACCTTCAGCGAGGTGTCACGGACCTCGCGCGCCTTCTCACCGAAGATCGCGCGGAGCAGGCGCTCCTCGGGGGTCAGCTCGGTCTCGCCCTTGGGCGTGACCTTGCCGACGAGGATGTCGCCGGCGACGACCTCGGCACCGATACGGATGATGCCGCGCTCGTCGAGGTCGGAGAGGACCTCCTCGGAGACGTTCGGGATGTCCCGGGTGATCTCCTCGGGGCCGAGCTTGGTGTCACGGGCGTCGACCTCGTGCTCCTCGATGTGGATCGAGGAGAGGACGTCGTCCTGCACGAGGCGCTGCGACAGGATGATCGCGTCCTCGTAGTTGTGACCCTCCCACGGCATGAACGCCACGAGCAGGTTCTTGCCGAGCGCCATCTCGCCCTCGTCCGTGGACGGACCGTCGGCGAGGACCTGGCCCTCGATGACCCGCGCGCCCTCGTCCACGACGACCTTCTGGTTGAAGGAGGTGCCCTGGTTGGAGCGGGTGAACTTGGCGACGCGGTAGGTGTTGTACGTGCCGTCATCGTTGGCGACGGTGATGTAGTCCGCGGAGACCTCCTGGACCACACCGTTCTTCTCGGCCTTGATGACGTCGCCGGCGTCGACCGCGCAGCGGTACTCCATACCGGTACCGACCAGCGGCGACTCCGCCTTGATCAGCGGAACGGCCTGGCGCATCATGTTCGATCCCATGAGCGCACGGTTGGCGTCGTCGTGCTCGAGGAACGGGATCATGGCGGTCGCCGCCGACACCATCTGGCGCGGCGAGACGTCCATGTAGTGCACCTCGTCGGCGGGGACGAGGTCGACCTCGCCGCCACGGCGACGGACCAGCACACGGTTCTCGGCGAACCGCAGGTCGTCGGAGAGCTTCGCGTTCGCCTGGGCGATCAGGTAGCGGTCTTCCTCATCAGCGGTGAGGTAGTCCACCTCCTCCGTGACCTGACCGTCGACGACCTTGCGGTACGGCGTCTCGATGAAGCCGAAGACGTTCACGCGGCCGTAGGACGCGAGCGAACCGATCAGACCGATGTTCGGACCTTCGGGGGTCTCGATCGGGCACATGCGGCCGTAGTGCGACGGGTGCACGTCACGGACGTCCAGGCCGGCCCGCTCACGGGAAAGACCACCCGGGCCCAGCGCCGACAGACGACGCTTGTGGGTCAGACCCGACAGCGGGTTGGTCTGGTCCATGAACTGGGACAGCTGGCTGGTGCCGAAGAACTCCTTGATGGAGGCGACGACCGGCCGGATGTTGATCAGGGTCTGCGGCGTGATCGCCTCGACGTCCTGGGTGGTCATGCGCTCGCGCACGACCCGCTCCATACGGGCGAGACCCGTACGGACCTGGTTCTGGATCAGCTCGCCGACGTTGCGCAGGCGGCGGTTGCCGAAGTGGTCGATGTCGTCGGTCTCGACAACGATGCTGTTGCCGTTCTCGCCGATCGTCTCGGTCTCGCCGGCGTGCAGCTTGACCAGGTACTTGATCGTGGCGATGACGTCATCGGTGGTCAGCACACCGGCGTCCAGCGGCTCGTCGCCGCCGAGCTTCTTGTTGACCTTGTAGCGGCCGACCTTCGCGAGGTCGTAGCGCTTGGGGTTGAAGTAGAGGTTCTCCAGCAGCGTCTGCGCGGCCTCGCGGGTCGGCGGCTCGCCCGGACGCAGCTTGCGGTAGATGTCGAGCAGCGCGTCGTCCTGGCCCTGGGTGTGGTCCTTCTCCAGGGTGGCGCGCATCGACTCGTACTCGCCGAACTCCTCCAGGATCTGCTCGGTCGTCCAACCGAGCGCCTTGAGCAGGACGGTCACGGACTGCTTGCGCTTGCGGTCGATGCGCACACCGACCATGTCGCGCTTGTCGATCTCCATCTCCAGCCAGGCACCCCGGGACGGGATGATCTTGGCGGAGAAGATGTCCTTGTCGGACGTCTTGTCGATCGAACTGTCGAAGTACACACCCGGCGAGCGGACCAGCTGCGACACCACGACACGCTCGGTGCCGTTGATGACGAAGGTGCCCTTGTTGGTCATGAGCGGGAAGTCGCCCATGAAGACCGTCTGGGACTTGATCTCGCCGGTCTCGTTGTTGGTGAACTCCGCGGTGACGAACAGCGGAGCGCCGTACGTGAAGTCGCGCTCCTTGCACTCGTCGATGGAGTTCTTCGGAGGCTCGAAGCGGTGGTCGCGGAACGTCAGCGACATCGACCCGGAGAAGTCCTCGATCGGGGAGATCTCTTCGAAGATCTCTTCCAGACCGGACTTGGTGGGAACTTCCTGCCCACTCTCCAGCGCAGCCTCGACGCGACCCTTCCATGCGGCATTGCCGAGCAGCCAGTCGAAGCTTTCGGTCTGCAGCGCAAGGAGGTTCGGAACCCCGAGGGGCTCCTTGATCTTCGCAAAAGAGATGCGCAGCGGGGCGGTGCTGTCGCCGTTGTTCGTATTGGCAGTCGAGGCGTTGCGCGAGGCGGCCAAGAGGGGGTCCTTCCGAGGGCTCGGACTCACTACGCGCGTACCGGTCCCGAATCCAGCAAAGCGGTGGATGAGCCCAGGTCAGGGCGGGTCAATCAGCTTTGCTCGGGTTCGGGTATGCCCCTGGTGACGGGCAGGGAGCAGCTAACAGGCAGCGCAAAGGGTCAGTGTAGCCACATGGCCCACTGATGTCCAGAGCGAGTTTCCGGAGACCGGTACCGCACCGCGTGCCGATCTTCTCCCTCCGGGAGGTCATGCCCTCCGCAACGGAGGAGCGCCTCTTTGTTGTTCTCTACGCCCAATGCCCTGCGCCTGCCGAAAGCCCTGCGCCAGTGGCGCACACCGATGCTTCCCTCTTCGTCGGCGATCCATGCCTCGAACCCTGGACCGCTTCTGCGTCGCGTCCCGAGAATTGCGCGCCGCGTCCGGTTCGTCAAGGCCCCCCGCCTCTGGGAGATCGTCACATGGAGGTGCGTCCGGACAACGAAGATCACCATACTCGCACTCCGGCGCCGGGCAGTGCAGCCGGGGCGGGTACGCGGAAGGGCGACCACCCGTATGGGTGATCGCCCTTCGCGGTGTCCGCGTTACAGCCTCAGCCGCAGCGGACGGGAGTCAGAGACTCACCGAGGTCACTTGACCTCGACGGAGGCACCGGCGCCCTTGAGGGCATCGGCGGCCTTGTCGGCGGCAGCCTTGTCGACCTTCTCCAGAACCGGCTTCGGGGTGCCGTCGACCAGGTCCTTGGCCTCCTTCAGGCCGAGGGAGGTCAGCTCACGCACGACCTTGATGACCTGGATCTTCTTTTCGCCGGCACCGGTGAGGATGACGTCGAACTCGTCCTGCTCCTCCTCGGCGGCGGCGGCCGGGGCACCCGGGGCACCGGCGGCGACGACGGCGGCCGGGGCGGCAGCGGTGACGTCGAAGCGCTCCTCGAAGGCCTTCACGAACTCGGCGAGCTCGATGAGGGTCATCTCGTCGAACTGGGCAAGCAGGTCTTCCTGGCTGAGCTTCGCCATGATGGCGGTCCTTCCACTAATTCGGCTGGTGCCGGATGTACATTTCGGCGGGCGTGCGGCCCGCTGTAACCCGCGCCGGGACGGCGCGGATCATGACGCGAGCCGAATTACTCGGCACCGCCCTGCTCGGCCTTCTTGGCGCGAAGCGCTTCCGCGGTGCGGACGAACTTCGACGGGAGCGCCTGGAAGAGCGCGGCAGCCTGGGACTGCTTGCCCTTCATGGCACCCGCCAGCTTGGCGAGCAGAACCTCGCGGGACTCGAGGTCCGCAAGCTTCTTGATCTCGTCGGCGGAGAGCGCCTTGCCGTCAAGGACACCGCCCTTGATGACGAGGTTCTGGTTCTCCTTGGCGAAGTCACGAAGACCCTTCGCCGCCTCGACCGGGTCACCGGTCACGAAGGCGACGGCCGTCGAGCCACTGAGGTGCTCGTCCAGCGCAGTGATCCCGGCCTCCTGGGCCGCGATCTTGGTCAGCGTGTTCTTCACCACACGGTACTGAGCGTTGTCACCGAGCGAACGACGCAGATTCTTGATCTGCGCAACGGTAAGACCGGTGTACGCGGTCACAACAGCGGCGTTCGAGTTGCGGAACTTCTCGGCAATCTCGTCGACGGCTGCGACCTTGTCGGGCCTCGCCATGAGCCTCGGCCTCCTTCCGGGTGATGAGGACCGCGCAGAAGGGGCTGGGCAAAACAAACGCCCCGGCGCAGGGCACGGGGCGTTACTCAACCGAACAGAAAACTGTCCGGGAGTCTCTCCACACAACCTGCGCAGGCCGTCCGCAGCTAGCGGATCCTTCGGCCACCACACGTCCAGGACCGGACGCGCAGAGACAACCAGCGGTCTTTGGCTTCCGGGACACCGTACGGGAACGGCCCGCGCGCAGGCAAATCGGCTGAGCGGGGGCTCGGGGACGCGCCCCGGGCCCCCGCTCATCAGCGAGTCAATTCAACGGACTTACTGGTAGACCTTGGTGTCGCTGGCCGCCGGCGGCGTCACCGAGACCTTGGTGCCGTAGTCCGAGTAGAAGACCGTCGAGTCGTACGGCGCGGACTTGCTGTCCATCTGCTCGCGCTTCTTGACCAGCAGGTTGTCCGAGCTCACCCAGAGGTCGATGGTCTCGGTCGTGGCGCCCGTCCGCTGCAGCTGCTGCTCCAGGGCCTTGAGGTCCGCCTCGCTGACGTTCTTCGTCTGCATGCGGGTCAGCTCGCTCACCGAGAGCGTGCCGTTGTAGTGGGTCGCCTGGACGCCGCGGACGTCTTCCTTGCCGACTTCCTTGACCTTGCCCGAGGCGATCAGCAGGTCCACCGACCGGCCCGGGTTGTTGTTGTTCATCATGTCCTTCATCAGGGCGCCGGCCGGGCCCATCTTCTTGGCCATGACGTCGTAGTCGTACTTGATCCAGTTCTTGCCGCCCAGGGGCATGCCCATGTTCATGTACATCGCGTCCGGCGTGTACAGCGCCTTCATGGGCTTGCCGGAGCCGCCCATCGGGCCGCCGGCCTGGGTGATGTCCACGGACATGTGCATGCCGGACGACCAGTCCATCGCGCCCTTCAGGGTCTGGGTCACCGTGCCGTTCTTGGTGGTGCCCTCGACCTTGGCGGAGTTCTTGCCGTTCGTCTGCTGCGAAGCCGTCTTCAGCGAGGCCAGAGCTGCCTCCAGCGGAGACTTCGCCCCTGCCGCGTCGTTGCTGCCACCGCTGGCGCTGCCACCGCCGGTGCCGTTGCTCTTGTCGCCGCCGCTGTTACAGGCGGTCAGACCGGCCATCATGACAACTCCCGCCGCAACGGCGGCGGCGATACGCGTGGTACGCACTGAGGCTCCCCCTTAGATCTCCATATGGACCTCGGAGGCGACTGTAGTGCAGGCCACTGACAGCACATGCGTCAGGCCCCGCCTTCCTTACGGAGAGCGGGGCCTGACGGTAACTCGTCACACGCTACGAGGCATCGATCGGCGAGATCAGACGGCCTCGTCCTCGGAGAGGAGGTTGCGGCTGCGGTTGGGGTCCACCGGGATGCCGGGGCCCATGGTGGTGGCGATCGTCGTCTTCTTGATGTAGCGGCCCTTGGCAGCGGACGGCTTCAGACGGGTGATCTCCTCCAGCGCAGCGGCGTAGTTCTCCACCAGCTTGGTGTCGTCGAAGGACACCTTGCCGATGATGAAGTGGAGGTTGGAGTGCTTGTCGACGCGGAACTCGATCTTGCCGCCCTTGATGTCCGTGACAGCCTTGGCGACATCCGGGGTGACGGTGCCGGTCTTCGGGTTCGGCATCAGACCACGGGGACCGAGCACGCGGCCGAGGCGGCCGACCTTGCCCATGAGGTCCGGGGTGGCGACGACGGCGTCGAAGTCCAGACGGCCCTTGGAGACCTCGTCGATCAGTTCGTCCGAGCCGACGATGTCGGCGCCGGCGGCTTCCGCGGCCGCAGCACGGTCACCGGTCGCGAAGACCAGGACCCGGGCGGTCTTACCGGTGCCGTGCGGGAGGTTCACGGTGCCACGGACCATCTGGTCGGCCTTGCGCGGGTCGACGCCCAGACGCATGGCAACCTCGACGGTCGCGTCGAACTTGGCGGACGTGGTGTCCTTGGCGAGACGGACGGCCTCAAGCGGGGCGTACAGACGCTCCCGGTCGATCTTCGCGTCCGCGTTGCGAAGAGTCTTGCTGCGCTTCACTTCTGCTCCTGATGCAGTGGGGTGGAGTCGTGGTACGGACCAGCGCCTGGCCCTGCCACGTAGGTGCCGTGAGGGGCTGAGGTTCAGCCCTCGACCGTGATGCCCATGGAACGGGCGGTGCCGGCGATGATCTTCGACGCGGCGTCCAGGTCGTTGGCGTTCAGGTCGGGCATCTTGGTGGTGGCGATCTCGCGGACCTGCGCCTCGGTGATCTTGGCGACCTTGGTCTTGTGCGGCTCGCCGGAGCCCTTCTCCACGCCCGCAGCCTTCAGGATGAGCTTCGCGGCCGGCGGGGTCTTGGTGACGAAGGTGAAGGAACGGTCCTCGTAGACCGTGATCTCCACCGGCACGACCATGCCACGCTGCGACTCGGTCGCGGCGTTGTAGGCCTTGCAGAACTCCATGATGTTGACGCCGTGCTGGCCCAGCGCGGGGCCGACCGGCGGAGCCGGGTTGGCCGCGCCGGCGCTGATCTGGAGCTTGATAAGCCCCGTGACCTTCTTCTTCTTGGGAGGCATGCTCTCTCCGGGTCCTAGTGAGAGGTGGTTCGCCCCGCAATCCGGTCATCCGGATGGAGGCATACCGCACCACGATAACGGGTACTGTCGTGCGGCCAAAAACCGCGCAGGTCAGACCGGCTGTACGCCGGTCTGACCTGGTCGGTAGCTGAAGGTCCGGAAGAACCTAGTTCTTCTGGATCTGGTCGAAGCTCAGCTCGACCGGGGTCTCGCGACCGAAGATCTCCACCAGACCCTTGACCTTCTTCGAGTCGGCGTTGATCTCGTTGATCGTGGCCTGCAGCGTCGCGAAGGGACCGTCGGTGACGGTGACGGAGTCGCCCACCTCGAAGTCCAGAACCTGGACCTCGACCTTGCGGGACGGAGCCGGCCTGCCCTCGGCCGCGGCGGCCTCCTTGGCAGCCTTCTCCTCCGCCTCCGGGGCGAGCATCTTGACGATCTCGTCCAGGGTCAGCGGGTACGGGTCGTAGGCGTTGCCGACGAAGCCGGTGACGCCCGGGGTGTTGCGGACGACGCCCCAGGACTCGTTCGTCAGGTCCATGCGCACCAGGACGTAGCCCGGGAGCTTGTTCTGGCGAACCGTACGGCGGTCACCGTTCTTGATCTGCACGACCTCTTCCTGCGGCACCTCGGCCTGGAAGATGTAGTCCTCGACGTTCAGCGAGACGGCGCGCTGCTCAAGGTTGGTCTTCACGCGGTTCTCGTAGCCCGCGTAGGTGTGGATGACGTACCACTCGCCGGGGAGTCCGCGCAGCTCGTCACGGAGGGCGGCCACCGGGTCGACCGGCTCCTGCTCCTCCGCGTCCTCGGAGACCTCGTCGGCCTCCTCGTCCTCGACGTGCACGGCGGCCGCCTCGGCGGGCTCGCCGGCGTCGGCGTCCTCGGCGTCCAGCTCGTCGACGTCGTCGGCGCCCGCGACGATCTCCGCGGCGGCCTCCTCGTCAGCGATGGCCGCAGCGTCCCCCTCGACCTCGGCCGAGACGGCCTCGTCAACCTCGGCCTCTGCAGCCGCGACGGGCTTGGCGGCGTCGTTCAGGTTCGGGTCAGACACGTGGCTGCTTCTTCCTTGCTTCAAGGGGTTGAACGTGCGAAGGGCCGCCCGCAGAGGCACCCTCCGCGGGATCAGCCGAAGACGTACCCGACGACTCGGTTGATTCCCAAGTCAATCACGGTTACGAGACCGATGATGACGGCCACGAAGACGATCACCACGGTGGTGTACGACGACAGCTGGCCGCGCGACGGCCAGACGACCTTGCGGAGTTCCGCAATGACCTGACGGTAGAAGAGCGCGAGCCGCGCGAAGGGCCCCTTCTTGCCGCGCTTACCGCCGCGGCGGGGCTTCTTCTGGGACTCCGTGGTGTCGTCCTCAGAACGACCACGCTCAGGCATGTCGATGGAGCCCAGGGCGTCCGTCACTCGTCCTCACCTGAATCCGGGTCGTGGCCGTGTGCCGCGTCCGGCCCGGCCGCACGGCGGTGCATTTCGTACGTACGCGTGCACGCACCTGGTGATGAAAGTGCGTGTAGCAGGGCCGGAGGGACTTGAACCCCCAACCGCTGGTTTTGGAGACCAGTGCTCTACCAATTGAGCTACGACCCTTTGTGGTTCCCCCAACCTACCGCATGCGGGCGACTGCACTTTGTCGTGCATCGTGCGCCGCGGCGACTCGGTGGAAGCCAACGGTCAGCGAGTGTACGTGGTTCAGGGCCGGGCGTCGAACAGGAACCTCCCGTACCACCCCGCAAACCCGTGCAACGGGGCCGACCGCGGTCTGCGACGATGCCCCTATGAGCGCTGCCACTCCCTCCGCATCGTCCCCCGCCGACCGCCGGGTTTCCGTCCGCGTCGGTTCGATCTCCGAGTCCGCCACCCTCGCCGTCGACGCCAAGGCCAAGGCCCTCAAGGCCGCCGGGCGCCCGGTGATCGGCTTCGGCGCCGGTGAGCCCGACTTCCCCACGCCCGGCTACATCGTCGAGGCGGCGGTCGAGGCCTGCCACAACCCGAAGTTCCACCGCTACACCCCCGCGGGCGGCCTCCCCGAGCTGAAGTCCGCGATCGTCGCGAAGACGCTGCGCGACTCCGGCTACGAGATCGAAGCCGCGAACGTCCTGGTCACCAACGGTGGCAAGCAGGCCATCTACGAGGCCTTCGCGGCCATCCTGGACCCGGGTGACGAGGTCATCGTCCCGGCTCCGTACTGGACCACCTACCCCGAGTCGATCCGGCTCGCGGGCGGTGTGCCGGTCGACGTGGTCGCCGACGAGACCACCGGCTACCGGGTGACCGTCGAGCAGTTGGAGGCGGCCCGCACCGAGAAGACCAAGGTGCTGCTGTTCGTCTCGCCGTCGAACCCGACCGGTGCGGTCTACCCCCGCGAGCAGGTCGAGGCGGTCGGCCGTTGGGCCGCCGAGCACGGTCTGTGGGTGCTGACCGACGAGATCTACGAGCACCTGGTCTACGGGGACGCGGAGTTCTCGTCGCTGCCGGTCGTGGTGCCGGAGCTGCGCGACAAGTGCATCGTCGTCAACGGCGTGGCGAAGACGTACGCGATGACCGGCTGGCGGGTCGGCTGGGCGATCGGCCCCAAGGACGTCATCAAGGCGGCCACCAACCTCCAGTCGCACGCCACTTCCAACGTCTCCAACGTGGCGCAGGCCGCGGCCATCGCGGCGGTCAGCGGCGACCTGACGGCCGTCGAAGAGATGAAGGTGGCCTTCGACCGGCGTCGGAAGACCATCGTGCGGATGCTCAACGAGATCGACGGCGTGCTGTGCCCGGAGCCGGAGGGCGCGTTCTACGCGTACCCGTCGGTCAAGGGGCTGCTGGGCAAGGAGATCCGCGGCAAGCGCCCGCAGTCCAGCGTCGAGCTGGCCGAGCTGATCCTGGAGGAGGCGGAGGTCGCCGTCGTCCCGGGTGAGGCCTTCGGCACCCCCGGCTACCTGCGGCTTTCGTACGCGCTGGGCGATGAGGACCTGGTCGAGGGTGTCTCCCGGATCCAGAAGCTGCTGGCCGAGGCGAAGTAGTCGGCGCGGTCGGCGCAGTCGGCCGCTCGGCGTGCGGGGTCGGACCATCGTCCGGCCCCGCACGCCTTTTTGGTGGTCCCTCCGTTCGGGGCGGGGCCTATGCCCGTGGCGGCCGGGTGCGGCAGTATCTGCGGATGGAGCGTGTTCGTGATCTGCGTCAACTGCCGAAGGCCCACCTGCACCTGCACTTCACCGGCTCAATGCGGCCGGCGACGCTGCTGGACCTCGCCGACAAATACGGCGTCCACCTGCCGGACGCACTCACGAGCGGGAATCCGCCCCGGCTCAGCGCCACCGACGAGCGCGGTTGGTTCCGCTTCCAGCGGCTCTACGACATCGCCCGGTCCTGCCTGCGGTCGCCCGAGGACATCCAGCGGCTGGTGCGGGAGGCGGCGGAGGAGGATGTCCGGGACGGCTCCCGCTGGCTGGAGATCCAGGTCGACCCGACCTCGTACGCACCGCGGCTGGGCGGGCTGATCCCGGCCCTGGAGATCATCCTGGACGCGGTGGACCGGGCCGCCCGGGACACCGGGCTGGGCATCCGCGTCCTGGTCGCCGCGAACCGGATGAAGCACCCGCTGGACGCCCGCACGCTGGCCCGGCTGGCGGTGCGCTACGCCGACCGCGGGGTGGTCGGTTTCGGGCTCTCCAACGACGAACGCCGGGGTTTCGCCCGGGACTTCGACCGGGCCTTCGCCATCGCCCGGGACGGCGGCCTGCTGTCGGCGCCGCACGGCGGCGAGTTGTCCGGGCCGGCGAGCGTCCGGGACTGCCTGGACGATCTGCACGCCGCCCGGATCGGGCACGGGGTGCGGGCCGCGGAGGACCCGGTGCTGCTGCGCCGGCTGGCGTCCCGCGGGGTGACCTGCGAGGTGTGCCCGGCGTCCAATGTGGCACTGGGCGTCTACGGGAAGCCGGAGGACGTGCCACTACGGACGTTCTACGAGGCCGGCGTCCCGATGGCGCTGGGCGCCGACGACCCACTGCTGTTCGGCGCGCGGCTGGCCGCCCAGTACGAGATCGCGCGCACCTCGCACGCGTTCACCGATGCCGAGTTGGCCGAGTTGGCCCGGCAGTCCGTGCGGGCCTCCCGCGCGCCCCAGGAGGTGCAGCGGGTGATGCTGGCGGACATCGACGCCTGGCTGGCAGCCCCGGTCTCCTAACGGACCCGGGGCTGCCGCCGGTGGCCCTTACAGGCTGACGCCGACCGTCACCGGTTCGTTGACGAGGGTGACCCCGAAGGCGTCGCGGACGCCGTCACGGACCTCGCGGGCCAGGGCGAGCAGGTCCTCGGTGGTGGCCTGGCCGCGGTTGGTGAGGGCGAGGGTGTGCTTGGTGGAGATCCGGGCCGGGCCGCTGCCGTAGCCCTTGGTGAAGCCGGCCCGGTCGATGAGCCAGGCCGCGGAGGTCTTCACCCGGCCGTCGCCGTCCGGGAAGGCGGGCGGTGCGGTGTCGGGGCCGAGGCGGTCGTGGACCCGCCGGACGAGGTCGGCGTGCTCGGCCTCGGTCAGGACGGGATTGGTGAAGAAGGAGCCGGCGGACCAGGTGTCGTGGTCTTCGGCGTCCAGCACCATGCCCTTGCTCGCCCGGAGCGCCAGGACGGTCTTGCGGGCGACGGTGAGCGGCACCCTGTCCCCGGTGCCGACGCCGAGGGCGCGGGCCGTCTGGTCGTACTTCAGGGGCGCGGAGCGGCCGTCCGCGTCCTCCAGGGCGAACCGGACCCGCAGCACGACGAACCGCTCGGGGTGCTGCTTGAAGCGGCTGTGACGGTACGAGAAACCGCACTCCTCGCTGGAGAGGGTGACCGTCTCGCCGGTCCGGCGGTCGTAGGCGACGACCTCGGTGAGGGTCTCGGAGACGTCCTGGCCGTAGGCGCCGACGTTCTGGATCGGGGTGGCGCCGGCCGAGCCGGGGACACCGGCCAGGCACTCGACGCCGGCCAGTCCGGCCTCGACGGTGCGGGCGACGGCGTCGGACCAGTTCTCGCCCGCGGCGAGTTCCAGGGCGGTGCCGTCGAGGGCGAAACCGCGGGTGGCGATGCGCAGGGCCGTGCCGTCGAAGCCCTTGTCGCCGATGACGAGGTTGCTGCCGCCACCGATGATCAACAGCGGGGTGCCGGCGTCGTCCGCCGCACGGACGGCCGCGATCACCTCGTCGTCGGTGGTGGCCGTGACGAGCCGGGTCGCGGGGCCGCCGAGCCGGAAGGTGGTCAGCGGGGCGAGGGGGGCGTTGTTCTCTACGTGGCGTTCCTGCACCCGGCCAAGGGTACGGGGGCGGTCCGGCGGTACCGGGCCGGCCGCCCCGCGCGGCTGCCTCAGGCGAGCCTGACCACGGCGCGGGACATGCCCAGCACCTTCTGGCCGGCGCTCTTGGCGGTGAGGTCGACCCGAACGGTCCGCTCCTCGTCGTCGAGCTTGGCCGCGACCGTGCCGCTGACCTCGATCAGCGCGCCGGTCTCGTCGTTGGGCACGACGACGGGCTTGGTGAAGCGCACGCCGTACTCGGCGACCGCACCCGGGTCACCGACCCAGTCCGTGACCACTCGGACCGCCGAGGCCATGGTGAACATGCCGTGCGCGATGACGTCCGGCAGTCCGACCTCCTTGGCGAACTTCTCGTTCCAGTGGATCGGGTTGAAGTCCCCGGAGGCACCCGCGTACTGCACGAGTGTGGCGCGGGTCACGGGGAAGGTCTGCGTGGGGAGTTCGGTGCCGACCTCGACGTCGTCGTAGGCAATCTTCGCGGTCATCTCAGACCTCCTCAGCGCGTCGGGCGACGAGTTTGGTGATGGCGGTCACAACCTGCTCGCCGGCCTCGTCGTGCACCTCGCCGCGGATGTCGATGACCTCGTTGCCGGCCATGGACCTGATCGCCTCGATGGTGGAGGTCACGGTCAGCCGGTCACCGGCGCGCACCGGCCGCCGGTAGGCGAATTTCTGGTCGCCGTGCACCACCCGGCTGTAGTCCAGACCAAGTTGCGGGTCGGCCACGACCAATCCGGCGGCCTTGAATGTGATGGCAAACACGAAAGTCGGCGGCGCGATCACATCGGAGTGACCGAGCGCCTTGGCGGCTTCGGTATCCGTGTAGGCGGGGTTGGTGTCACCGATCGCCTCGGCGAATTCACGGATCTTTTCCCGGCCGACCTCGTACGGGTCGGTGGGCGGGTACGTGCGTCCGACGAATGACTGATCGAGCGCCATGGGCTCGCAACCTCCCTGTACTGATGGTGCTAATGCCGCGAGGCCGCCCCCAGGAAATGGGGACGGCCTCACAGACGAGCCTGAGTTATCGCGTCTCGCGGTGTGCGGTGTGCGCCTTGCAGCGAGGGCAGTGCTTCTTCATCTCAAGGCGATCCGGGTCATTACGCCGGTTCTTCTTGGTGATGTAGTTCCGCTCCTTGCACTCCACGCAGGCCAGCGTGATCTTCGGGCGGACGTCGGTGGCAGCCACGTGAGTGCTCCTTGACGAACAAGTAGTCGATTAGAACGCATAGAAGAGTAGCCGATCGGAGGACCGACCCCACAATCGGCTACTGTCAGTAGCGGTGACCGGACTTGAACCGGTGACACAGCGATTATGAGCCGCTTGCTCTACCGACTGAGCTACACCGCTGCGATGCGAGAGTTCCCCGTCCAAGGACGAGGTCCCCACACATCAGAGCCCCAATACGGAATCGAACCGTAGACCTTCTCCTTACCATGGAGACGCTCTGCCGACTGAGCTATTGGGGCGAGCGATGAAGACATTACACGGCCCGCCGCCAAACGTGAAATCCGTATCCGCGTCGCGCCCCAACGGCCCCCCGCACCACACCGGTACGACTATTTCGCGCCTGCGCCATGTGCTCCGGGCCGCGCCCTAGGCTCGGAACCACCCCGCGTGATCTTGCACGCCGTGGCTTCGAGGAGCGCGATGTCCGACAGCAGTTCGCCGCAGCCCGGGAAGCCCGGGGGTGCCGGTCGGTACGCCCGGCCGGAATCCGGCGCGCTGGTCCTGTGCGGCGCCCGGCTCGCCGACGGCCGCACCGTGGACGTCCGACTCGGCGGCGGGCGCATCGAGGCGGTCGGCACGGCCGGCAGCCTCGCCCCGCAGGGAGCCCGGGTGGACCTCGCCGGCTACCTGCTGCTCCCGGCCCCCGCCGAACCGCACGCGCACTGCGACACCGCCCTGACGGCGGACGCCGACGGGCCCGCCTCCGACTCCGCCGAGGACGTCCAGCGCCGCACGACCGAGGCGGCGCTGCTCCAGCTCGGGCACGGAGCCACTGCCTCCCGGAGCCATGTGCGGATCGGCGGCGTCCAGGGGCTGCGGGCGCTGGAGTCGGTGCTCCAGGCCCGGCGGGCGTTGCGCGGGCTGGCGGATCTGGCGGCGGTGGCGGTGCCGCGGGTGCTGACCGGGGTGGCCGGCGCGAACGGGGTGGCGATGCTGCGGGACGCGGTCAAGATGGGCGCCACGGTCATCGGCGGCTGCCCGGACCTGGACCCCGACCCGGCCGGCTACGTGGAGACCGTCCTGGAGGTGGCCGGCGAGCACGGCTGCCCGGTGGACCTGCACACCGACGGCGACGATCCGGCGCGGCTGGCCCGGTTCGCGGCGATGTGCGGCGGGCTGCGGCCCGGGGTGGCGATCGGGCCGTGCGCCGGGATGGCGCGGATGCCGCGGAGCGTGGCGGCCCGGGTCGCGGAGCAGTTGGCGGCGGCCGACGTCACCGTCGTCTGCCTGCCGCAGGGCGACTGCACGGGCCTGGAGAGGAACGGCACCCGGGTGTCGCGGCCGGCGCCGGTGCGGCTGCTGCGGGCGGCCGGGGTGCGGGTGGCGGCGGGCAGCGGGGCGCTGCGGGACGCAGCGAACCCGGTGGGGCGGGGGGACCCTCTGGAGGCCGCGTACCTGCTGGCCTCTTTGGGAGAGGCGACACCGGAGGCGGCCTACGAGACGGTGAGTTCGGCGGCGCGGGCGACGCTGGGGCTGCCGGAGGTGCGGGTCGAGGCGGGTTTCCCGGCGGAGTTGCTGGCGGTGCGCGGGGAGCGGATCGCCGGGGTGCTCTCGTTGGCGTACAGCCGGATCGTGGTGCACCGGGGGCGTGTGGTGGCGCGCACCAGCGCGGTGCGCGAGTACTGCGATTCGGTGGATGTGGCGCTGGAGCTGCCCCGCCAGTCGCAGCGCTGAGCGCCGCACCGGCCGGTCCTCCGGTGTGCCGGGGCGGTTCGGCGTACGGTCGGCAGCATGCGCATTGTCATCGCAGGTGGACATGGTCAGATCGCGCTGCGGCTGGAGCGGTTGCTGCATGCGCGCGGGGACGAGGTCTCGGGGATCGTCCGGCGGCCGGAACAGGCCGGCGATCTGCTGGCAGCGGGTGCCGAACCGGTGGTCTGTGACCTGGAGTCGGCGTCGGTGGCCGATGTCGTCCGGCACCTTGAGGGCGCGGACGCGGCCGTCTTCGCGGCGGGCGCCGGGCCGGGCAGCGGCGCCGCGCGCAAGGACACGGTCGACCGCGGCGCGGCGACGCTGTTCGCGGACGCGGCCGAGGCGGCGGGCGTACGGCGCTTCGTGGTCGTCTCGTCGATGGGTGCGGACCGGGAGCCCCCGGAGGGCACCGATCCGGTCTTCGCGGCCTATCTGCGGGCGAAGGGCGCCGCGGACGCCGACGTACGGGCCCGGGCCGGGCTGGACTGGACGATCCTGCGGCCCGGCCGGCTCACCGACGACCCCGGTACCGGCCAGGTGACACTGGCCGACGCGACCGGGCGCGGGGCGGTCTCGCGGGACGACGTGGCGGCCGTACTGGCGGCGCTGCTGGACGAGCCGGACACGGCCGGGCGGACGCTGGAGCTGATCGGCGGGGACGTGCCGGTGGCGGACGCGGTGCGGAACGCGGCGTCGCACTGAGGTGCCCGACGGCGGACGCGCCCTCGCGGCCCTGAGGGCGCGTCTGCCGCCCTGTGACGGCCGCGCGCCTCTCCCTGGACGTTGGGACGGCGTCGGGCGCCCCAGCGTCGACTGGGGCCCGCGCCGGCCGCTACGGGAGGACGAGGATCCGGCCGAGGTGGGACCGCTCCTCGATGAGCCGGTGCACGGCGGGCGCCTCGGCGAGCGGGAACCGGGCGTGGACGGCGGTCCGCAGCCGTCCGGACGCGGCGTGGTCGGCCAGTTCGGTCATCTCCGCGCGGGCCTGCTCCGGGGCGGCCGTGCGCCAGGCCAGCAGGGAGAATCCGGCGACCGCCTTCAGGGCGAAGAGGCTGGTCACGGGGACGTCGAGCAGGTCGTTGCCGACGGCGCCGTAGACCACGACACGGCCGAACGGCGCCAGCAGGTCCGGGCTCTGCCGCAGGATCCCGCCGCCGACGGAGTCCAGGACCAGGTCCACGCCCTCGGGTGCGGCCTCACGGACCCGCTCCGGCCAGTCGTCGGCCGAGCCATGGGGAGCATGCTGGCCAGGCCGAGGTCCACCCCGTCGGGTACCGGGGCGAGGCGCCGGCGCGCCATCCTGCTGGCGACCGAGGAACTCCTGGCGCGCCATGCGCCGGAGAAGATCTCGATGGAGCAGGTCGCCGCCGCGGCCGGGGTCGGCAAGGGGACCGTCTTCCACCGCTTCGGCAGCCGCATGGGCCTGATGCGGGCCCTGATGGAGGAGCGGGCGGTGGCGCTGCGCGAGGCGGTCACCGGCGGCCCGCCGCCGCTGGGGCCGGACACCACCCCACGCGAACGGCTGCTGGCCTTCCTGGACGCCGTCGTTGAGCTGATCGCCCGCAACAAGGGGCTGTTGGCCGCGCTCTGCCACGCCAGCACGACCGCCCAGCGCCCCGCCACCGAGGACGACGAACCGCACGGCGAGCACCCGTTCCACGCCTTCTGGCACGGTCACGTCAGCGCGCTGCTCGCCGCACAGCGCCCCGATCTGGACGCCGGGCTCCTGGCCCACTTCCTCATCGGGGCCCTGCAGAACGAACCCGTCCTGCGGCTGCTGGAGCGCGGCGAGACCGCGCGGGTGGCCGGGACGCTGCGCGCGTTGGTCGTCGGGCTGCTGGACGCCGTACCGCCGGCCGACGGGGACGCGCCCGGGACACCGTGAGGCCCACCGGGCGGCACACCGGGACGCCGGCACACCGGGACGCAGAAATCCACCCGACCCGGAACCGGGCCGCGGTGCCACCCGAAAGGCGGCAACACGAAAGACCCCTGAATCGCATTTCTACGATTCAGGGGTCTTTCCTGGCTGTGGCGGCGCCAGGATTCGAACCTGGGAAGGCGAAGCCGGCAGATTTACAGTCTGCTCCCTTTGGCCGCTCGGGCACACCGCCGGGTTGTGTCGTCGGGAGCCCCGCTGTGGGGCGGCGCTCCGTGGCAACGACGTAAACCTTACCCGATGACAGGGGGTGCTTTGCCACTCGATTCGGGAGCGCTGGATCTTGGCCGGGTGGCTAGGCTTGGCAGGCGGCCCAGGAAGGGCCGCATCTCTGATGGATCTACGTACGAGGAGCCAACCCACAATGGCCGACTCCAGTTTCGACATCGTCTCGAAGGTCGAGCGGCAGGAGGTCGACAACGCCCTCAACCAGGCCGCCAAGGAGATCTCGCAGCGCTACGACTTCAAGGGCGTGGACGCGTCGATCCAGTGGTCGGGCGAGAAGATCGAGATGCGGGCCAACGCCGAGGAGCGCGTGAAGGCCGTCCTGGACATCTTCCAGTCCAAGCTGGTCAAGCGCGGGATCTCGCTCAAGGCGCTGGAGACCGGCGAGCCGCAGGCGTCGGGCAAGGAGTACCGGATCTCCGCCTCGATGCAGGAGGGGATCTCGCAGGAGAACGCGAAGAAGGTCGCCAAGATCATCCGCGACGAGGGGCCGAAGGGCGTCAAGGCGCAGGTGCAGGGTGACGAGCTCCGGGTCACCTCCAAGAGCCGGGACGACCTGCAGACCGTTCAGCAGCTGCTGCGCGGCAAGGACCTGGACTTCGCGGTCCAGTTCGTCAACTACCGCTGAGCGTCCCCTGAGGGGGCGTGCGGTACGCAGTGAGCCGATGGGGCGGCGCGACACGGGAGCGCGCCGCCCCATCGGCGTTCCGGAATGCGGGGATGGTCGGGGCCCAACACGCGCTCGTTGTCCTGGAGCAGGTCGGCGAACGCGGTCGCCGCTCTCGCCGCATCCCCGGCCTCGCCCCGACAGGAGGCCAGGTTGGAGCGGGCGACGAGCGTGTCTGGCAGTTGGGTCTTGCCCGCCCCGCCGGTTCCGGTCAGTGCCTGGCTCAGTACCGCGGTGCCCCCGCCTGTGACCGCTGCCCGCAGGTGGTCGGCCTCGGCCCGGTGGCGGAGCCGACGGCGAGGCCGCCGTGGTCGGCATAGATGCTGGTGGGCCAACCGGGCGTGACGGGAGTGGCTCCGGGGCCGCTCAGCCCTGGTGCGGACCCGGTTGGGGAGGGTTTCCCAGGGTCACGTTCCCCATGGTCCAGGCGGCCGCGGAGCCGTGGTCGGCTTGGATCCGCACGTCCCCGGCGACGGCTTGTCCCCCGTCGCCGGCCGACGCCCCGCCGTGGGGGGCGTGCTGGGCCAGCAGGGCGCTCAGTTCCTCGGCGGCCCGGGTCCGCTCCGTCGCGTCCAGGTTTTCCAGCAGAGCTTCCATCCGGGCCTGCCATGCCGCCTCCTGACGGACGCGTGCCCGCTCCGTCCCGGTCGCGTCGGCGGGCTCCAGCTCGCTCGCGGCCTGGTCCAGGCGCTCCAGTTCCGCTCGCTCGCGCTGCTCGTCGCCATGGCCGAACCAACGCGCCAGCGCCTGGCGCAGCCCGGTCCACGCATCCGTGCCCGCGGCCTGCACCACCGCGGTCCCGCCCGCTGCGGCCAACGCCGCCAATGCCTGATCCAGCATCCCCGATCTCCCTCCCCAGAGTGTCCGGCAGCACGGTAGCGCTGTATCCGACACCCGCTCAGCTTCATGAGGACATGCGCACTGCGTCCGGTCAGCGGGTGGCGAAGGGCTGGTCGGTGGGGACGATCTCGCGGCCGAGCGGCAGCAGGGAGAGCGGGATCATCTTGAAGTTGGCGATGCCGAACGGGATCCCGATGATCGTCACGCACAGGGCGATGCCGGTGACGATGTGGCCCAGGGCCAGCCACCAGCCCGCGAAGATGACCCAGATGATGTTCCCGATCGTCGAACCGGCGCCGGCGTCACGGCGCTCCACGGTCGTCCGGCCGAACGGCCACAGGGCGTAGCCGGCGATGCGGAAGCTGGCAATGCCGAAGGGAATCGTGACGATCAGTACGCAGCAGATGATTCCGGCGGCGACGTAGCCGAGCGCCATCCAGAAGCCGCTGAGGACCAGCCAGATGATGTTGAGGATGAACTTCATGAGCGGCAGCCTTCCAGGGGCGGGTCGGGGAGTGGTTCCGCCGTCCTAGACGCGGCCGACCGCGGGAAACGTTGCGTCCTTGGGCCACATGATCGAAAGGCGCGGTCGGCGGCCGGCCTCAGGGGCGGTGGTGGCCGGCCATCTGTTCCAGGCGGGCGATGCGCTCGGGCATCGGCGGGTGGGTGGAGAAGAGGCGGGAGAGGCCCTCGCCGGGACGGAACGGGTTGGCGATCATCATGTGGCTGGCGGTCTCCAGGCGGGGCTCGGGCGGCAGTGGGAGCTGCTGGGTGCCGAGCTCCAGTTTGCGGAGGGCGGAGGCCAGGGCGAGCGGATCGCCGGTGAGCCGGGCGCCGGAGGCGTCGGCCTGGTACTCGCGGGAGCGGCTGACGGCGAGCTGGATCAGCGAGGCCGCGATCGGGCCGAGGATCATGATCAGCAGCGTGCCGAGGATGCCCGGGCCCTCGTCATCGTCGTCGGAGCGGCCTATCGGGATCAGCCAGGCGAAGTTGACCAGGAACATCACGACCGAGGCCAGTGCGCCCGCGACGGAGGAGATGAGGATGTCGCGGTTGTAGACGTGGCTGAGCTCGTGGCCGATGACGCCGCGCAGCTCGCGCTCGTCGAGGATCTGGAGGATGCCGTCGGTGCAGCAGACGGCGGCGTTGCGGGGGTTGCGCCCGGTGGCGAAGGCGTTGGGTGCCTGGGTCGGGGAGATGTACAGGCGCGGCATGGGCTGGCGGGCCGCGGTCGAGAGCTCGCGGACCATGCGGTAGAGCTGGGGCGCCTCGAACTCGCTGACCGGGCGGGCCCGCATCGCGCGCAGGGCGAGTTTGTCGCTGTTCCAGTACGCGTAGGCGTTGGTGCCCACGGCGATCAGGACCGCGGCGATCAGACCCGTACGGCCGAAGAAGCTGCCGATGACGATGATGAGTGCGGACAGTCCCCCAAGGAGTACGGCGGTCCTGAGCCCGTTGTGCCGGCGGTGCACGGTACGCCCTCCAAGTGGTGCGGCAGGGGAACCCTTTGCTTCGTTTCTCCACTCTCCAGTGGACCCTTACTCACTGGTCAACGCGAGATGAGCAGGGGTGGTTCCCCAGGCCGTGCCTGGTGGGGGCCGGGTGGGGTGCGGCCGGCGGGGTGACCGTAGGGCCGGGCGGATTGCCGGGCGGCCCTACGGCCGGGAGGTGCCTGGAACCGCCGGCTCTAGAGGAGGGCGCCGGCGGCGAAGCGGAGGACCAGCTGGGGGGCGCCGGAGAGGGCGACGCCCAGCACGGTGGCGAGTGCCAGGGCGGTGGACAGCGCCGCCGGGATCGGGGCGCGGGGCTGCCCGGCGGGCTCGCCGGCCGGGGCCTTCGCGGGCCGGAAGAGGAGCCCGGTCCACTGGAGGTAGTAGTAGAGCGCGATCACGACGTTCACGGCCATGACGACGGCGAGCCAGCCCAGCCCGGCGTCGACCGCGGCCGAGAAGACCGTCACCTTGGCGAACAGGCCGATGATGCCCGGCGGGAGGCCCGCCAGGCACAGGAGGAAGAAGCCGAGGGCGAGCGCCACCAGGGGGCGACGGTGGTAGAGGCCCTGGTAGTCGGCGAGGCGGTTGGCGGGGCGGGTGCGGGCCACCAGGGTGGCGACGGCGAAGGCCCCGAGGTTCACCGCGGCGTACATCAGGGCGTAGGCGACGGTGGAGCCGATGGCGTGCGCGGGGTCGTGGGCGTAGCCGGCGGCGGCGATCGGGACCAGCAGGTAGCCGGCCTGGCCTACGGAGGACCAGGCGAGCAGGCGGACGGCACTGTGGGTGCGGGCCGGGTCCTGGCGGAGCGCGGCGACGTTGCCGACGGTCATGGTGAGCGCGGCGAGCACGGCCAGCACCGGGCCCCAGACGTCCGCGTACGCGGGGAAGCCCTGGACGGCGACCAGGATCAGGCCGGAGAAGCCGACCGCCTTGCCGACCACGGAGAGGTACGCGGCGATCGGCAGCGGCGCGCCGACGTAGGTGTCCGGCACCCAGAAGTGGAACGGGGCGGCGGCGGTCTTGAAGGCGAAGCCGACGAGGGTGAGCGCGACGCCGACGCTGGCCAGGGTGGCCAGGCGGGGGTCCGGGAGGGCGGTGAGGGCGTGCGCCACCCGGGAGAGGTGGAGGCTCCCGGTGGCCGCGTAGACGAAGCTCACCCCGAGCAGCATCACGGCGGTGGCGGCCACCGAGGAGAGGAAGAACTTCAGCGCCGCCTCCGAGGAGAGCCGGTCGCCGCGGCGCAGTCCGACCAGGGCGAAGGCCGGCAGCGAGGCGACCTCCAGCGCGATGACCAGGGTGGCCAGGTCCCGGGAGGCCGGCAGGAGGGCGGCGCCGGCGGCCGAGGAGAGCAGCAGGAACCAGTACTCCCCGGCGGGCAGGTCGTGGTCCTTGATGGTGTCGATGGACAGCAGGGCGGTCAGGAGGGCCCCGGCGAGCACCAGGAACTGGACGATCAGGGTGAAGTGATCGGCCACATAGCTGCACGCCTCGGGGGTGCCGGCCAGGCAGAAGGTGCGGCGGTGGCCGTCCAGGAGGGGCAGCAGAAGGAGCGCGGAGGCGGCCAGGCCGGCGGTCGCGAGCCAGCCCAGCAACGGCTTCCGGGCGGTGGGCAGGAAGAGGTCGGCGACGAGCACCACCAGGGCGACGGCCGCGGTGAGGGTGGGCGGGGCGATGGCGAGCCAGTCGACGGACTGGACCAGCGAGGTGACCTGACTCATCACTTACCGCCTCCGAGGAGCTGCTGGACGGCCGGGTTCGTGAGGCCGAGGAGGGCCGCGGGCCACAGTCCGGTGAGGACGGTGAGGACGGCGAGGGGGCTCCAGGCCGCGTATTCGTAGCGCGCGAGGTCGGGGAGGGCGGTGGCCGGCCCGCCGGCTTCCGTTGGGGACGTCGGGGCCTTCAGGGTGCCGCCCATGCAGATCCGGCGGACGACCAGCAGGAGGTACGCGGCGGTCAGCAGGGTGCCGAGGCCGGCCAGCGCCATGAACGTCAGGAACGCGGGGCGGCTGAGGCCGGCGGCCGGGTGGAACGCGCCGAACATCGCCAGCATCTCGCCCCAGAAGCCGGCCAGTCCGGGCAGGCCCAGGGAGGCGACGGCGCCGAAGGCCAGCAGGCCGCCGAAGCGGGGCGCGCGGCCGTAGAGGGCGGCGCCGGTGGTGCCCGCCAGGGTGTCCAGGTCGGTGCTGCCCAGACGGTCCTTGAGGCCGCCGACGAGGAAGAAGAGCAGGCCGGTGATGAGGCCGTGCGCGACGTTGGCGAACAGCGCGCCGTTGACGCCGGTGGGGGTCATGCTGGCGATGCCGAGCAGGACGAAGCCCATGTGGCCGACGGAGCTGTAGGCGATCAGGCGCTTGAGGTCGCCCTTGGCGCCGGTGCGGACCAGGGCGAGGCAGGCCAGCGAGCCGTAGATGATGCCGACGGCGGCCAGTGCGGCGAGGTACGGCGCGAAGGCGTGCATGCCCTCGGGGGTGATCGGCAGCGCGATCCGGACGAAGCCGTAGGTACCCATCTTCAACAGGACGCCGGCCAGCAGCACCGAGCCGGCGGTGGGGGCGGCGGTGTGCGCGTCGGGCAGCCAGCTGTGCAGCGGCCACATCGGGGACTTGACGGCCAGTCCGATGCCGACGGCGAGCACCGCGATGACCTGGACGGTGTGGCTGAGCTGGGCTTTCGGGCCGTTGTCAGTGGCGAGTGCGACCATGTCGAAGGTGCCGGATTTCAGCCCGATGAGGAGGAGGCCGAGCAGCATGACGACGGAGCCGAGCAGCGTGTAGAGGATGAACTTCCAGGCGGCCGCCTGCCGTCCCGCTCCGCCCCAGCGGGCGATGAGGAAGTACATCGGGATGAGGACCATCTCGAACGCGAGGAAGAAGAGCATCAGGTCCAGGACGGCGAAGGTCGCGAGGGTGCCGGATTCCAGGACGAGGATCAGCGCCACGAATGCCTTGGGGGACGGGCCCGTTGGCATGTTGAAGTAGCTGTAGAGGGCGCAGAGGAAGGTCAGCAGGGCGGTCAGGACGAGGAGGGGGAGCGAGATGCCGTCGACGCCGAGGTGGATACGGATGCCGAGCGCCGGGATCCAGCTGAGGTCGGTGGTGGCCTGCATACGTGCCGGGTGACCGTGGTCGAAGCCGACGGCCAGCGCGATCGTCGCGGCGAGCACCACGCCGGAGACGGTCACGCCGTGGCGCAGCACGGCCTGGTCGGGGTTCTTCCCCTTCAGGCCGGGCGGGGCCGGCAGCAGTGCGGCGAGCGCGCCGACGAGCGGGAGGACGACGGAGCCTGCGAGGAGGATCTGCAGGGCGGTGTGGTTCACGGGTCAGGCCCTCCTCAGGGTTTCGGCTCCGGCGAGGCAGGCCACGAGGACTGTCGGCTGGGGGTGCGGGGGTCGGCCCCCGGTGGTTGGCGGCACGGTCAGGCTCCCGTGCCCGTAGCGACGAGGACGGCGGCGATGCCCAGGACGAGCGCACCGGCCAGCAGCGCCCCGAGGTAGGTCTGCACGTTCCCGGTCTGGGCGCGGCGGACGGCGGCGCCCAGCCAGCGGGGGGCGGTGCCCGCGCCGCTGACGTAGGTGTCGACGACTGCGCGGTCCAGGAAGCGGACCAGGGTCGCGGCCGCGCGGGTGGGTCGGACGAACAGCGCGGAGTAGACCGCGTCGAGGTGGAAGCCGGCGGCCGCGTGGCGGTGCAGCGGGCCGAGCAGGAGCCGGCCGGGGTCGGCCGGGTCCGGGGCTCCGGCGACGTCGCCGTAGGCCGGGGGGTGGGTGACGATGGCCAGTTCCTCGGCGAGTGCGGGGCCGGCGTCCTCCGCCACGGCGACGGCCCCGAGCGGGGTGCGGGTGGCGAGGGCGCTGGTATGGCGCCAGGCGGCGTAGGTGATCAGGCCGCCGACGAGGGCGACACCGGTGCCCAGCACGGAGGTGGTGAGGGTCGGGGTGAGTGAGCGCCCGTCGAACCAGGCGGGCAGGAGGGGGGCGGTCAGACCGAAGCCGACGGTGGGGATGAAGAGCACCCACAGCACGGCGGTCATGGCGCGCGGCTGCGGGCCGTGGTCGGGGGCCTCGGGGCCGGTACCGCAGAACGTCAGCAGCCATAGCCGGGTGGCGTAGGCGGCGGTGAGGAGGGCGGTGAGCAGACCGGAGATCAGGACGGTCCAGCCGGCGACGCCGGGGATGCCGGCCGCGTGGCCGGTGGCGGCGTGCTCGGCGGCGCCCAGGACGGCTTCCTTGGAGAAGAAGCCGGCGAACGGCGGGATCGCGGCGAGCGCGAGCAGGGCGACGGCCAGCGTCCAGGCGGCGTCCGGGACGCGGCGGGCCAGGCCGCCCATCCGGGCCATGGCGGCGAGCGAGTTGGTGCCCGCGGCGTGGATGACCACGCCCGCGCCGAGGAAGAGGAGGGCCTTGAACGCACCGTGCGACAGGAGGTGGAAGACGGCGGCGCCGCGGTTGCCGACGGCCAGCGCACCGGTCATGTAGCCGAGTTGGCCGACGGTCGAGTAGGCCAGCACGCGTTTGATGTCGTCCTGGGCGAGCGCGGCCAGGGCGGAGCCGACCATGGTCACCGCGGCCAGGACGGCGAGCACGACCAGGGCCGCCGCGGAGGCGGCGAAGACCGGGAGGAGGCGGGCCACGACGTACACACCGGCGGCGACCATCGTCGCGGCGTGGATGAGCGCGGAGACCGGCGTCGGGCCGGCCATCGCGTCCGGGAGCCAGGTGTGCAGCGGGAACTGCGCGGACTTGCCCGCGACGCCGGCCAGCAGCAGCAGCGCGATCAGCGTCGGGTGGTGCAGGCCGTCGCGGGCGACGTGGCCCAGGATGCCGGTGATCCGGAAGGTCCCGGTGTCGGCGGCCAGCGCGAAGATGCCGAAGAGGAAGGGGACGTCGCCGAGCTTGGTGACGAGGAACGCCTTGAGCGAGGCGGCGCGGGCGGCCTCGGTCTCCCAGTAGTGGCCGACGAGGAAGTACGAGCAGATGCCCATGACTTCCCAGCCGACCAGCAGCACCATCAGGTCGCCGGTGTAGACGACCAGCAGCATCGCGGAGGTGAAGAGCGAGACCAGCGCGGCGTAGGAGGGGTAGCGCGGATCGTCGCGCAGATACGCCGTGGAGTAGATCTGCACGCAGGTCGCCACGACGCCGACGAGGACGGCGATCAGCGCGGCGAAGCCGTCGATGTGCAGCGCGAGGTCGATGGGGAGCGAGCCGGTCGGGGTGAGCCGGGTGGCCACGTCGGTGGCCGGGCCACCGCCCTGGCCGACGGCGACGGCGACGGTCAGCACCGCCGCGGCGAGCGTCGGCAGCACCGCCAGCGGCCGGACGAAACTGGGCGAACGGCGCCCCAGGAGGAGGCCGACGACGGCCCCGAGGAAGGGCAGGAGGGGAACGAGTACGGCGGTGGTCGTGAGAGTCACGCGGTGGCCTCCGCCCCGGTGTCCGGCTGCGGCTGCCGCGCCCCGTCCGCACGGTCCGGGCCGTCCGGGCCGTCCGGGCCGTCCGGGCCGTCCGGGCCGTCCGGGCCGTCCGGGCCGTCCGGGCCGTCCGGGCCGTCCGGGCCGTCCGGCCGCTCGGCGAGGTCGCGGAGCCGGTCGATGTCGGAGCTGCCGCGGTTGCGGTAGACGAGCAACACGATCGCCAGCCCGATGCCGATCTCGGCGGCGGCGACGGCGATGGTGAAGAGGGTCAGCGCCTGGCCGGCGTGCAGGGTGTCGCGCAGCCAGACGTCGAAGGCGACGAGGTTGAGGTTGACGGCGTTGAGCATCAGCTCGACGGACATCAGCACCAGGATCGCGTTGCGACGCGCGAGCACGCCGTACAGGCCGGTGCAGAAGAGGAGGACGGCGAGGACCGCCGGGTACGCGAGATGCATCAGTGCCGCTCCTCCCCCGCGGCGGGGGCCGAGGTCTCGGCGGCGCCCTTGGCATCGCCACCCCGGCGGGACAGCACGATCGCCCCGACGAGCGCGGCGAGCAGCAGGACGGAGAGCGCCTCGAAGGGCAGCACCCAGAAGCGGAACAGGCTGCGCCCGGAGACCTCGGCGGAGCCCTGCACGGTCCCGTCGAGGTCGATCCAGGTGGCGCGGAAGGCGTCGACGACGACCCAGACCAGGGCCGCGGCCGAGGCGCCGGCCACCGTGAGCGCGGCCCAGCGGTTGCCCGAATCGGCGTCCGGGGACGGGCCGATCGGCGCCTTGGTGAGCATCAGCCCGAAGAGCAGCAGCACGACCACCGATCCGACGTAGATCAGCACCTGGACCCAGGCGATGAACTCGGCGGTGAGCAGGAGGTATTCCACGGCGACCCCGCCGAGGGCGACCACCAGCCACAGTGCGGCGTGCACCAACTGCCGGGAGGTGACGGTCATCAGCGCCGCGCCGAGGGTGGCGATGCCGACGAGGACGAAGGCGATCTCGACGCCGGTGGGCGAGAGGAAGCCGTGGCTTGCGGCGGCGAGCGTCACGTTCCCTCCTGGGTGGTGTCGGTGTCGGGGGTGGCAGCGGTCCCGTCGGATTGCGGTTGCGCTGCTGCGGTGGCCTGCTGGGCGGCGAGCTTGTCCGCGGCCTTGCGGGCGGCGGCGATCTCCTTGGGCTCCTCGGCCGCCGGGTCCAGCGCGGGCGGCTCGGGCACCGTCCACATCCACTCGCGCAACGTGTCGCGCTCGTGGGTCAGATCGCGGATGTCGGTCTCGGCGTACTCGAACTCCGGCGACCAGAACAGCGCGTCGAAGGGACAGACCTCGATGCAGATCCCGCAGTACATGCACAGCGCGAAGTCGATCGCGAAGCGGTCCAGTACGTTGCGGCTGCGTTCGCGGCCCCCGGGGGCGGCCGGCGGCACCGTCTCCTTGTGGGAGTCGATGTAGATGCACCAGTCGGGGCACTCGCGGGCGCACAGCATGCAGACCGTGCAGTTCTCCTCGAACAGCCCGATGACGCCGCGGGTGCGGGGCGGGAGGTCGGGCTGGACGTCCGGGTACTGCGCGGTGACGGACTTCCGCGTCATCGTGCGGAGGGTGACGGCCAGGCCCTTGGCCAAGCCGGAACCGGGGATTCCCATTTAGGAGATCACCACCTTGATGATGCCGGTGAGGGCGATCTGGCCGAGCGCGAGCGGGATCAGGACCGTCCAGGCGAGCTTCTGCAGCTGGTCCTCGCGCAGCCGCGGGTAGGTGACCCGCAGCCAGATGACGACGAAGCTGAGCGCCACGGTCTTCACCAGCGTCCACAGCCAGCCCAGGCCGTCGGCGCCGAACGGGCCGTGCCAGCCGCCCAGGAAGAGGACCGCGGTCAGCGCGCTGAGCACGACGATGCCGGCGTACTCGGCGAGCAGGAAGAGCGCGAAGCGCAGTCCGGTGTACTCGGTGTACGCGCCGAAGATGATCTCCGAGTCGGCGACCGGCATGTCGAACGGCGGCCGCTGGAGCTCGGCGAGTCCGGCGACGAAGAACACCACACCGCCGACGAGCTGCCACGGCACCCACCACCAGTGGAAGGCGTCGAGGATGCCGGGCAACGAGAGGGTGCCGGCGGCCATCGCGACGGACGCGGCGGCCAGCAGCATCGGCAGTTCGTAGGCGAGCAGCTGCGCGGCCGTCCGCAGACCGCCGAGCAGGGAGAACTTGTTGGCCGAGGCCCAACCCGCCATCAGGGAGCCGAGCACGCCGACGCCCATCACGGCGAGCACGAAGAAGATGCCCGCGTCGATGGCCTGCCCGACGGCGTTGTGCGGCCCTATCGGGATGGCGACCAGGACCAGGAGGTACGGCAGCAGGGCGACCGCGGGCGCGAGCTGGAAGATCCGCCGGTCGGCGCCGGCCGGGACGATGTCCTCCTTCTGCGCGAACTTCACGCCGTCGGCGACCAGCTGCGCCCAGCCGTGGAAGCCACCGGCGTACATGGGGCCGAGGCGGCCCTGCATGTGGGCCATGACCTTGTGCTCGGTCTGGCCGATGACCAGCGGGAACACCAGGAAGACGACGAAGACGGCGAGCAGGCGCAGCACCAGGGCGAGGGTGTCGCTCATGGGGTGTCGCCTCCTTCGGGTCGTGCGTCGGGCCGTGTGTCGGGCCGTGCTTCCGGGCTTTCGGGGCCTTCGGGGCGTGCGCCTGACGGTTCGTCGGACGGTTGCGGGGTGGACTCCGGGGTTGGGGCCGGGGTCGGGGTCGCTTCCGGCTCGGGCTTCGGCTCGGGCTTCGGCTCGGGCTTCGACTTCGGCTCGCCGGTCGGCGCGGCGGCCGGTCCGGGCTCGGGTGCGGCTTCCGGTGCGGCTTCCGGTGCGTCGAAGGCCGGGCGGGCGTGGTGCCAAGGCGCGTCGGCGGAGCGCGGGGGCGCGGCGGGGCGCCCGTCGGCCGGGGCGGTCCCGCCGGCAGCGGTACCCCCAGCGGTGGCCTTGGGCGCCGCGTCCTTAGGCGCGGTGCCCTCGGGCGCGGTGTCCTTGGGCTCAGTGTCCTTGGGTCCCGTGTCCTCGGCGGCGGCCGTCTGCTGGCTGGCCGAGCCCCCGCTCGCCGAGCGGGCGCGCCGGACGGGCCGGTCCGGGCGCGCGGCGCGGGCCGGAGGCTCGGCCGGGGTGCCGGCCGGTACCTCGGTACCTGCCGCCTCGGCACCCGCCGCCTGCTGGCTCGCCGAGCCCGCGCTCGCGGTCCGGGTCCGCCGGGCCGGGCGCTCGCCGGCGGCACCCGCCGCCCGCGCACCGCGGGCCGGCCGTGCCGGGGCGGGCGGCAGCTGGCCTTTGAGCGGGCCCCACTCGTTGGGGTCGGGCACTCCCGGGGGCAGCATCTGCCGCCGCTTGGGCCCACCGTGCTCGGATTCCCCCGGTTCCTTGGCACCGGGCCACGCCTTCGCGACCCGGGCCGCCAGAACGAAGTCCTTGCGCAGCGGATGGCCCTCGAAGGTGTCCGGCAGGAGCAGCGGCACCAGGTGCGGGTGGCCGGTGAAGTCCACGCCGAACATCTCGTGGGTCTCCCGCTCGTGCCAGCCGGCGCCCGCGAACACGCCCACGGCGGTGGGCAGTACGGGCGCGTCGTGCGGCACGGTGGTCCGGACGATCAGTCGGCGTACGGTGCCGGGGCGCGCCACGTCGGCGAGGTGGACGCAGATCCGGAAGCCGGTGCCGGGCTCGTCGACGGCGCTCAGCCAGTCGAAGTAGGTGCAGCCGAGGTCGTCGCGGGCGGCGGTCAGCGCGGTGAGCCAGGCGTCCGCCGGGACGTCGACGGTCAGCAGGTCGTACGCCAGCTCCGCGGTGGCGCCGGCGCCGAAGAGTTCACCGGCGGCCCGCGGCAACCAGCCGACGAGCGGCTCGGCGGCCGGCTCGGCGGCTGCCGGCTCGACGGCTGCCGCAGTGGCCTGTTCCTCGGCCGGCTCCCCGGTCGGTTCTTCCGGCCGCTGCTGGGGCCGCTCGGGCTGTTCGGGCTGCTGGGGCTGATCGGGGTGCTGGGGCTGCTGGGGCTGCTGGGGCTGCTCAGTCATCGGGGTTCCTCCCCCGCGGTGCCGGACGCGTCCGGTCCCGGGGCGGCCGGCGGGGTCACCAGGCCGCTGCGGAGGGCCGCTGCGGACGGCCGGGCGGCCTGCCCGTAGCGCTCGCCGAGCGACTCGCGGGCGATCTTCTCCTGGAGCTTGAGGATGCCCTGGAGCAGCGCCTCCGGGCGGGGCGGGCAGCCGGGGACGTACACGTCCACCGGGATGATCTGGTCGACGCCCTTGGTGACCGCGTACGAGTCCCAGTAGGGGCCGCCGCAGTTGGAGCAGGCGCCGAAGGAGATGACGTACTTCGGCTCGGGCATCTGCTCGTAGAGCCGCTTGACCGCGGGCGCCATCTTGTCGGTGACGGTGCCGGAGACGACCATCAGGTCGGCCTGGCGCGGGCCGGGCGCGAACGGGATCACCCCGAGCCGGATGAAGTCGTGCCGGGCCATGGACGCGGCGATGAACTCGATGGCGCAGCAGGCCAGGCCGAAGTTGAAGACCCACAGGCTGTAGCGGCGGCCCCAGTTCAGGACCACCTTCATGGGTTCGGGCGCGAGCCGGGCCAGTGCGCCGAGGCGCCGCGGCTCCGGCAGGAACTCGGGGGCGGCGCTCCGGGGCGCGGCCTCGGAGCCGGCGGAGGCGGGGGTCACGTCCATTCCAGGACGCCCTTCTTGTACGCGTAGAGGAGGCCGATGGCGAGGAAGCCGAGGAAGATGAACATCTCCGCCAGCGTCACCCCACCGAATCCCGGTGCGGCGAAGACCGTCGCCCAGGGGAAGAGGAAGATCGAGTCGACGGCGAAGATGACGTAGAGGAAGGCGTAGACGTAGTAGCGGACCTGGGTGTGCGCCCAGCCCTCGCCGACCGGGTCCACGCCGCACTCGTAGGTCAGCAGCTTCTCGGGCGTGGGCACGACAGGTCGCAGCAGCCGCCCGGCCCCGAAGGCCACGGCGACGAACAGCACTCCGACCACGGCCATGATCCCGACGGCCGAATAGCCCTGGAAATAGTCCGCGGCGACGGTGGTGCGTACGGTCGCGTCCGGCACGTCCGCCCCTCGCTCCCTGACTGCGCTTCTTGAAACGACTTTTACACGATCTGTACGAACGGGAGTCTAGGCCCTGCCCCGGTCGCGTTGGGCAGCCGCATGATCGCGGATGGCGGGGTTGTCCCCACTTCGCCCTACCTGGGTGGCCGGCAGCGTAGACGGCTGGTCCGGTCGTCTCATGAGGTGTCTCACGGACCGGACGGCGGCCGTCCGGTTGGCGGGATCGGGGGGAAGAGAGAGGCGGGTGGCGCGTCCGGGGCCGGGATCAGGTCCTGGCTCGGGCCCTGGCCCCGGCCTCGGCTCTGGCTCGGGCCCCGGCTCGGGGCGGCGTCTCGTCAGCGCGGCGTCTCGTCAGCCCGCGGTCTCGTCAGCGCGGGGTGCCGCCGCCGTACGGGGTCCGGGGGTCGGTGGGCGGCAGCGGTGGCTGGGGGTGCAGCTGGGGCTGAGGGGGGAGCGGGGGGCCGGTGGGGGCCTGAGGCTGGGCCTGGTGCTGAGGCTGGGGCTGGTGCTGAGGCTGGGGGTAGCCCTGCGGGGCCGGTGTCGGGTGCGGTTGGGGGGCCGGGGCCGGCGGCCGGGGCATGGGGGCCTGGGCCGATCGCTCCGCTCGGGGCGTCCCCTGGGAAGACGGCCGCGGGGGCTCCTGGTGCGGCGAGCGGCGCCGGGACCCGTCCCGGGAGACCGCGCGGTCCATGACCTCGGCCGCGATCCGCGCCGCCGCCTCCCGCGTTCGGGCCCCCAGCAGCTCGCTGCGGATGGCGCCGCCCGCCGCCAGATGGCGGTCGTAGGGCAGCGGCAACACCGCCGCGCCACCGGCGCCCAGATGCGCGGCGGCCTTACGGACGTCGACGCCGCTGTCCGGCGAGGAGTGGGTGAGCACCACGACCGTGGTCGGCAGCAGGCCGGGGTGGAGACTGCCGATCCAGTCCAGTACGGAACGGGTGGCGGCCACGCCCTCCGGGGTCGCCGGGGTGACCAGGACCCGGGCCTGGGTCGTCACCAGCGCGGTGCGGGCCACTTCGGCGGGCAGCGTCTCGCAGTCCACCACCGTCGCGGCGAAGTGGCGGCGCAGCGAGGTCATCACCACCCGGTAGGTGTCGATGTCCAGCCGGGTGCCGATGGCGCCCTGACTCCCGGGCAGCAACCAGCCGCCGCCGGAGAACGGGAGGAGGTAGCCGGTCAGGTCGGTGATCAGCATCGACGGGTCGAGGATCTGCGCGAGGTCGCTGCCCGACCAGCGGACCTCGCGGGCGCCGAGCCGGTGCGGGAGCGTGCCCAGCGCCGGGTCGGCCTCGACGGCGAGGACCGGGTCGGAGCGGTAGTGCGCGAAGGTCAGCGCGAGCAGGGCGGCGACGGTGGACTTGCCCGCACCGCCGCGGATGCTGGACACCGCGATCTGCCGACCGCTGGAGACCGGCTGCTGGATGGCGTACGCGGCCTGGGTGACGGCGGCCGTCTCGGCGGCGGGCGAGGACGCGAACACCCGGCGCAGGGCCCGGCCCGCGCGCCGCGCCAGCGGGTCGCCGCGGCGCGGCCGGGGCTGCCCGTCGGCCAGCTCGGGCGGCAGCAGCGGTACGGAGACGGGCGTCCGCGCGGGCAGCCCGGCACGTCCGTAGCGCCCGGGGGCGGGAGGCGACTGGGCAGGGGGCGCGGCCGCCGGCGGTACGGGGCCGGCGGATGGGGCGGGGCCGGGGGTGTGGCCCGGGGCGTGGCCCGGGGCGGGTGCGACCGGCGGCAACGGGGCGCCGGGCGGCGGGGCCGGAGCGGCGGGGGGAGCCGAAGGGACCTGGGAGGCCGAAGGGGCCTGGGGGGCTTGGGGGGTTGGCATTGCCTGAGGAGTTGGCATGGCCTGAGGGGCCGGCGTTGCTTGCGGGGCCGGTGAGATCGGAGGGGCTGGCGTGATCGGAGGGGCGATCGGGGTCGTCGGGGCACCCGGGCCCGTAGGGGCAACCGGGGCCGCAGGCGCGGCGGCCGGTGCGGGCGCAGCCGTCGGCACTTGGGCCGGGGCCGGGTCGAACGGGGACGGCGTCGGGTCGAACGGGGACGGCTCGGCCACCGCGGGCATCGGGCGGGTCGGGGCCGGCGCGGACGCGGCCGGTGGCATCGGCACCGCGGCGGGCAGTGCGCCCGGCGCACCACCGGCCACCGCCGCGCCACCCAAACCAGCAGCACCACCAGCACCGGCACCGGCACCGGCACCGGCACCGGCACCAGAAAAACCGGCAGAACCAGTAGAGCCGGCAGAACCGGAAGAACCAACGTTGTTGGCAGCAGCGCCCGCGAGGCCGGCGGCTCCGCCCGCCGCGCCTCCGTTCACCGCGTTCACCGCATCCACCGCCGGACCGCCCATACCTTCCGCACTCACCGTGCTGGTCGCACTGGCCGCACCCGGCATATCAGGCATACCCGTCGCAGTCGTCGGCTGCGCCGCGCTCTCCGTCGTCACCTGGTCCTCACCTCCTCCCCGGCATTGCGCCCCCGCGTTCCGAACTCCCCGAGCCGACCGGAACGTTCCGGCGGCCACGTGTCTTCACAGGATGTCCCCGTCGCCCCCGTCACCCCCGGCACCCTTGTCATCCCCAGCTTCACCGGCGGCATCGGCCCTCCCCTACTTCCGGTTCTCCCGGTTCTCCCGGCTCATCCGGCTCATCCGGCTCTACCGAACCCGTCCCCCGTCAGGACCCGCCCAGCAGCAGCCCGTAGAGCCCGAACGCGCCGAGGCCCACCGGGATCAGCGCCACCATGCTCACCGACTCCACCAGATCCAGCCAGCGCCGCAGCCGGTTCCGTAGCGGTTCCGGCAGCCGGACCGCGAGCGCCGCCACCGGGAGGACGGCCAGCAAGCCCAATACGGCCAGTGCGAGCCCCGGCGCCCCGCCGTCCGTCGCGCAGAGCAGAACCAGCCGTACGCAGACGGCCGTTCCGGCGGCGAGCAGGGCGACCACCTCAACGGCCAGGGGGTAGGCGCGGGCCCGGGAGAACAGGACGACGGCGAGCAGCAGGGCGGTGAGCACCGTCCAGAGCCCGGGTTCGCCCGCCGCCAGGACACCGGCCGCGCCGGCCGAGGCCGCCATCGCCACGGTGGCCGGGGCCAGCCCCCGGTGGGTGGCGGCCAGCGCGGCGGCCACCCGGTGGCGGCTGACCGGGGTGCCGCCCGAGTGCCGGTCGTCCAGCCCGGTCAGGCCGGCCGCGCGCAGGGCCAGCCAGGGCAGTGCGCCCAAAACCAGCACGGAGAGGAAACCGAGCGTGACGCCGGTAAGGACCGGGTCGGTCAGGGCCAGCAGCAGCTCCCAGACGCCCACCGCCAGCGCGACCGCGGCCGCGCCGGTGAGGCCGCCGCGCCCCAGGCCGGTGCGCAGGCCGAGCAGGGCCAGGGCGACCGCGGCGGTGAGTCCGGTGGCGGCGAGCCGGGCGGCGCCGCCGGGAGCCGCCTGCCAGGCGGCGAGGACGCCGAGGGTGCCGCCGGTGAGCAGCAGGGCGGTGCCGGCGACCCGTCGTCCGGGCGCCGCGGTGAGCGCCGCGCCGCCGCCCGCGGCCACTACGGCCGCGACGCCCGTCCAGAGGGCGGCACCGGCGCCGTACCAGGTGGCGGCGCAGATTCCGGCGACGGCGGCGAGCAGTCCGCTGGCGGTCATCGCGGTCCGGTTGCGGCTGCGGTCGTCCCAGCGCGGGCCGCCGGTGTCCTGGGGATCCGCCGGGCCTGCGGGCGCCGTGGCGGGCTCCGGCGGGGCCGTGGTGGGCTGCGCCCGGGCCGTGGTCCGGGCGCTACCGCCGCGCGCTCCGGGGCCCGCGTCCGCACCCGTCGTCGCACTCGTCATGTCCACGCGGCCGTTCTGCACCGCAACACCATACGGGCCCGGCGCCGCGCCCTGTCCACAGTGGCCCGCGCCAATTCGGTCCGCTCGGGCGGGGGGTGGGGCAAACCCCCCGCCCGCCACCCGACGAACCCCATGGCAGAGCGGCGCGGACCCCGGCAAGCTGGGGCGTATGACGGAAAGTTCCCAGCTCACTGCCGACGCCGACGCCCCCGACGGGGTGCCGCTCCCGCCACCGAGACCACCGCTCGACGGCTGGACCTGGCGGGAGATCGGCTATCTGCTGGTCAACCTCCCCCTGGACGTGACGGCGTTCGCGGTGCTGGTGGTGTGGTTGGTGCTGGGGCTCGGGCTCTCCGTCACGGTCGTCGGACTGCCGCTGCTGGCCGCGGGCCTGACGGCCTGTCGGCTCTACGGGAAGCTGGAACGGGCCCGGGCGCGGGCCTGGCTCGGGGTGGCGGTGGCCGAACCGAGCCCGCCGCGGCCCCGGGAGGGCGGGTTCTTCGGATGGCTGTGGGCGCGCCTGAAGGACCCGGTGGCCTGGCGGCACGCGCTGTTCGCGGTCATCCGGCTGCCATGGGGCATCCTCACGTTCTCGGTGATCCTCACCGCACTGTTCGTAGGCTGGCCGGTGCTGCCGTGGTTGGCGCGCTGGCTGTCCAACGTGGACCGGGCGATGGTGCGGGGGCTGCTGTCGCCCTCCGACGAGTTGGAGCGGCGGATCGCCGAGCTGGAGTCGGACCGGATGGTGGTCACCGACACCGCGGCCGCCGATCTGCGGCGGATAGAACGGGACCTGCACGACGGCGCGCAGGCCCGGCTGGTGGCGCTCGCCATGGGCCTCGGCCTGGCCAAGGAGAAGCTGGCGGAGGGACAGGCCGACGAGAGCGTGGCGCGGATGGTGGACGAGGCGCACGGCGAGGTGAAGCTGGCGCTCCAGGAGTTGCGGGACCTGGCCCGCGGCATCCACCCGGCGATCCTCACCGACCGCGGGCTGGGCCCGGCGTTGGCGTCGCTGGCCGGGCGCTGCACGGTACCGGTCACCAGCTCCGTGGACCTGGCCGAGCGGCCCGCGCCGGCCATCGAGGGGATCGTCTACTTCACCGTCTCCGAACTGCTCCAGAACGTCTCCAAGCACAGCGCGGCGCGCCAGGCGTCGGTCGAGGTGTGGCGGTCCCGGGACCGGCTGCTGCTCCAGGTGCAGGACGACGGGAAGGGCGGGGCGCGGCTCGACGGCGGCAGCGGGCTGGCCGGGCTGGCGGACCGACTGGGCGCGGTGGACGGGCTGTTCGTACTGGATTCGCCGGCGGACGGGCCGACCCGGGTAACGGCGGAGGTGCCGTGGCGGCCGCGGCCAGAGGCGGGAGCGGGGCCGCGTAAGGGGCGCTGAGCGGGCCGCGGGCCCGACGCCGGGGGTGGGGAAAACCCCCGGCGGAAGACTGCGAGCAGCCACATGGTCCGGGCCGCGCCGATCGTCGACCCTGGACGGAGCCGGCAGAGGCCGGCGGGGCCCACCCGGATCGCCGGCGGGAACCCACCGGAACCACCAACGGAACCACCAACCGGAACCACCGCCGGACCCACCAACGGAATCGCCGACGGGACCACCACCGGAACCCCTGCCGGATTCACCGACGAATTCACCGCCGGTCCCGGCACCGGCCCCGGCACCGGACGCCACGGCAGAACGGACGGACGACGAGACATGGACACCGCGTACACCGCGTACTCCGCGCACCCCGCCCACCCCACGCGGCCCGGTGGCCACCGGGTGCCCACGGGCCTGCGCGCCCCCTTCTCGGGTCGCACCTGGCGGGAGTTCCTCCACCTCTGTCTGAACCTCCCGGTGGCCTGCGTGATGTTCGCCTACGCGGTCACCCTGGTCTCGCTGAGCGCCGGCCTGCTGATCACGTTCCTGGGCATCCCGGTACTGGCCGGCGGGCTGGTCGGTGCCCGGGGGCTGGGCGCCCTGGAGCGGGCCCGGGCACGGGCGCTGCTGCGGCTGGACGTGGCCGCCCCGGAGCCGCTGCGCCCCTCGAAGCCCGGCCTGGTGGCGTGGGTCGGGGCGGTCCTCAAGAGCGGAGCGTCCTGGCGGCACCTGCTCTACGCGTTCCTGCACTTCCCGTGGGCGCTGTTCGCGTTCGTCTTCGCGGTGACGTTCTGGTCGGTGGGCTGGGCGCTGCTCAGCTTCCCGTTCTGGTACTGGCTCATGCCCTCGTACGCCTCCCTGCCCGGTATCCAACTGTGGGGGGACGGGGGCACCGTCCTGTATCTGAGCCCGACGGTGACGGCCATGGTGACCGGCGCGTTCGGGCTGCTGATGGTGCTGGCCGGGCCGTGGGTGTTCCGCGGGCTGACGCAGGTGGACCGGCTGCTGGTGCGCGGGCTGCTGGGGCCGTCGCCGTTGGCCAACCGGGTCATCGAGCTGGAGTCGGACCGCGGGGTGGTGGTCGACACCGCCGCCGCCGACCTGCGCCGCATCGAGCGGGACCTGCACGACGGGGCGCAGGCCCGGCTGGTGGCGCTGGCGATGGACCTGGGCCTGGCCAAGGAGAAGCTGGCGGAGGGCCAGGCCGACGAGAGCGTGGCGCGGATGGTGGACGAGGCACACGGCGAGGTGAAGATCGCGCTCCAGGAGCTGCGGGACCTGGCCCGCGGCATCCACCCGGCGATCCTCACCGACCGCGGGCTGGGCCCGGCGCTGTCCGCGCTGGCCGGGCGCTGCCCGGTGCCGGTCACGGTCCAGGTGGACCTGGCGCGCCGCCCGGCCCCGGCCATCGAGGGCATCGCCTACTTCACCGTCTCCGAACTGCTCCAGAACGTCGCCAAGCACAGCTCGGCGGAGCATGCGTCGGTGGACGTCTGGTACGGCGAGGGGTGCGGGCCCGCAGGGCCCTCGGACAAGGGCGATGGTGGGCGACGGGCGGGCCGGCTGATGGTCCTGGTGTCGGACGACGGTCGGGGCGGCGCGAGCACCGAGGCCGGCAGCGGGTTGGCCGGCCTCGCCGAGCGGCTGGACTCCGTCGACGGCCTCCTCGTCGTGGACTCCCCCGCCGGCGGCCCGACCGCCATCACCGCCGAGCTGCCCTGGCGCGGCTGACCGGCGGCCCGGCCCCGGGCCGGGCCGCGACGCTCACGGGTGGGACCGGACGAGGGTCCGGCCCCACCCGCTCGTAGCGCCCCGCCCCGCTCGCCCGCCTCCGCCCACGCCCGTCCCCCGCACTCCGGCGCTCCCGCCCCCACCCGCCCACCTCCCCGGTTCTCCCCCTCACCCGCCCGCCCCGTTCCGGATGCTGGAATGCTGGGGGACGGCAGGCTGGACCGTAGGGAACGTGGGGGGAATGTCATCGTGGCGGACGTGGAGGACAGCGTGCGGGTGGTCATCGCCGAGGACTCGGTGCTGCTGCGGGAGGGCCTGACCCGGTTGCTGACCGACCGCGGGCACGAGGTCGTGGCGGGCGTGGGCGACGGCGAGGCGCTGGTGAAGACGGTCGCAGACCTGGCCGGCACGGGCACCCCGCCGGACGTGGTGGTGGCGGACGTGCGGATGCCGCCGACCCACACCGACGAGGGCGTACGGGCCGCGCTCCGGCTGCGCCGGGACCACCCCGGGGTCGGGGTGCTGGTGCTGTCGCAGTACGTCGAGGAGCAGTACGCCACCGAGCTGCTGGCCGGATCGAGCCGGGGCATCGGCTACCTGCTCAAGGACCGGGTCGCCGAGGTGCGGGAGTTCGTGGACGCGGTGGTCCGGGTGGCCCGCGGCGGCACCGCGCTGGACCCGGAGGTGGTGGCGCAGCTGCTGGGCCGCAGCCGCAAGCAGGACGCGCTGGCGCACCTGACGCCGCGGGAGCGCGAGGTACTGGGGCTGATGGCCGAGGGCCGGACCAACTCCGCGGTCGCCCGGCAGCTGGTGGTCAGCGACGGCGCGGTCGAGAAGCACGTCAGCAACATCTTCCTGAAGCTCGGCCTGACGCCGAGTGACGGGGATCACCGACGCGTGCTCGCGGTCCTCACTTACCTCAACTCCTGACGGACTGGCAACCTGTCAGACGTTGCCAATGCGTGGATCTACCAGCGGCTGAGGGATGGGACCTAGAACCATGGCCCTAGCACCAATGGACGAGGCCAGTGCGGCATGGAGACAGGGGTGACGGGGGCAGTGATTCGATGACAAACCAGTACAGAACGGTGTCTCATCCGGGCGTCCACGATGTGGCCAGCCCAGGGAAGGGCACCCTTACCCAAGTACGATGGTTATGGGACAACCGGTCGGTACGACCCGTCCTACGCCCTGCGTCCGGCGGGGATGCCGCACCCCTTGAGGGAGGTCCGAAGCAGTGACCAGCCAGGTCAGTAGCACAGCCGAACAGGCCGACGGAGCGCTAGTCGGGGAACAGCGCACGTCCGGCGACGGCGGCCCGGGCAAGGAAGTCCGGCGCCTGGACCGGGTGATCATCCGGTTCGCCGGCGACTCCGGTGACGGTATGCAGCTCACCGGTGACCGTTTCACGTCCGAGACGGCGTCGTTCGGCAACGACCTGTCGACGCTGCCGAACTTCCCCGCCGAGATCCGGGCCCCCGCCGGAACCCTCCCGGGCGTCTCCAGCTTCCAGCTGCACTTCGCCGACCACGACATCCTCACCCCCGGCGACGCACCGAACGTCCTGGTGGCGATGAACCCCGCCGCCCTGAAGGCGAACATCGGCGACGTGCCGCGCGGCGCGGAGATCATCGTCAACACCGACGAGTTCACCAAGCGCCCGATGGCGAAGGTCGGCTACGAGACCAACCCGCTGGAGGACGGCTCGCTGTCGGCGTACCACGTCCACCCGGTGCCGCTGACGACGCTGACCATCGAGGCGCTCAAGGAGTTCGGGCTCTCCCGCAAGGAGGCCGAGCGCAGCAAGAACATGTTCGCGCTGGGCCTGCTGTCGTGGATGTACCACCGGCCGACCGAGGGCACCGAGAAGTTCCTGCGGGCCAAGTTCGCGAAGAAGCCGAACATCGCCGAGGCGAACGTCACCGCCTTCAGGGCCGGCTGGAACTTCGGCGAGACCACCGAGGACTTCGCCACGTCCTACGAGGTCGCACCGGCCACCGCCGCCTTCCCGACCGGCACCTACCGCAACATCTCCGGCAACCTCGCGCTGTCCTACGGCCTGATCGCCGCCGCGCGCCAGGCCGATCTGCCGCTGTACCTCGGCTCGTACCCGATCACCCCGGCCTCCGACATCCTGCACGAGCTGTCCAAGCACAAGAACTTCGGCGTGCGGACGTTCCAGGCGGAGGACGAGATCGCCGGCATCGGCGCGGCGCTGGGCGCGGCGTTCGGCGGCTCGCTGGCGGTGACCACCACCTCGGGCCCCGGCGTGGCACTGAAGTCGGAGACCATCGGCCTCGCGGTCAGCCTCGAACTCCCGCTGCTGATCGTGGACATCCAGCGCGGCGGCCCGTCGACCGGCCTGCCCACCAAGACCGAGCAGGCCGACCTGCTCCAGGCGATGTACGGCCGCAACGGCGAGGCCCCGGTGCCGATCGTGGCGCCCAAGACGCCCGCCGACTGCTTCGACGCGGCGCTGGACGCGGCCCGGATCGCGCTCACCTACCGCACCCCGGTCTTCCTGCTCTCCGACGGCTACCTGGCCAACGGCTCGGAGCCCTGGCGGATCCCCGAGGTCGACCAACTCCCCGACCTGCGCGTGCAGTTCGCCACCGGCCCCAACCACCGGCTGGCGGACGGCACCGAGGTGTTCTGGCCGTACAAGCGCGACCCGGAGAGCCTGGCCCGGCCGTGGGCCATCCCCGGTACGCCCGGCCTGGAGCACCGCATCGGCGGCATCGAGAAGCAGGACGGCACCGGCAACATCTCCTACGACCCCGCCAACCACGACTTCATGGTCCGCACCCGCCAGGCGAAGGTGGACGGCATCGACGTCCCCGACGTCGAGGTCGACGACCCGGCGGACGAGACCGGCGAGGGCGCGCGCACCCTCGTCCTGGGCTGGGGTTCCACGTACGGGCCGATCACCGCTGCGGTCCGGCGGGTCCGGGGCGCGGGGCAGCGCATCGCCCAGGCGCACCTGCGGCACCTCAACCCCTTCCCGGGGAATCTCGGCGAGGTCCTCGCGCGTTACGACAAGGTGATCGTGCCGGAGATGAACCTCGGCCAGCTCGCCACCCTGCTGCGCGCCAGGTACCTCGTCGACGCGCGTTCGCACACCCAGGTCAGCGGGATGCCGTTCAAGGCCGAGCAGCTCGCGGAGGCCCTTAAGGAGGCCATCAATGACTGACACGGTCTCGGAGTCGCCCGCCCAGATCGAGGCGCTCTCCCTGGTGCCCAAGGCCACGGCGAAGCAGTCCATGAAGGACTTCAAGTCGGACCAGGAAGTGCGCTGGTGCCCCGGCTGCGGTGACTACGCCGTCCTCGCCGCCGTCCAGGGCTTCATGCCGGAGCTGGGCCTCGCCAAGGAGAACATCGTCTTCGTCTCCGGCATCGGCTGCTCCTCCCGCTTCCCGTACTACATGAACACCTACGGGATGCACTCCATCCACGGCCGCGCCCCGGCCATCGCCACCGGGCTCGCGTCCTCGCGCCGCGACCTGTCGGTCTGGGTGGTCACCGGTGACGGCGACGCGCTGTCCATCGGCGGCAACCACCTCATCCACGCCCTGCGACGGAACGTCAACCTCAAGATCCTGCTGTTCAACAACCGGATCTACGGGCTGACCAAGGGCCAGTACAGCCCCACCTCCGAGGTCGGCAAGATCACCAAGTCGACGCCGATGGGCTCGCTGGACGCGCCGTTCAACCCGGTCTCGCTGGCGCTCGGCGCCGAGGCGACCTTCGTGGCCCGCACCGTCGACTCCGACCGCAAGCACCTCACCTCGGTGCTGCGCGCGGCCGCCGACCACCCGGGCACCGCGCTGGTGGAGATCTACCAGAACTGCAACATCTTCAACGACGGCGCCTTCGAGGTCCTCAAGGACAAGGAGCAGGCCCAGGAAGCGGTGATCCGGCTGGAGCACGGGCAGCCGATCCGGTTCGGTGCCCCGGCGCCGGACGGCCTCGGCTCCAAGGGCGTGGTCCGCGACCCGGTCACCGGCGACCTCAAGGTCATCGACGTCACCGAGGAGGGCTCGGACGGGGTCCTGGTGCACGACGCGCACAACCCCTCCCCCACCACGGCGTTCGCCCTCTCCCGGCTCGCCGACCCCGACACCCTGCACCGCACCCCGATCGGTGTGCTGCGCAGCGTCGAGCGGCCGGTCTACGACACGCTGATGTCCGAGCAGTTGGACACCGCCGTCGAGCAGAAGGGCAAGGGCGACCTGGGGGCCCTGCTGGCCGGCAACGACACCTGGACGGTCGTCGGCTAGGACCTGGTCGGTCCCGGGCCGGCGGTCCGACCGAACCTTCCGCGGGTGTCCGCGGGGAGCGCAAAGGCGTTCTCCGCGGGCACCCGCTCGGTTTTTCCGGCCCCGGGAGCGGGCTCGGCCCCGTAGCGGGCTCGGCCCGGAAGCAGGCGCAGCCCTGGAGCGGGCGCGGCCCGGACCCTTCTGCGGACGGGGCGCGAATGCCATGCTGGCGGCCTTCCCGACCGATCCAACAGACCGCCAGGGGGTACAGGGCATGAGCATCGTCGTCACCGGCGCCACGGGTGCGCTCGGCCGGCTCGTCATCGCAGCGCTCCTGGAGCGCACCTCACCGGACGGCATCGTCGCCCTCGCCCGCGACCGGGGCCGGGCCGCGGACCTCGCGGCCCGGGGCGTCGAGGTCCGCACCGCCGACTACGGCCGCCCCGACACGCTCCGGGGCGCGTTCGCGGCCGGCGACCGGGTGCTGTTCATCTCCGGCAACGAGGCCGGGCGGCGGCTGCCCCAGCACCGGGCCGTCGTCGACGCCGCCCGGGAAGCCGGTGTGGCGCTGCTCGCCTACACCAGCGTGCTGGGCGGGCCGGCCGCCACCTTCGCCATCGCCGAGGAGCACGTCGGCACCGAACAGGCCCTGCTGGCCTCCGGGGTGCCGTACTGCCTGCTGCGCAACGGCTGGTACCACGAGAACTACACCGGGGCGCTGGCCACCACCCTGAAGGCCGGCGCGGTCCTCGGCAGCGCGGACGGTGGCCGGGTGGCCAGCGCGGCGCGTCGGGACTACGCCGAGGCGGCCGCCGTGGTGCTCACCGGCGGCGGCCCGGACCCGGCCGGGCACACCAACGCGGTGTACGAGCTGAGCGGGGACACCGCCTGGACGATGGCCGAGTACGCGGCCGAGGTGTCCCGGCAGACCGGCCGGGAGATCCCCTACCGCGACCTGCCGGCGGAGCAGTACGTGGCGCTGATGACCGGGGCGGGGGTGCCGGCGGCCGCCGCGGAGCTGGTCGCCGACGCGGATGCCGGGATCGCCCGCGGGGAGTTGGCGGCCACCCCCGGCGACCTCGCCCGGCTGACCGGTCGGCCGACCACCCCGCTCGCCGCGGCGGTCGCGGAAGCGCTGAAGGAGCTTCCGGACAGCGTCTGAGCGGACGGTGAGCGGCGGGGTGGGCGCACCAGGCGGAGCCCGGCACACCCGTCCCCCCACCCGCCGCTCCCGGCACTTCACGCCCCTGTCATGACCGTCACGCCAGACGGACATGACAGGAAGGGCGGACGGCGCTACCTTGCACAGGATCGACCCCGCACGACCAGGAGCACCCCTTGCCCTCTCGAACCGACCAACGCGCCGGCCTCGCGTACGGCCTCGCCGCGTACACCATGTGGGGCCTGCTGCCGCTGTACTGGCATCTGTTGGACGCCGCCGCGCCGTCCGAGATCCTGGCCCACCGCATGGTGTGGTCGCTGCCGGTCGCGCTGATCATCCTGGCCGCGCTGCGCCGCTGGTCCTGGATACGCCCGCTGCTGCGGCAACCCAGGAAGCTGGGGCTGATCCTGATCAGCGCCGTGGTGATCTCGCTGAACTGGTTCCTCTACATCTGGGCGGTCAACAGCGGGCACGTGCTCGAAGCCTCGCTGGGGTACTTCATCAACCCGCTGGTGAGCATCGCGTTCGGGGTGTTGGTGCTGCGCGAGCGGCTGCGGCCGCTCCAGTGGGCCGCGGTCGGCGTCGGCACCCTGGCCGTCGTGGTGATGACCATCGCCTACGGCCGGATGCCGTGGATCGCGCTCGGGCTGGCCCTGTCGTTCGCCACCTACGGGCTGGCGAAGAAGGGCATCAAGCTCGACGGCATCGAGGGCTTCAGCGCCGAGACCGCCCTCCAAGCGCTGCCGGCAGTGGGCTATCTCGTCTTCCTCGGGGTCCGCGGGGAATCCGTCTTCGTCTCCGGCGGGACCGGGCAGGCGCTGCTGCTCGCGGCGTGCGGCATCGCGACCGCGGTGCCGCTGATCTGCTTCGGCGCCTCGGCGGTGCGGCTGCCGCTGACCACGATCGGGATGCTCCAGTACCTGGCGCCGACCTTCCAGTTCCTGCTGGGGCTGACGGTCTTCGGCGAGCAGATGCCGCCGGAGCGCTGGGCCGGCTTCGCCCTGGTGTGGGCGGCGCTCGCGATGCTGACCTGGGACGCGCTGCGGACCGTCCGGCGGGCGCGCGCCGCGCTGGCCGCCGCCGGGGCGCGGGCCCGCGAGGTGGCCGCGGCCGAGGCGGCGCAGGTCGGGCGTGCCGCCGCGGACTCGACCGCCACGGAGCCGGGCCCGGAGGCCACGCCCGACCCCGTCACGCGGTGATGTCGCGGGTGGTGAACCGCGCCCAGGCCACCGAGCCGAACACCGCCGCGTAGAGCGCCTGGAGGCCCAGGTCCCGCTGGATCCCGTCCCAGTAGACCGGGTCGCGGAGCAGGTCCGCGAAGGACAGCCAGTAGTGCGGGAAGAGATACGGCTGGATGGCCTGGAGCTGCGGTATGCCGTCCAGGATCTGGGCGGTGAGCACCAGGCCGACCGTCGTGGCCATGGCGGCGATGCCGCTGTCGGTGAGCGTGGAGACGAACAGCCCGAGGGCCGCCACCCCGAGCAGGGAGAGCGCCACCACCCCCGCGATGGCCAGCGCCCGCAGCAGCCCCTCGCCGAGGGATATGGACGTCCCCGACAGCAGCGTCACCTTGCCCAGCGGGAACAGCAACGCGCCGGTGGCCAACGCGGACAGCGCCACGACCAGCGTGCCCGCCAGGCAGAACACCACCACCGTGACGAACTTGGCGAGCAGCAGGCGGCCGCGGCCGGCGGGGGCGACGAGGAGGTAACGCAGCGTCCCGGTGTGCGCCTCGCCGGCGACGGCGTCCCCGGCGATCACCCCGACCGCCATCGGCAGGAACACCGGCAACGTCACCGCGAGGGCGGTGAAGACCAGGAAGAGGCCGTTGCCGGCGATCCCGGCGAGGAACGCCGGCCCCCGGCCGTCGCCACCGCCGGACCGCCCGACCTGGATCCGGACGGCGACGCCGACCAGGACGGGCACCGCCGCCAGGACCGCCAGCAGCACCAGGGTGCGCCAGCGCCGGAAGGTGAGGGCGATCTCACTGCGCAGCAGGTCCGGCGACCACCGTGCCGACCGCGGCCGGGGCGCCCGCGGTGCCGTCCCGGCCGGCAGGGTCTGGCTCTCAGCCCGCGACATCGAATCCCTCCCCGGTGAGCCGGACGAAGACGTCCTCCAACGACGGCCGTTCGGTGCCGAAGGCCCGGACCCGGACCCCGGCGCGGACCAGTGCGGCATTCAGGTCCGCCGGGTCCGGCGGGCCCGGCGGGCCCGGCGTGGGCGCGCCGTCCGGCGGGGACGCACCGTCCGGCGGCGCCTCGGGGAGCTCGCCGGTGACCCGGTCGCCGTCGGCCCGCAGGCCGGTCAGTCCGTGCTCCTTCAGGACCCGGACCGCGTCGGCCGGATCGGGGGTGGTCACCGTCAGCCGGCCGTGGTTGCCCGGGCCGAGGACGGCGGTGGTGAGGCCGGCGACCGGGCCCTGGGTGACCAGGTGGCCCTGGGTCATCACGGCGGCGTGCGTGCAGACCTGCTCGATCTCGTCGAGGAGGTGGGAGGAGAGGAAGACGGTGGTGCCGTCCGCCGCCAGCTCCCGCACCAGGGTGCGGATCTCCCGCATGCCCTGCGGGTCCAGGCCGTTGGTCGGCTCGTCCAGCACCAGCAGCTCGCGGGGTTGGAGGAGGGCGGCGGCCAACCCCAGGCGCTGCTTCATGCCGAGGGAGTAGGCGCGTGCCTTCTTGCCGGCCGCGGCGGACAGTCCCACCCGCTCCAGCGCCGCACCGACCCGCCGGGTGCGGGTGCGGGGATCGGCGGCCGGGTCGGCGGCGTCGAACCGCCGCAGGTTGTCCCGACCGCTGAGGAAGCCGTAGAGCGCCGGCCCCTCGATGAGCGCCCCGACCCTGGGGAGCACCTCGCGGGCCGCGCCCGGCATCGGCCGGCCGAGCACCCGGGCGGTGCCGGCGGTCGGCTCGATCAGGCCCATCAGCATCCGGATGGTGGTGGTCTTGCCGGAGCCGTTGGGCCCGAGGAAGCCGAAGACGCTGCCGCGCGGCACGGCGAGGTCCAGCCCGTCGACGGCGGGCCGGCCGCCGCGATAGGTCTTGGTCAGCCCCTGGGTCTCGATCACCCGGGGCCCGTCGTGCGGTGCCGCGCGCCTCTCGTCCGCGGCGGGTGGTGGTGACACGGTCTCCCCAACTCCTCAGGTGCGGTGGCCCCTCGGGCCTCCGGCCGGGCGCGCGGACCGCGTACGGGCCGCACCGCTCTCCCGGACGGGAGATGCGGCGCGGCCCGACCGCTTGCCGTGGCCCGTTACTTCGCGGCGTCGGCCGCGGCTATCAGGGCCTGCTTGTCGACGGCGCCGACGTAGACCGTGCCGTCGTCGGTCATCAGGGCGTTGACCAGGCGGGTGCTGAAGACGTGCCCGGAGCCGAACGAGCCGGTCACCTTGGTGCCCAGGCTGTCCAGGAACTTCCCGGCGTCGCCCTTGGCGAGCTGGTCCTTGCCACCGGGGGCGCCGGCGCCCTTGAGGGTGGCGATGGACGTCCAACCCTTGCCGATGACGTTCAACCCGCCGAAGTCCTTCGGGCCCTTACGGCCCTTGAGGTCCTTGAGGTCCTTCCCCTTCCCGTGCTCGCGGGCGGCCTGCCCCGCGGCCTTGTCGCCGTTGACGACCTTGGCGCCCTTGGGCGGCGTGAAGGTGAAACTGTCCGCGGCCGGGCGGGCGAAGTCGACGCGGGTGTAGCCGACGTCGATCGCGGCCGGACCGCCGCTCTTCGGGGTGAGGGTGAACTTCAGCGGGACGCCGTTGGCGGCGTCCACCGCGACCCGGATCGAGCCGACCGTGGAGGCGGCCTGCTTGGGCTTGATGACGAGCTGGTACGCGTCCCGCCCGGCGACCTTGGCGGTGTCGCCGACCGTCACCGAGGTGGTGTCGCCGGCCGCCTCCAGGGCCGCCTTGGCGAGCTCCTGCGGGGTGGCGCTCTGAAGGCCCTTGGGGAGGCCCTCGGGCGCGCCGTGGTGCGCGCCGCGGTGGGTGTCCCGGGGGGCGGTGTGGTGCACGGCGCTGTTGCTGCCGCTGTCGTACGCCCAGACGTCCGCGCCGTTGTGGATGAGGGTGTAGTCGGCGGAGTTGCCGACGATCGACACCCGCTGCTTGTCGGGGCCGTCGACGGCGACCCGCAAGGTGTGCGTACCGGACGCCAGCTCGGTCAGCTTGCTCTGCGGCGACGCCGCACCGCCCGCGCCGCCGTGGCCCTGCTCGGCGCCGCCGAAGCCGCCAGCGCCCGTGCCACCCGGCAGGGTGGGCAGGCCGAGGTCCGTGGTGACCTGGACCGTGCCGGACAGCTGCTGGACATCGGACTTGGTGATCTTCGCTATCAGGTCCTGGGCGGAGATCTTCGGCAGGTCCGGAGAACCGGATCCGGCGAACGCCGGGACCAGCCCGATCGTCGCGGCCGCCACCCCCGCCACCGCGACCGGTACGGCGTAACGCACCGCTTTACGACGCTTCGCGGAGCGCTCCCCGTCCCATTCCCCGGTGACCTCAGTCGGTTCGTTCCGTGGCATCTGGCCTACCTCCGTCGTGTGCGGCGGTCCTGTGTCGTCCACTCGTCCACCCGCCGGGCCATGATGACCCGCCCCGCCGCCTTGTGGTGCTCTCCATCTCACCAAAAGTTGCGGCCCTTGGCGTCAACCCGCAGGGCCAACTCCGCGTACTGCTGAGGGATGACATCCGGTCACCATCCGGCCGAACCCGTACTCCGTCGGTCGCACCACCCAGCGGAAATGCCTTAGGGGAAGACCAGATGGGACGTCAGGGGCGAACGGGGAAACCCCGGGACTGCCGGCGCGGCGCGCACCTGCCCGCGGAGCTCAGCCCGCCCGGTGCACCACGGTGTCGCAGAGCTCTTCCAGGGCGGCCTTCGCCGTGCACGCCGGCAGCGGTGCCAGCGTCTCGCGGGCTTGTTCGGCGTAGCGCACGGTGTCCCGGCGGGCCTGCTCCAGGGCCGGGTGGGCGCGCAGTCCGGCCAGCGCCTCGGCGTGCCGGGCGTCGTCGGTGAGGTCGCCGGCCAGCAGCTCGCACAGCGCACGGTCCTCGGCGGTGCCGGCGCTGCTCTCGGCCAGCGCCCGCAGCCGCAGGACGGGCAGCGTCGCGATGCCCTCGCGCAGGTCCGTACCGGGCGTCTTGCCGGACTCGTGCGAGTCGCTGGCGATGTCCAGGACGTCGTCGGCCAGCTGGAAGGCGGTGCCCAGCCGTTCGCCGTACTGGGTGAGGATGTTGGCCGTCGACTCCTCGGCGCCCGACATCATGGCGCCGAAGCGGCAGGCCACGGCGACCAGCGAACCGGTCTTGCCCGCGAGGACGTCCAGATAGTGGTCGATGGGGTTGCGGCCGTCGCGCGGTCCCGCGGTCTCCAGGATCTGGCCGGTCACCAGGCGCTCGAACGCCTCGGCCTGGATCCGGACCGCCTCGGGCCCGAGGTCGGCGAGGATGTGCGAGGCGCGGGCGAAGAGGAAGTCACCGGTCAGCACCGCGACGGAGTTGCCCCAGCGGGCGTTGGCGCTGGCCACCCCGCGGCGCACGTCGGCCTCGTCCATCACGTCGTCGTGATAGAGCGTCGCCAGGTGCGTCAGCTCCACGACGACGGCGGAGGGCACCACGCCCGGGGTGTGCGGGTCACCGAACTGGGCGGCCAGCATCACCAGCAGCGGCCGGAACCGCTTGCCGCCCGCGCGCACGAGATGCTGCGCGGCCTCGGTGATGAACGGCACGTCGCTCTTGGTGGCCTCCAGCAGGCCCTCCTCGACAGCCGCCAACCCTGCCTGGACATCGGCCTCAAGAGCCTGGTCCCGCACGCTCAGCCCGAAGGGCCCGACGACGGTCACGAGGGGTACTCCTGTCTGCTGACGATCAAACTGAATGTCGATCTGTCGCTGTCTTCACCATTGGCCAGCGTATCCGGTCACGGTTGGATCACCGCGAGCGCCCGCCCCCCGAACCACTCGCCCAGCACAGAAGCCGTCGCGTGGGTACGTTTCCGAGCGCCGCCCGGCGCGGCTTTTCCGCGGAAGGAATGGGGCGGCAGAGGCGCGAGACGACTCAAGAGCCCCTGGCGTCACAGTGGTGACAGGTGGACCGGACACCGGCGGGGCGTCCGCACCCCGTGGGACGCACCTCGCCGTTCACTCTCTCCAGTAAGAGGGGAGCGACCGGTGCCCCCTTACCCGCTTACCCATCCCGGATGTCACGTCGACCACTCCTGGACGCCGCGCCCCCACCCTCCCCCGACCACCACGGCCACTTCGCCCACTTCCACCACCACAGTCACTCCCCCTACCAAAGGCACCACGCCCGAATTGCGCAGTACAGCAAGGTATTTCCCGGCTTCGGCGGTCCGCGGCGCCCCGGCCCGTCGCCCCGCCCGGCACTTCCCGGCCCCTGGACCGTCCGTTCCCGGCCGAGGACCACCCCACTGATCGCCACCGGCCGTACCCTGATCGACGGACCCACCGGTCCACGGGGCACCTTCCCCCAGGCTCTCCACGCGGTTCGAGCAGGGGACACCCCATCGGCCGGCCGCCCACCGGCGACGACGAACGCGAGGAGCAGTGTCCATGCCCGAGCAGAGCCCGTTCGATCTGGCGGAAGGCGACCCCTTCGGCCCGCACACCCTCCCCTACGGCGTCTTCAGTACCGCCGACGCGCCCGCCCTGCGCCGGCTCGGCGTCCGCTACGGCCGCCACGTCCTGGACCTGGGCGCCCTGCCGGACGCCCTGCCCGGCGTCGTCCCCGCGCCGCACGCCGCACTGCTCACCGCCGCCACCCTCAACCCGCTGCTGGCCGCCGGCCGCCCCGTGTGGCAGCAGGTCCACGCGGCCGTCCGCACCGCACTGACCGACCCCGCGCACCGCACCGCGGTGGCCCCGCTGCTGCGCCCGTTGGACGGCCTCACCCTCCACCTGCCCTTCGAGGTCGCCGACTACGTCGACTTCTACTCCAGCGAGCACCACGCGACCAACGTCGGCCGGATCTTCCGCCCCGACGGTGCCGCCCTGCCGCCCAACTGGAAGCACCTGCCGATCGGTTACCACGGCCGGGCCGGCACCGTTGTCGTCTCCGGCACCCCGGTGGTGCGCCCGCACGGCCAGCGCAAGACCCCGGCCGATGCCGCGCCGCTGTTCGGCCCGTCCACCCGCCTGGACATCGAGGCCGAGGTCGGCTTCGTCGTCGGCACGCCCTCCGCGCTCCACGCGCCGGTCGGCCTGGCCGCCTTCCGGGACCACGTCTTCGGCGTCTGCCTCGTCAACGACTGGTCCGCACGCGACATCCAGGCATGGGAGTACGTGCCGCTCGGCCCGTTCCTCGGCAAGTCCTTCGCGACCTCCGTCTCGGCCTGGATCACCCCGCTGGACGCCTTCGACGCGGCCCGCACGGCGCCGCCCACCCGGGACGTCCCGGCGCTGCCGTACCTGGACGACACCGCCGCCGAGCCGGGCGGCCTCGACCTGCGGATCGAGGTGCGGCTCAACGGCGAGGTGATCTCCCGCCCGCCGTTCGCCGCGATGTACTGGACGGCCGCCCAGCAGCTGGCCCACATGACCGTCAACGGCGCCTCGCTGCGCACCGGCGACCTCTACGCCTCCGGCACCGTCTCCGGGCCCGAACCCGACCAGCTCGGCTGCCTGCTGGAGCTCACCCAGGGCAAGGGCCCCTACCTCCAGGACGACGACGAGATCACCCTCACCGCCTGGGCGCCCGGCCCGGACGGTGCCCGAATCGGGCTCGGCGAGGTCACCGGCCGGGTGCTGCCCGCCCGGGAGTTCCCCGCGAGCGACCCGGCGTGACCCCCCGCCCGGCCCCTCCGCTCACCCTCCCCGAGGAGCTGCTGCTGCTCGGCCTCGACCCGGTCCGCGGCCGACCCCTGGTCACCCGCCCGTTCCTGCGGTACGGGCTGGCCGGGGCGGCCCTCGCGGACCTGGAGGCGGCCGGGCGGATCGTCGGGCAGGGGGGCCGGGTCGCGGTGGCCCGGCCGCTGCCGCTCGGCGACCCGGTGCTGGACGGGGCGCTCGCCGCGCTGCCCGGCCCGGACAAGAACCACAAGGGCGTCCGGGCCCAACGCTGGGTGCGCCGCACCGGCGGGACCCTCCACGAACTGTGCGTCCGCCAGCTGGAGGCACGGAGCGCGATACGGCGGGAGGCCCGGCGGGCGCTGGGCCTCTTCCCCTACGAGCGTTTCCCGACCGGGCCGGTGGATCTGGCCGGGCCGGCCCGGGCCCGTTTCAAGGCGGCACTGGACGCCGGCCTGCCGGACCCCCGCGCCCGGGCGCTCGCCGCCCTGGCCGCCGCCTGCGACCTGGACGGCAAGCTGCTGCCGGGCAACGGACATCGTGCGGCGCGCCGCGCGTTGCGGCGGCTGGCCCGCGCCGAGTGGCCGGCGCACGCGGTCGAGCGCGTCGTACGGGAGGACAAGTCCGCGGCGACCGGCTGACCGCGTCGCTCACCCGCCGGCCGCCCCGGCCCACTGCTAGCCTCACGTCTCCCTGTCCCACAACGGAGGAGACGTACGTGCGCAAGGCAGCGCAGTTCGCCGGGGCGGCCGCCATCGCCGCACTGCTGCTCAGCGGTTGCGGAAGCAGCGGCGGCAGCGGCAAGGACGCGAGCACCCCGAGCAAGACGCCGGAGGCCACCCCGACCGCCGCGGGCGGCGGCGACGGCAAGGCCGCGAACCCGACCGCCGTCGAGGGCGCCTGGAAGGGCGGCACGCCCGCCAGCCCGCTGGTCCTGGTGGTGGCCCAGGGCACCGTCGCGTTCAGCAACGGGCACAAGTCCGCGTGCATGGGCAAGGTCGAGAAGATGGCCGGGATGACCATGGCCGTCCTCAAGTGCACCGACGGCGACACCACCCGCACCATGGGCACCCTCAAGCCCGGCGCGGACGGCAAGACCCTGACCGTCCACTGGAAGGGCGGCCCGACCGACGAGTACACCAAGACCGACGACGGCAGCGTCAAGATCCCGGACCTGCCCAAGCTGCCGGATCTGCCCAAGAGCTGACCGCGGCCCCGTACCGCAGCGCAACGGC
>NZ_JBHVQS010000024.1:0-123450 GCF_042886435.1 Streptomyces sp. NPDC058000
GCAGCCGGCATCTGGCACAACTGGAGCACCGGCGCCAAGATCAAACGATCCCTGATCGCCTACGACCACTGAAAACATCGGACTCATTCATCTAGGGGATGGCCCCCACCGGGCCCCGCGACCGCCCCACCTCCCCCATACGATGGCCAGACCAGACCACTCCGCACCATCCGCCGCGCGCACCTCACCCCCGCGCGCTCCCCCAGGAGGAACCGTTGTCCGACCTCGACGCCTTCATCGCGGGCCTGCCCAAGGCGGAGCTGCACGTCCACCACGTCGGCTCGGCCTCACCGCGGATCGTCTCCGAGCTGGCCGCCCGGCACCCGGACTCCGCCGTGCCCAGCGACCCCGAGGCGCTCGCCGACTACTTCACCTTCCGCGACTTCGCCCACTTCATCGAGGTCTACCTCTCCGTCGTGGACCTGATCCGCGACGCCGAGGACGTCCGCCTGCTGACCTACGAGGTCGCCCGCGACATGGCCCGCCAGCAGATCCGCTACGCCGAGCTGACCGTCACGCCCTTCAGCTCGACCCGCCGCGGCATCCCGGACGCCGCCTTCGTCGAGGCCATCGAGGACGCCCGGAAGGCCGCCGAGTCCGAGCTGGGCGTGATGCTGCGCTGGTGCTTCGACATCCCCGGCGAGGCGGGCCTGGAGGCCGCCGAGGAGACCGCCCGGATCGCCTGCGAGCTACAGCCCGAGGGCCTGGTCTCGTTCGGCCTGGGCGGCCCCGAGATCGGCGTCCCGCGGCCCCAGTTCAAGCCGTACTTCGACCGGGCCATCGCCGCCGGACTGCACTCCGTCCCGCACGCCGGCGAGACCACCGGCCCCGGCACCATCTGGGACTCCCTGACCTCCCTGCGCGCCGAGCGGATCGGCCACGGCACCAGCGCCACCCAGGACCCCGAGCTGCTGGCCCATCTCGCCGAGCACCGCATCCCGCTGGAGGTCTGCCCGACCTCCAACATCGCCACCCGGGCGGTCCGCACCCTGGACGAGCACCCGGTGAAGGAGATGGTCGACGCCGGCGTCCTGGTCACCATCAACAGCGACGACCCGCCGATGTTCGGCACCGACCTCAACACCGAATACGCCATCGCCGCCCGCCTGTTGGAGCTGGACACCACCGGCCTGGCCACCCTCGCCAAGAACGCGGTCACCGCCTCCTTCATGGACGACGCGGCCAAGGCCCGACTGTCGACCGAGATCGACGCGTACGCGGCGGGGTGGCGCGGCTAGGGCCTGTCCGGCCGGCGCCGGCGCGAAAGCTCCGAACGGCTCGTGGCCCGGCGCGTCCAGGCCGGCCCGCCAGGCGTCGGCCAGCGCCGCCCGCCGGGCTAGGTCACTGGCGAGCACGAAGTGCCGGCGCCGGCGGTTGCGTTCGGCGGGTGCCTGGCCTGGCGCACCGCTTGCGGCGGGCGGACACGGACGGAGGGGCTCTCACCCCGGTCGACTGACGCACCGACCGTTCTCGGCCCCCGCCCGCGGCCCGTCCCCGAACACACCCGTCAACACCGGGCGTTGAGGGCCGGCCCACCCGCCGGAAGCACAGCGGGCCACACGACCAGAAGCGACACCGGCCACATGGGACGCGTGGGGTACACGGGAGGCACAGGGGACGCAGGGGACACGAGAGTCATGGGAGCCACGGAGCCCCGCTCAAGAGGTCAAACAGGCCGCCCTGCCCCCAGCCCCTCACCCCTTGACCAGCCGCCGCGCCACGAGGTGCGAGACGGCGGTGGCGGCCGCCGCGGCGGCGATGCCCCGTACCGCGCTGCCCGGGGTCGTGGGCCGCAGCCGTCCGGCCCGCCGCAGCCGGCCGCGGGCCCAGAGCGTGAACGGAATGACGAGCACGGGCGAGGTGGCGGATCCCGGCGTGTAGCCGCGGGTGGCGGCCGCCTGGGCGAGGTGCAGCAGACCGTGCAGCCCGAAGCCGTCCAGCGTGGCCTGGAAGAACCCGGACCTGCCGCCGGTGCGGTACCCCCTGGCCGCCGCGGTGGCCACGATGGCCGCCATCACCGCCACCGCCGTCGCGAACTCCCGCTCGGTGACGCCCTCCAGGGCCCGCCAGACCCGCTCGGGCACCTGCGGGAACCTCTTCCGCAGCACCGGTACGCTCTCCCGCACCCAGCGCGGCCCGAAGGCCACCTCCTCGGCGTCGTGCAACGCCCAGGCGGCGAACAGCCCCAGGGTGACGGCCGGCGTTATCCCGTCCTCGGACGAGGCGGACGCCTCGGGGACCTTCCACTGCACCGCAGAGATCGACATAACCGCCGAGTCTGGCAGGCCAGTTGACCACCACGGCCACCGGCCCACCCCGAACACGGCCCCCTACAGCCCCTACAGCCCCTACAGCCCCACGATCCCGTTCCACGCCTTGGCGAATTCGGTCCGCTCCTTCGCCGTGATGTCCCGCGCGATGGCCAACCGCTTGCGCATCGTCGTATCGGGGAAGATCAACGGGTCCTCGGCCAGCTGCGCCTGCTCCTTGTCCTTGGACGAGGCGAGCACGTCACGCGCGGCCGGCACCGGGCAGACGTAGTTGACCCACGTGGCCAGTTCGGCCGCGACCTCCGGCTGGTAGTAGTAGTCGATCAGCCGCTCGGCGTTCCGCTTGTGGGCCGCGAGGTTGGGGATCATCAGGCTCTCCGCCCACAACTCCGCGCCCTCCTCGGGGACCACGAACTCGATGTCCGGGTTGTCCGCCTGCAGCTGGATCACATCGCCGGAGTACGCCTGCGCGGCGAGCACATCGCCGGAGTCCAGGTCCTTGATGTAGTCGTTGCCGGTGAACCGGCGGATCTGCCCCTTGCGGACCAGGCCGCCCACCTGGTCGATCATCCGGTGGAAGTCGTCGGCGGTCCAGCGGGTGATGTCGACGCCGTCGCCCTGGAGCAGCAGCGCGAACGCCTCGTCGAGCCCGGACAGCAGGGTGACCCGGCCGCGCAGGTCGTCCTTCCACAGGTCGGCGGTGTGCTTGATCTCCCGGCCGAGCTTCTTGCGGTTGTAGGCGATGCCGGTGATGCCGGACTGCCAGGGCACCGAGTGCATGCGGCCGGGGTCGAAGTGCGGGCCGCGCAGCAGCGGGTCGAGGTACTTGGCGACGTTCGGCTGGGCCTTCCGGTCCATCGTCTCGACCCAGCCGAGCCGGACGAACCGGGCGCACATCCAGTCGCTGATGACGATCAGGTCGCGCCCGGTGGCCTGGTGGTTCATCAGTGCCGGACTGATCTTGCCGAAGAACTCGTCGTTGTCGTTGATCTCCTCGGTGTACGTCACGGAGATCCCGGTGCGCTTCTGGAACGCGTCCAGCGTGGGGCGGCGCTGCTTGTCGTGGTCGTCGACGTCGATGTAGAGCGGCCAGTTGGCGAAGACCAGCCGGTGCTCCTGGGCGGAGCGGTCCGGGGCCTCGCGGTCGGCGGCCTCGACGTACGCCGGCGGCACCCCGCATCCCGTCATGGCGGCCAGCGCCCCGGTCACACCGATTCCGCCCATGCCCCTGAGCAGCGAACGCCGCGAAAGATCAGCCATGGCGAGCACTCTCACGTGCCGCGGGCGGAGGCGGCAAGAGACAGAGCGTCAATTGCCGGGCCTCCGCCCGCGACGGTGTGTCGAGCGTTCCGTGCCGCTCGACGGTGGAGATCCCCCTGTGGGGCCGGTCGGCTCAGCCGTCCAGCGAGGTCATCACGTGCTTGATCCGGGTGTAGTCGTCGAAGCCGTAGGCGGACAGGTCCTTGCCGTAGCCGGACTTCTTGAAGCCACCGTGCGGCATCTCGGCGACCAGCGGGATGTGGGTGTTGATCCACACACATCCGAAGTCGAGGACCTTGGACATCCGCATCGCGCGGGCGTGGTCCTTGGTCCACACCGAGGAGGCCAGGGCGTACTCGACGTCGTTGGCCCACTCCACCGCCTGCTTCTCGTCGGCGAAGGACTGGACGGTGATCACCGGGCCGAAGACCTCGTTCTGGACGATCTCGTCGTCCTGCTTCAGGCCCGAGACGACGGTCGGGGCGAAGAAGTAGCCCTTGTCGCCGACCTGTTCGCCGCCGGCCTCGATCTTGGCGTGCGCGGGCAGCCGCTCGATGAAGCCCTTGACCTGCTTGAGCTGGTTGGCGTTGTTCAGCGGGCCGTAGAGCACGTCCTCGTCGTCGATCGCACCGGTCTTGGTCTCCGAGGCGGCCTTGGCCAGCGCGGCGACGAACTCGTCGTGGATGGACTCCTGGACGAGCACGCGGGTGGCGGCCGTACAGTCCTGGCCGGCGTTGAAGTAGCCGGCGATGGCGATGTCCTCGACGGCCTTGGCGATGTCGGTGTCCTCGAAGACCACGACCGGCGCCTTGCCGCCGAGCTCCAGGTGGACCCGCTTGAGGTCCTTGGACGCGGACTCGGCGACCTGCATACCGGCCCGCACCGAGCCGGTGATCGACGCCATCGCCGGGACCTTGTGCTCGACCATCAGGCGGCCGGTCTCCCGGTCGCCGCAGAGGACGTTGAACACGCCGCGGGGGTGGCCCAGCTCGTCCAGGACGCTGCCGATGATGTCGGCGATCAGCACCGTCGAGGCGGGGGTGGTGTCGGAGGGCTTGATGACCACGGTGTTGCCCGCGGCGAGCGCCGGGGCGAACTTCCATACGGCCATCATCATCGGGTAGTTCCACGGCGCGACCTGGGCGCAGACGCCCACCGGCTCACGGCGGATGATGGACGTGAAGCCGTCCATGTACTCGCCGGCCGAGCGCCCCTCCAGCATCCGGGCGGCACCCGCGAAGAAGCGGATCTGGTCCACCATCGGCGGGATCTCCTCGGAGCGGACCAGGGCGATCGGCTTGCCGCAGTTCTCGGACTCGGCGGCGATCAGCTCCTCGGCGCGCTCCTCGAAGCGGTCGGCGATCTTGAGGAGGACCTTCTGGCGCTCGGCCGGGATGAGGTCGCGCCAGGCGGGGAAGGCGGCCTCGGCTGCTGCCATGGCCGCGTCCACGTCGGTGGAGCCGGAGAGAGGGGCAGTGGCGTAGGGCTCGCCCGTGGCCGGGTTGACCACCTCCGTGGTCCGGCCGTCGGCGGCGTCCCGGAACTCCCCGTCGATGTAGTTGCGCAGACGACGCAGTGCGGTGGTCACTGTGCGCCCCCTTCAGTGTCAGATGTCCGGTGGTTGGGATCCCACAGTAGCCGCGAAGGCCACGTTTTCAACACACCCACACGCCTCGAACAACGAAATCAGTGAAATTCTCCTCGATCAACAACTGATTCCGACTGTTTGGGGTTGCCATACCGTCGAACCTCGTGCACAGTGAAGGACGTGGCCACTCGTGACAGAAACGGCACTCCGTCGATCGACTCCGTCTCCCTGGCGATCATCGAGCAGCTCCAGGAAGACGGGCGCCGTCCGTACGCCGCGATCGGCAAGGCCGTCGGCCTGTCCGAGGCGGCGGTACGCCAGCGCGTACAGAAGCTGCTCGACCAAGGCGTGATGCAGATCGTCGCGGTCACCGACCCCCTCACGGTCGGTTTCCGTCGACAGGCAATGGTCGGCATCAACGTCGAGGGTGACCTCGATCCCGTGGCCGACGCCCTGACGACCATGGAAGAAGTCGAGTACGTCGTCATGACGGCAGGTTCCTTCGATCTCATCATCGAGATCGTCTGCGAGGACGACGACCACCTTCTGCAAATGATCAACAAGCGGATCCGCACGCTTCCCGGCGTCCGATCCACCGAGAGCTTCGTCTACCTCAAGCTCCGGAAGCAGACCTACACCTGGGGAACGAGATAGCAATGAGCGCTGACCTCTCCAAGACGGCATACGACCACCTGTGGATGCACTTCACCCGCATGTCGTCGTACGAGAACGCCTCCGTGCCCACGATCGTGCGCGGCGAGGGCACCAACATCTACGACGACAAGGGCAAGCGCTACATCGACGGCCTCGCCGGCCTCTTCGTGGTCAACGCCGGCCACGGCCGCGTCGAGCTCGCCGAGACCGCCTACAAGCAGGCCCAGGAACTGGCCTTCTTCCCGCTGTGGTCCTACGCCCACCCCTCGGGTGTGGAGCTGGCCGAGCGCCTGGCGAACTACGCCCCGGGCGACCTGAACAAGGTCTTCTTCACCACCGGCGGCGGCGAGGCCGTCGAGACCGCCTGGAAGCTCGCCAAGCAGTACTTCAAGCTCACCGGCAAGCCGATGAAGCACAAGGTGATATCCCGCGCGGTCGCCTACCACGGCACCCCGCAGGGCGCCCTGTCGATCACCGGCCTGCCGGCCCTGAAGGCCCCCTTCGAGCCGCTGGTCCCCGGCGCGCACAAGGTGCCGAACACCAACATCTACCGCGCCCCGATCCACGGCGACAACCCCGAGGCGTTCGGCCGCTGGGCCGCCGACCAGATCGAGCAGCAGATCCTCTTCGAGGGCCCGGAGACCGTCGCCGCGGTCTTCCTGGAGCCGGTGCAGAACGCCGGTGGCTGCTTCCCGCCGCCCCCCGGCTACTTCCAGCGGGTCCGCGAGATCTGCGACCAGTACGACGTGCTGCTCGTCTCCGACGAGGTCATCTGCGCCTTCGGCCGCCTCGGCACGATGTTCGCCTGCGACAAGTTCGACTACGTCCCGGACATGATCACCTGCGCCAAGGGCATGACCTCGGGCTACTCCCCGATCGGCGCCTGCATCATCTCCGACCGCATCGCCGAGCCGTTCTACAAGGGTGACAACACCTTCCTGCACGGCTACACCTTCGGTGGCCACCCGGTCTCCTCCGCCGTGGCGCTGTCGAACCTCGACATCTTCGAGCGCGAGGGCCTCAACCAGCACGTGCTCGACAACGAGGGCAACTTCCTCAACACGCTGCAGAAGCTGCACGACCTGCCGATCGTCGGCGACGTCCGCGGCAACGGCTTCTTCTACGGCATCGAGCTCGTGAAGGACAAGGCCACCAAGGAGTCCTTCAACGACGAGGAGACCGAGCGCGTCCTCTACGGCTTCCTCTCCAAGGCGCTGTACGACAACGGTCTCTACTGCCGCGCCGACGACCGTGGCGACCCGGTCATCCAGCTGGCCCCGCCGCTGATCGCCGACCAGTCGGTCTTCGACGAGATCGAGCAGATCCTGCGCTCCGTCCTCACCGAGGCGTGGACCAAGCTCTGATCATCGCGTCACCTCCTGGTGCGCTAGTACACAACTGAACATTCAACGGCCCGGATTCGCTCGTTCCCATCCATACGAGTGAATCTGGGCCGTTGTGGCTGCCGAACCACAAATGACCGGGGACCCGATTCCTTACCGTGCTGGTGACCGATACCCTCCGTGGTCGTTCCCCCGACCGGGGGAACGACCAGCGAACAAGCGAGAGGTGTGCAGATGGTGGCCCCGCCTGACAACGACGTTCTCTGGGCACGCGGCCTGCACCACATGCACGGCGCCACCGTCGCCCTCACCGGGGTCTCACTCGGTGTGAGCGAGGGCGAGATCCTCGCCGTCACCGGCCCCCGTGGCAGCGGCAAGACCACACTCCTCAAGTGTCTGTCCGGCCAACTCGTCCCGTCCGAGGGCGAGATCTTCTTCAACCGCGCCCCCGTACACACGCTCTCCTCCCCCAGCCGCGAACGGCTGCGTCTCGAACGGTTCGGCTGGATCGACACCGAACCCCACCTCGTCCCAGAACTCACCGTCTGGGAGAACGCCGCCCTCCCTCTCCTGCTGCGCGGCACCGGCCACCGCGCGGCCAAGCACACTGCCCTCGAGTGGCTGGAACGCCTCGACGTGGGCATGTGCGCCCGCCGCCGCCCCTCCCGGCTCGACCAGTCCCAGCGCCAGCGCGTCGCCATCGCCCGTGCCCTGGTCACCACCCCGCAGGTGCTCTTCGCCGACGAACCGACCGCCCCGCTGCACAGCGCGGACGGCACCCAGGTCCTGCGCACCCTGACCACCGCGGCCCGCTCCCATCACATCACCGTGGTCCTGGCGACCTACGACCCCCAGGTCGCCGCCCTCGCCGACCGGACGATCAGCCTCCTCGACGGCCGCCGCTCGGGCGCCGCCCCCGAGAACGCCGGCGCCTCCGATGAGGAAAGCAGGGCAGCGTGCTCGCTCTCCGTCTAGCCTTCCGTGTCCACCCCCTCGTTCTGCTGCGCCGGCTCCTCGTCGCCGCAGCAGCAGCCGGCACGGGCTTCCTCGTACTGGCCGCCCTCGGTCACGCCGCCGCCCACCCCGCCACGGCCGGCGACTCCCTGGCCCGACTCCTGTGGTGCGCCGCCCCGCTCGCGGCCACCGCCCAGCTCGCCGTATCCGTGGCCCGTGCGGACCCGGCCGCCCGCCTCCAGCGCGGTATGACCGCCGCCGGCCTGGGCCCGTTCCGGCTCACCCTGCTCGCCGCGGCCTCCACGGCCCTCTCCTGCGCCCTCGGCGTCCTCCTCTCCCTCGTCGTCTTCCTGGCTCTCCGCGGCGACCTCGGCGACGCCGCCCGCACCACCGGCTCCCGCGCCATCGACGCCGGTCTGCTCGGCGCCGGTCACCCGCTGCCGCTGATCGGCGCCCTCATGCTGCTGTCCCTCGTCCCGCTGACCGCCGCCGCGGCCACCGCCTTCTCGCTCCGCCCCCGCACCGAAGCGGGCGCCACTGACACCGAAACCGCCTCGACCACCGAGGCCGCCCCCTCCGGCCTCCCCTGGGGCGTCGCCCTGACCGCGGCCGGCCTGGCCATCGAGGCCTACACCAGCCCCGCCACCGGCACCCCCGGCGGACTGCTGCCCCTTCCCGGCCGGCTGATCGGCAGCCCGCCGGGCCTGCTGGCCGGCTGGGCCATGGCCGCCTTCGGCCTGGTCCTGGCCGGCCCCGGCCTGGTGTACCTGTCCGGCCAACTGCTGTGCGCGGGCCGCCCCGGCGCTCTGCGGCTGCTGTCCGGGCGTGTGCTCCAGGAGGAGTCACTTCGCCTGGGCCACCCGCTCGGCGTCATGTGCGCGGTCGCCTCCGGTACCTACGCCGCCGTCGCGGTGTATCAAGCTGCTCCTTCCCGTCCGCTCGGTCCGTTCACTGCGATCGGTGCGGCGATCGTCCTCGCCTGCGTCACCGTCAGCGCACTCTCCGCCGCCCTGGAATCCCGGACGGCCCGTGCCCGGACCACGGCCGCCCTGCGCCGGCTCGGCGCATCCGCCTCCGCCTTCCACCGCGCGACGGCCCTCCGCTCCCTGGCCCTGTTACTCGTCCTCGGCCCCCTGACCTGGACCGTCGCCGAGATGGCCACGCTTCCGCTGGTGCACTGAGTTGGGGCGTGTGGAGCTCCAGACCAGGGAGCTCTGGTGCCTGGGAAATGGCGGGGCGGATTTCCCGCCTCGTGGGTTCCGGCCTCGGGGGTTCCTGTGTGGTGGGTTCCTGTGTGGTGGGTTCCGGACTTATTGGGCCCAGCGCGGTGGACTGCCACTCGTTGGGTGCCAGCGCTTGGCGTGTCGGGCGTTGGCCTTGTTGAGGTCCGGCGCGTGGCCCTGCAGCCCGTTGGGCTCCGGCTCATTGGGCTCCGGCTCATTGAGCGTGGTTGGGTGGCCGCTGGTCCATGGGGCACCCCCGGGACCATGAGTTCTTAGGCGATATGCCGTGAGGCGCCATTTCCTGAGGCGTTGTTCGCTGCGGCTCGGACCCCAGAGGCGTTGTTTCGGCGGCGATGTGTGGTCCTGAGGCTCGGTGTCGCCGGGTCCGGAGTGTCGAGGGCCGACACGGCCAACGCGCTGCGCCGGAGGGACGGAGGGACGGATACCGAAGGACCGTGCACTGAAGTCCCCTTCCTGATATGTGGGTTCGCCCGTGCCTGTGCTCCCTTGTATGCGCGTTCTGCCGGGTGCGGGGAGCGTGCCAGGGGTCGACCGGGATGCAACTGGGCTGCCGCTGGAGCAGGGTGAGCCAACGAGGCGGCGAGGCGGAGAAGCCGACAGAGGCGGAGCGGCCGGCAGAGGCAGGCAAGGGCAGCTCGGTCCGGCAGGCCTGTGTGCGGTGTGGCGGCGGTTGGTCGGCAGACTGGCAGGGCGCAGGACCGTGGCGCGATGCAGTTGCTGCGGGTGATGCCGCTGAGCCCTGTCCCGGTCGGATCCGGCTGGCCTGGATCCCCCTGGTGTCGGCGTCGCCTGGTGCCCGGCGCCCGGCCGTTGTCCGGGGCGGAACCGAGGTCCAGCTTGGGTCGGGGCGCGCCTGGCAGGGGCAGGTACTTGGGCCGCGCGCCCCGGACTGTCCGGCAACCGCTGGGGGCGTGGGCGTCAGCGGGCGAGGGCGGTGACCTCGACCTCTATTCGCCACTCCGGTTGGGCCAGCGACGAGACTTCGAGCAAGGTGTCCGCGGGATAGGGCTCGGACAAGAACTCCTCGCGCAAGGTGATGACATGGCCGAGGTCGGCGGCCATGTCCGTGACGAAGATGCCGACCTTCACCACGTCGGCGAGCGACGCACCGGCCTCGGCGAGCACTCGCTCGACATTCGCGAACGCCTGACGCCCCTGAGTCAGGAAGTCATCCGAAACAGTCCGCCCCTGCTCATCGATCCCCGCCTGCCCGGACACATGGATCAGCCCGCCGGCCTTGATGGCCTGTGAAATCTTGTACGGCTCATACCAGTCCGGCGTGGTCGCAATCCGCTGAATCTCCTGAGTACTTCCCACTTCTGCGACATCCGTCGACGACATGACGCTCCCCCTCGAAGTTCCATGTTCACGCATCTCTTGCATGCACATACATAAGTTTCAGGCGCATGTACGCTGATGTCAAGAGCTTCAGTGGAAAATGCCTCGGAAGGCGTCCGGGGCAGGACACGCCAGAGAAGGCGGACGAGGGAAGAAAGCGGAATCGATGGACGCGGAGCACTGGGACCGGTTCGGAGCACTGCACACACGCGTCGAGCAGGAGCTGGCGAAGGCCCTGCAACAGCGCCACAGGCTCGGCCTCTCCGAGTACCGCGCACTGGCCCGACTGGCGGAGTCGGAGGACGGCGAACTGCGGATGCAAGAGCTCGCGGATCTGATCGGCCTCAACCAGAGTTCCGTCAGTCGGCTGGCCTCGCGGCTGGAGTCGTCCGGTCTGACCCGCCGGGACCTGTGCCCCGACGACCGACGCGGCGTCTACAGCGTGATCACCGACGAGGGCCGCGAAGCGCAGAGCAGGGCGCGCCCGACGTACGACAGCGCGCTGCGCACCGCTCTCGACTCCGCTGCTGAAGACGGCTTGCTCGGGCCCCTGGTGAAGTCCCTGCGCCCCTGACATGACGGGCGTGCAGTCGAATGCAGAGCCCCGGCACCCCGCCACCTCCGCAGGCACGACCGCGCGATCGGCTCGCTCACGGAGTTCGAACGGGTCACCGCGACCGGCAGCCTCGCCGGATACCGCATCCGCTCCCTCGGCCTGACAGGCCGTGGGTTCACCCCGCTCGCCACGGATGACACCGGGGAATCCGTCTGCCTCGGCTGCGTGATCGAACCGGATGCCACCGCGCAAGTACGGGCCGGGGCGCCTGGTGTTCCCGCCGGTTCCGGACCTGCCGTTCAACCCACATCGCGGGCGCTCTCAACACCCGACGAACTCTTCACCGGACTACTCGGCTCCGGTCGAGACGCCCCGGACGCCCCACCTACTGCTGATACATGGCCTGACCGTGCGTCCGACGGCGATCCCGGTGCGAGGGAGGCAGCGAACCTCGGGGCGTACACCGCGCCGCACCAGAGCACCATGCTCGACGCGACACCGGAACCCCTCTCCAAGGCACCGCTCTTCAAGCCCTCGGTCTCGGGACGGGCGCGCGCCGCTTTCGCAGCGCTTCGGAGCCGACCGGGCAGTGACCCCTCTGCCGTCGTGCCGAGTGGGTCCTATGAGCACGAGCTCCCAAACGCCTTCGCGTCCCATGTGGCGAAGCGCTTCGTCAACCCACGTCACGAGAAGTGCCTGCTGGCCAGGTCGAACACCCGCGCGGCGTTCCTGCCCGGTGGTGCGGGGACCGTGCAGGAGGTCTTCCACGCCGCGACCCCACTCTCCCACCGGTCACACAGCGAGCCGACGCCCATGATGCCGGTGAACCGCGAGCACTGGACTGGCACGCTGCCGGTCCGGCCCCTGCTCCGGACACTCGTGGTCGGCCACCCGATGGCGCTCCGGATCGCCCCGGTCGAACCTTGGACGACGCCCCCGAGGCACTGGCCCGCGTCATGACCGGGGTCAGCTGCCGCGGCCGTTCCTGACAGCTGTCCCTGCGACCGCTGTGCGGAGTGCCGACGGCAGACCGCCATACAGCGACGCCGAAGGCAACGTAAGGGGCTGCCGTAAGTCGGCCGTGCGCGGAGGCCCGCGAAACGCCCGTGCCGGGAATCTCCCCGAGCCAGCGGAAGGACCTCCCCGAACCCGCCATCGCACCCCTTCCCTCACCGAAGCCCTGGCAGCAAGAGATCTTTTTGCCCCTGGAGGCAACTCACATCCCGAAATGCACGTCTGCCAAGCCAGGTAATGAACAGGTAATGCGGCGTGCGAACGGAGCTTTCGGTGATCATCGGCCTTCTGACGGCCATAGCGGCGTCCGCCTGCTATGGCACGGGTTCGGTCCTCCAGGCGGTGGGATCGCGGAAGTCCGCTCGCCAGGAAGCGGCGAAGGCATCCAGCAGCGCCGTCACCCAGCACGGCGGCCCCAGCCTGTCGTCGACCGCCAAGGCGGCCGTGACCTGGCAATTCATGGTCGGCACGGTGCTGGACTTCATAGGTTTCGGGCTGGGGGCGCTCGCGGCGCGGATGCTGCCACTGTTCCTGTCTCAGACCGTGATCAGCGCGAACCTCGTGATCACGGCAATGCTGAGCATCAAGCTCCTCAACATTCGTCTCACCCGTCCTGAATGGGCTTCCATCGGTGTCGTCTGCTCGGCCCTGGTACTGCTGGCCACCGCCGCCGGTCCGGAGGGCAGCGGCCATACACCGATCGGCACCCATTGGTGGTTGCTGGCCGCCTCGGTTGCGCTCATCGGTGGCGGCACCCTGATCGTGCGTGTGCTCGGCGGACGGGCCGCGATCCTCGCCGGGCTGCTGTCCGGCCTGGGATTCGGCGCCCTCGGCGTCGGCGTACGCGTCCTGAACGGTGTGGACCCGTTCCATCTGCCGTCCCTTCTCGGCGACCCTGCGTTGTACGCGATCCTGGTCGCGGGCATCGGCGGAATGTATCTCCACACCATCGCCCTACAGATCGGTTCGGTGAACGGCGCCACGGCCGCGCTGGTGGTGGGCGAGACCGTGGTGCCCGGCATCCTCGGAGTGCTGTGGCTGGGGGACTCCTCTCGTCCGGGCTTCGCCTGGATGGCGATCCTCGGCTTCGTGGTCGCTGTGGCCGGGGCCGTCGCGGTCGCCTGGTTCGGCGAGCCGGAGTCGGAACCGGGTCCGGCTCGGGAGTTGGGTTCGGGTCGGGAGGCGGCCGCCGGGCCTGCGTCCGGATCGGACCAGGGAAACGGAGCGGGCCCGGAGTCCGGCTCAGGTGGGCCGGACGGGGGCGGCAAGGAGGCGGTGGAGACCGGGGGCTCGCCTACGAGGTCACAGAGCGCGGCGGTGTGAGGGCCACTGCTGATGCCGCGGGTGGTAGCGGTGCCACGGCCTTCGCCCGCGGTGGCCTCGGGCGACCTTGGGCGGCCGAGGCCGAGGCCGACGCCGGAGCGGTCGGGCAACACTGCCCGATATCCCGTGCCCGCTCACGGCTTCCTGGCCAGCAACAGTGCTGTTCCTCGTAGGACCGGTCCCAGTCTCACTCCGCTGCCACCCAGGCCCGGCCCTTCTCGCCCAGCGCCCGCGCGGTACCCGGGTCGGTGAGCATGACTACGAGCCGCGCCGCCACGGCGGCGGGACTTCGTCCGCCCACCACATGCCCCGTCTCACCATCGTGTCGTGTGCAGCGTCTGGTGCGCCGCCCGAGCCGCCGGCCAGTGGGGGGAGCCCGGCGGCCGCCGCCTCCAGGAAGACAATGTCCAGACCCTCAACCACCAGCCCACGTCGTCGGGTGCGGCAGGGCGTAGCGACAGCATCTGCCGCGGCGTAGAACGTCGGGAGGGAACGATGCGGTTGAGCGCCTGCGAAGACCTCGGCCTCGTCCATGGACTCCGTGGTGGCGAGCCTGTGCAGCCGCGGTTCATGGGGTCCACCGCCGACGAGCAGCACCATGGCGTCCGGCATTCGGCGGCTGAGCAGCGGTAGCGCTCGGATCAGCGTGTCCTGGCCCTTCCGGGACACGAACCGGGCCGCGCAGTGGATCGTCCTGCGGCCGGCGAGCCCATAGCGCTCGCGTACAGCACGCCCATCGAGCCCCGGTTGGGAAGCGTCCGTACAGACGCCGGGGACGAGCCGACCCATGCGACCTGCTGCGCCAGGCCCGAGCGCGGCCACTATCGGTGCCCGGGTACTCGCGCCCAGATATGTCGCCACATCCGTCCGCGCGCCGATCTTCCGGAGTAGTGAGCGCGCGTCGGGGGTGCATGCCCACCAGACCTGGTAGCCGTGCCTGGTGGCCGCGGCCCTGGCTACTCCTGCCTCCCTCCGCGGCCGCGCGGCGATCGTTCCGAGCGGTGCCGCGGCCCCGAACCACACAGTGGGACATGCATAACCGCGGGCGAGGTTCATGCCGCGACACGAGACGCGGGATGTGGGCAGCAGCGTCCGGGCCGGATCATGCAACATGGGGCAGGGCAGCGCGGCGTCGTGGTCCGCCGCCCCCGGTTCGGATGACGTGGAGACGACCACCGCATCGTATGGGAAGGGGATGGTCATGGCATGAACGAAGGTCTCGATTCCGTCTTGGCGAGGTGGGAAGTCGTTGGTGACGTTCAGCGTGCGGCTCATCGTGCCGCCTCCTCTCTCGGTTCGGGGTCCACTCGCTTCTGGCCCGCCTCTTCCGCCGCGCCTATGGGGTCGGTCAAGTGCCTTGTACTGCAGCTCCATTCGCGGCCTTCGGCCTGTTGATGGTGCGGGTGGGGGTGGAGGTGGGGGAGAGTGCCGGATCGGTCTTTCTGCGGTGGGCCGACTCGCGTCGCGTCGCTGAACGGAACGCGGGCCGGCGACCGGTGACGGCTCACGCGGGGTGATCCGGTCACGGACTGCGTCAGGCGCGGCCACGCCCAGAACACCAGGGGATAGACGAGGTACCCGAAGCGTGTGGCTGGCATCAGCACCATGGCTAGCGCGAGGCCGATCGCCAGACGGTCGGCCGCCGCCCGCACCGTCCGCGGCGGCCGTATCAGCAGAGAGGCGGCAACACCGATGGCGGCGACCGCCAACAGCACCATCGCGAGGAGTGTCCCGCCGGGAACGTAGGCGGCCAGGAGCCGCCCGGGCAGCGGACTTTCGGCAGGCGACGCCGTCGTCCCCAACCCGAGCGGGAACGCCAGGACGTTCTCGGCGAAGGCCCCAGGGGCTGTGAGCAGGAAGGGGAGAACCGCTGTCGATACCGTCAGCGTGGTCGCAGCGCCGCAGGTGACGGCCTGGCGTCGGCCGTGCCTGGCGGCCACCAGCACGAGCGCGACGGGCACAGCGGGCCAGGCCGTCCACTTCAGCGCTGCTCCGATGCCCAGCAGCAGCCCCGCGCGCCCCGGCTTTCCGCATCCGGCCGCAACCAGGCCCCAGCACATCAGGCCGATCACCGGAAGGTCGATCCCACCGACAGCCACCGGCAGGGCCACCAGCGGGCAGGCCGCGATCCACAGCAGCACAGGTGTGCTGTCGCGGTGGAATACGGCACGGTACCCGAGCCGGCGATCGGACTCGGCCCACGAATGCCGGGCGAGTGCCCTCGCCGCGGCGGCCGTCGTCAGGAAGAAGGTGCCGGCCATCCACCATCGTGCGTCTGTCAGCGGCCCGTCGCCGAACACCGCATGAGGCAGGCCGAAGACCGCCATGCCCGGAAGGTACGGGTTGTAGTCCGCGACCGTAACGGGCGCGGGTACGTACGGACTGCCGGAGTGCAGCAGCAGGTCGCCGGAGCGCTCAACGACCGCGACCTCAAGCTGTGCGCTGCCGTCCAGCACGAGAAGGAGTAGCGGCACGACCACCGAACCCATCACCGCCAGCAGCAACGGAAGTTGACTGGTGACAGCGGAAACCCGTGGCGCGCGCCGCCCTTTCGCGCGAAGTGCCGCGGCCGCCGCCGCGCAGCCGTATCCGACTGCCGCGGAGAGACCCCAGGTGCGGTGTGGGGGAAGGGTGGTGAGGAGTCCCAGGCCGAGTGCGGTGATCGTGCACGCGCCCCATCCCCATGCCTCGTGGCACCTGCGTCCGCCCTGACCGACGTCCCTACGCCGCAGCGGAAGCGAAACCCGCTGCGACTCGCCACATGACGCCAATTCCCTTATTTTGCAAGTCAGTTGAGTCTTCATGATGCTCCCGTCCTCGCCTTGATCACGAGGCTATGGACGGCCGGACCACGGAGCGTCAAACGAGCAACCGAACTTCGACGTCAACCCGTGGCATGACATGCCGGCCATGGATCAACCCGTGCGGCGACGCGGCCGCTTCCACGAACCGAAAAGATAACGGCATGAGCACTTCTCTCCGGCAGCGGCTCCGCGCGTGGGTCGCGTCGCCGGCTTATCCCTGGGCCTCCGGCGGGACGCTCACGGCGTTCGCGGCCGTGGAGCTGGTGGTCGTGCCAAGGCACTCGCCGGTGATCGCGCTGAGCGTGCTGCTGTCCGCGGCGGCGCTGCCGTGGCGTCGTGCGCGCCCGGCCATCGCGGCCCTCTCGGCCGCAGCGGTCCTGGTGAGTTTCGCCGCCGGGACAGACCTCTATATTGCGGCGGCCGTCAGCGGACTCGTCGCGTGCTACACCCTCGGACGCCACCGCGTGGCGCATCCGGCGCTGCTCGTCGGTGCCGGTTCGGCGCTCTCCCTCGCGGCGAATGTCTGGCATATCGCGTCCTGGCATCCGAGGTCGTACTCCGTCGACCTGCTTGCCGAGTGGTTCGTCCTGACCGTGGCGATCCTGGCCGCGGTATCAATGGGTGACGCGGTACGCGCGCGCGAGGAGACTCAGCGCGAGCGGACGGCCGCGCAGGCCCGGCTCCTCGCGATGGAACGGCGTCAGGCCGCCGAGGCCGAACGGGCTTCGATCGCCCGCGAATTGCACGACGTCGTGTCGCACTCCGTCTCGGTGATCGCCGTGCAGGCGGAGAGCGCCACCTACACCACACCGGATCTGTCGCCGCAGGCCCGCGAGGGCTTTCAGCAGATCGCCACGTCTGCCCGCGCGTCGATGGCGGAGCTGCGCCGGCTGCTGGGGGTGCTGCGGACGGACGCCGAGGACCGCACCGGTACGGCGCCCCAACCGACCTTGGACGCGTTGGGCGAGCTGATAGCGCAGCACCGGTCGGTGGGCGGTGAGGTGGAGCTGCGGATCAGCGGTGACCGGGTCGAGTTGCCCACGTCCTGTGAGTTGTCGGCGTACCGCATCGTGCAGGAGGGGCTGACCAATGTCCGTCGGCACGCGCCGGGAGCCCATGCGGTGGTGGAGATCGACTACCGGCCCGACCGGCTGGCGGTGCGCATTGTGGATGACGGGCCGGGCTCACCAGGCGTGGCCCATGCCGGCCATGGCCTGGCCGGCATGGAGGAGCGGGCGGCGTTGCTTGGTGGGAAGCTCACCGCGAGCCCGGGCCCGGACGGCGGCTTTCTCGTAGAGGCGGAATTCCCGTGGTGATCAGAGCAATCGTGGCCGACGATCAGGCCATCGTCCGCACCGGGTTCGTCAACCTCCTGGGAACGCAGGACGACATCGAGGTGGTCGGTGAGGCGGAGGACGGTGTTCAGGCGGTCCGGATCGCCGCGGAGCAGCGCCCCGACCTCGCGCTGCTGGACATTCGAATGCCGCACAAGAACGGTATCGAAGCCGCCCGTGAGATCACTCAGGCGTCCGGCGGTGCCACCAAGGCGCTGATGCTGACGACGTTCGGAGTCGATGAGTACGTGTATGACGCGCTCGCGGCCGGTGCCAGTGGATTCCTCCTCAAGGACACCACGTTCCCCGAACTCCTGCATGCCGTAAGGGTGGTGGCGGAGGGCAATGCGCTGCTGGCGCCCGAGTTGACCAAGCGGCTGATCGCGGAGTTCGTCAAACAGCGGTCGGCGCCGGTTCCCGTGCGCACGGTGCGGGAACTGACCGGCCGTGAGGTGGAGGTGCTCGTCCACATCGCCCAGGGGTTGTCCAACGCGGAAATCGCCGCACGACTGACGATCACCGATCACACCGTCAAAACGCACATCAACCGGCTCTTCGCGAAGATGGGTCTCCGTGACCGCGCCCAGGCGGTGATCCTCGCCTACGAGCTGGGGCTGGTCGTCCCGCAGGGCCGGTGCCCCGACCCTCCCCCGCGCGCCTAGTGGCGCCCGCCCCTTCAGGAGCGATCCATGGCACAACACCGGTACGCGGCACAGTCATTCCGCCGCGTCGTCCAGCACCACCACGTCCTCGGCGGCGAAGGAGACCCCCACCCGCTCCCCGGTCTCAGGCGCCTCGCGAAGTGGGCACGCCGCCTCCACCTGTGGCCCGCTCGCCGGTTGGAGCAGCAACGCGACATGCGTGCCGCGGAACGTCCGGGCCGCGACAGTACAGGGCAGTCCATCCGTCGCGGAGGTCAGCCGGACGCCGGCCGGGCGGACGAGCAGGCGACAGGAACCGTCCGGAGTGCCGTCCGGCACCGGCACCTTGCCCCACGGGGTGGCGGCGGACTCGCCCTGCACAGTCGCCTCGACCACGTTGTCGAAGCCGAGGAAGCGGGCGACGAATGCGGTGGCGGGCCGCTGCCAGACCTCCAGCGGGGTGCCGCTCTGCGCGATCCGGCCGTCCCGCATCACCACGACCCGGTCGGCGAGAGCGAACGCCTCCCCCTGATCATGGGTGACGGCGAGCACCGTCGTCCCCAACTCTCGGAAGAGTCGCCGCAGTTCGACGACGAGGCGCTCACGCAGCCCCCGATCCAGCTGCCCAAGCGGCTCGTCCAGCATCAGCAGCCGCGGGCGTGGGGCGAGCGCACGGGCCAGCGCGACCCGCTGCTGCTCGCCGCCGGACAGCGACGCCACGGCCCTCCGCTCGGCGCCCGGCAGCCCGACGAGGTCCAGCAGTTCGGTGACCGCGCGTTCCTGCTCGGCACGGGGAGATCGCCGCATCCGAAGCCCGAACGCGACGTTTCCCGCGACGTCGCGCTGGGGGAACAACTGGTGGTCCTGGAACATCAGCCCGACGCCGCGCCGGTGCGTGGGCACCCCCGCCTGGTCGCGCCCCTCCAGCAGCACCGCCCCCTCGTCGGCGTGCTGCAGTCCGGACACCACCCGCAGCAGAGTGGACTTGCCGCTCCCGCTGGGGCCCAGGACGCAGACGATTTCGTGCGCGGCGACGTCCAGGTCCACCCCGTCGAGGGCGGGGCGCGCGCCGGGCGTGCCGAAGTGGACGGTGACGCCGTCCAGCCGCAGCATTTCCGGTGCCGTGGTCCCGGCCTGTGCCGTCATCTAGAACTCCCCGGAGTGGTCGGTGCGGATGCGTTCCAGGGCCAGCAAGGCGCCCGCGCACACCACCATCAACATGGTCGACAGGGCCATCGCCTGGCCGTAGTTGAACTCCCCCGCGCGGCCCAGCAGTCGTGTGACGGCCACCGGCAGGGTCGGCTGGTCCGGCCGTGCGATGAAGACGGTCGCGCCGAACTCGCCGAGCGATACGGCGAAGGCGAAGCCTGCCGCGATGAGCAGCGCCCGCCGGACCATCGGCAGGTCCACTTCGCGCCAGACCTGCCAGGGCGAGGCGCCGAGGACGGCCGCTGCCTCCCGCAGCCGGCTGTCGACCGCCCGCAGGACGGGCAGCATCGTGCGGACGACAAACGGCACGCCCACCAGGGCCTGCGCGAGTGGCACCAGCCACCAGGAGGCCCGCAGGTCCAGCGGCGGCTTGTCGAGGGTGATCAGGAAACCGAAGCCGACGGTCACGGCGGAGACCCCGAGGGGCAGCATCAGCAGCCCGTCGAAGCCACGCAGGAGCCGGGTGATCATCGGTGTCCGCCCGGACGGACCGGTCTCCGCCCGGGAGCGGGTGAGTGCGGCCGCCGCCAGGCCGCCGATCAGGAGGGCGATCGCGGTGGCCGCCGCGCCGTAGGCGAGGGAGTTCCAGAGGGCGTCGAGGGGGGCGACGGCAAAGGTGCTGTCGGCGGACGCCGCGTCACGCAGCGTCTCGTAAAAGACCAGCCCGTAGCCGTCCGGCCCGGCGAAGGACCGCTCGACGAGCACGGCGAGTGGCAGGACGAGCAGCACGGCGATGAGGGCGAGCGTGCCCCACAGCAGCGCCCATTGGCCCGGGCCGTGCGGGCGGCGAGCGGTCCGGGAGGCGTCGACGAGTCGCAGGGTGGATTCGCGGCGTCGCACGGTCCAGGCGTGCAGCGCCAACAGGCCCAGTACGGCCGCGAACTGGATCAACGTCAGGACGGCGGCGGTGGGCAGGTCCAGGAAGTCGGCGGTCTGCCGGTAGATCTCCACCTCCAGCGTGGAGAAGGTCGGCCCACCCAGGATCTGCACGACTCCGAAGGAGGTGAAGGTGAAGAGGAACACCATCAGCGCCGCGGCGGCAACGGCCGGGCCCAGCGCGGGCAGCGTCACCTTCCGCCAGGCCGCGAACCGTCCGGCTCCCAGGACCCGTGCCGCCTCTTCCTGACGCGGGTCGAGCTGGGCCCAGAGTCCGCCGACGGTACGGACGACAACCGCGTAGTTGAAGAAGACGTGCGCCAGCAGGATCGCCCATACCGAGGTGTCCAGCCGAACGCCCCACAGGTCGTCCAGCAGTCCACCCCGTCCGACCAGCGCCAGGAAGGCGGAGCCGACGACGACGGTGGGCAGGACGAACGGCACCGCCACCACCGCCCTCAGCAGTTGCTTGCCGGGGAAGTCGAAACGCGCAAAAACGTAGGCGCCGGGCAGGGCGACCAGCAGCGTCAACGCGGTCGAGGCGGCGGCTTGCCACAGGGTGAACCACAGCACGTGGAGGACGTCCGGATCACCGAGCACCGCACTGAACCGGCCGAGCTGCCACTGTCCGCCGTCCTTCAGCCCCCGGCCGACGATCACGGCGACCGGGTACGCGAAGAACACCGCGAAGAAGGCGAGTGGCACGGCCATCAGCCCGAGCCGTACCGCCGTTCCTCGCGCGGGCCCCCTGCGGCGGCTGCGGGCTACTTCAGAACGAGCGAGGACCACTGCTTGATCCACTGGTCACGGTTCTTGGCGATCGTCTCCGGTGCGAGCGCCGCCGGCTTGTCGATCTTGGCGCCGTAGCGGGTGAACAGCTCCGGCTCCTTGGCGTCCGTGCGTGCCGGGTTGACGAACATCTGCAGCGGCATGTCCTCCTGGAACTTCTTCGACAGGAGGAAGTCGAGCAGCGCCTTGCCGCCCTTCTCGTTCTTGGCGCCCTTGAGCAGACCGCCGAATTCGATCTGCCGGAAGCAGGTGCCGGTCGCGACGCCGGTCGGGGCCTCCTTGGGGGCGGGGTTCTTGCCCATGACCTCGGCGGGCGGGCTGGAGGCGTAGGAGACCACCAGCGGCTTGTCCCCCTTGCCCTTGCCGGCGGCGGAGCCCGAGAAGCGCTCGTTGTACGCCTGCTCCCAGCCGTCGACGACCTCGACACCGTTGGCCTTGAGCTTCTTCCAGTAGTCCGGCCAGCCGGCTTCGCCGTGGGTGGCGATGGTGCCGAGTTGGAAGGCGAGCCCCGGAGAGGAGGTGGCGGAGTTCTCCGTGACGAGCAGCCCCTTGTACTGCGGCTTGAGCAGGTCGTCGAAGGTCTGCGGCGGCGCGAGCTTGTGCTGGGTGAAGTAAGCGCGGTCGTAGTTGACGCAGATGTCGCCGTAGTCGAGGGGCGTGACCCGGTGGGCGCCCTTGTCGAGCTGCAGGTCGGCCGGGACGCCGTCCAAGCCCTTGGCCTTGTAGGGGGTGAAGATGCCGGCGTTCAGGCCGCGCGAGAGCAGGGTGTTGTCGATGCCGAAGAAGACGTCGCCCTGCGGGTTGTCCTTGGACAGGATCGCCTGGTTGACGGCTTTGCCGGCGTCCCCGCCCCTGAGCACCTTGACCTTGTAGCCGCTTTCCTTCTCGAAGGCGGCCAGGACGGACTTGGAGGCGTTGAACGAGTCATGGCTGACGAGCGTGACGGTCTTGGCGTCGGCGCTGCTGCCGCCGGTACCCGAGCTGCCGCACCCGGCGAGTGCGGTCATACCGGCCGCGGCAGCCAGCGCTGCCGCGGTGATCCTGCTGGTGGTGCTCACTGATTCCTCCTGGCTGGCCAGGAAGAGACGCGGCCCCGCCCGGTGTCCGCTGCGTTCTGCGTCGGTGACGTTCGGCAACGGACGGTGGGCGGGGCGCAACAGCATGAGTGACGACCGAACTTCCTACCCGGAATGACCCGGGCGAGGTTCAAGGGTCTGCGGGCGCCGTAGGGCTACGACGTGTCCGCACTCTCAGCGCTGTGGCGCTCCCCTGTCGGAATGTGCATTTGTTCGACGACACCGTACCAGCGGGTGGCTCAGCGCTCCGAGGCGGCGAGCTGTCCGCACGCACCGTCGATCTCCTGGCCCCGGGTGTCCCGAACGGTCACGGGCACGCCGTGTGCCTCGATGGCCCGCACGAACGCCAGCTCGTCCTCGGGCCGCGAGGCGGTCCACTTCGAACCCGGCGTCGGATTGAGCGGAATGAGGTTGACATGGACCCGCTTGCCCTTGAGCAGCCGTCCCAGCAGGTCACCGCGCCATGCCTGGTCGTTGATGTCGCGGATCAAGGCGTACTCGATCGAGACCCGGCGACCGGACTTCTCGGCGTACTCCCACGCCGCGTCGAGCACCTCGCGGACCTTCCAGCGAGTGTTGACCGGCACGAGGGTGTCCCGCAGCTCGTCGTCGGGCGCGTGCAGCGACACCGCGAGCCGGCACTTGAAGCCCTCGTCGGCGAACCGCAGCATCGCCGGGACCAGCCCGACCGTGGAGACGGTGATGCCGCGCTGGGAGAGGCCCAGCCCGTCCGGCTCGGGGTCGGTCAACCGCCGGACGGCGCCGACCACCCGCTTGTAGTTGGCGAGCGGCTCGCCCATGCCCATGAAGACGATGTTGGACAGCCGCGCCGGCCCACCGGGCACCTCGCCGTCGCGCAGCGCCCGCATCCCGTCGACGATCTGGTGCACGATCTCGGCGGTGGAGAGGTTCCGGTCCAGGCCGGCCTGTCCGGTGGCGCAGAACGGGCAGTTCATACCGCAGCCGGCCTGCGAGGAGATGCACATGGTGACCCGGTCCGGGTAGCGCATCAGGACGGACTCGACGAGGGTGCCGTCGTGCAGTCGCCACAGGGTCTTGCGGGTGGTGTCGTCGTCACACGAGATGTGCCGCACCACCGACATCAGGTCCGGGAGCAGCTCCGCCGCCAGCTTCTCGCGCGCCGCGGCGGGGATGTCGGTCCACTCCGCAGGGTCGTGCGCGTAGCGGGCGAAGTAGTGCTGCGACAGCTGCTTGGCGCGGAACGGCTTCTCGCCGATCGCGGCCACCGCCTCGCGGCGCTCCACCGGGCTGAGGTCGGCGAGGTGCCGAGGGGGCTTCTTGGCGCCGCGGGGGGCGACAAACGTCAGTTCTCCCGGGGCGGGGCGGGCCATGAGCGGAAACTCCTCTGCGCAACGAGGCCGGGCGGCTTCTGCCGACGCGGAACCAGGGGCCGGACAGAGCCGGAACCAGGAGGCCTCACGGATCACCCCCGCGGTCGCGGGGGCGGAAAGGGCGCGCCGCGAATGTGCGACGCGCCCTTCAAGGGTAACCGGCGGCGCTCAGCCCGATCCCACGAAGATCACGAATAGCAGCCAGACCACGGGGGCGGTCGGCAGCAGGGAGTCCAGTCGGTCCATGATGCCGCCGTGGCCGGGCAGCAGGGTGCCCATGTCCTTGATGCCCAGATCCCGCTTGATCATGGATTCGCCGAGGTCACCGAGGGTGGCGCTGACCGCGACCGCGAGGCCGAGCAGCAAGCCCTGCCACCAAACGCCATCCTTGATCAGGAACTGCATGCACAGCGCGCCCGCCGCCATCGCGAAGAGCACCGCGCCGACGAGTCCCTCGCGGGTCTTACCGGGGCTGATCCGCGGCGCGAGCTTCTTCTTCCCGAAGCGCCAGCCGACCGCGTAGGCCCCGGTGTCACTGACGACCGTCAGCAACAGGAAGGTCAGCACCCGCTGCGGCCCGTCGTCCGCGGCCGCCAGCATCAGGGCCACGAAGGTTGCCAGGAACGGGACGTAGAAGGCCGCGAAGACTCCGGCGGTGACGTCCCGGAGGTAGTTCTGGGGCGCCTCGGTCATCCGCCAGACGAGGACGGCGAGCGCGCTGAGCGCCATCGCCACCCATGCCCCCTCGGCGCCGCGCACGTATCCGGCGACCACCATGGCGGTGCCGCCGATCGCGAGCGGGACCAGCGGCACCCGGATGTCCTTGCGCTCCGCCAGCCGCGAGGTCAGTTCCCACAGGCCCACGACAACGGCGATCGCTATGACGCCGATGAACACCGGCTTGTAGACGAAGAGCGAAGCGAGGATGACCGCGCCGAGTCCGACACCGACCCCTATGGCGGCGCGCAGATTGCGCCCCGCGCTCTTCTTCTGCGGTTTCACTGGGTCGTTGTCGGACCCGGGGAGCGAGGTGGGCATGGGCTCCTGCGGCCTGTCGTCGCGGAACAGGGGGCCGCTCCGGCGAGCAGCCCCCCGGTCGTCCGAGTTATCCCGGATGTCCCGATGGTCGTCCTGGTGTCCGCCCGGCTCGGGCACGATGGGCATGGGCCGAGTCTGCGCCGCGCCGCCCCCGTCGTGCAGGGGACCCGCCGGGACGGGGGGCGCCGCACCGCGCAGCGAGGCGGCCGGGCCGTGATCGGGCGGTCCCCACTGGCCGGCGCCGGGCGGGGTCCCCCAGGATGACTCGTTCATCAGACCTCTAGGAGCTCGGATTCCTTGTGCTTGAGGAGCTCGTCCACCTGCGCGACGTACTTCGCGGTGATGTCGTCGAGCTCCTTCTCGGCGCGACGTACCTCGTCCTCGCCCGACTCCTTGTCCTTGACAAGCTTGTCGAGCGATTCCTTGGCCTTGCGCCGCACGCTGCGGATCGAGATCTTCGAGTCCTCGGCCTTGTTCTTGGCGACCTTGATGTACTCGCGGCGGCGCTCCTCGGTGAGCTCCGGGAACGTCACACGGATGATGTTGCCGTCGTTGCTCGGGTTGACGCCGAGGTCCGAGTCACGGATCGCCTGCTCGATGTTGCGCAGTGCGCTCTTGTCGAACGGGGTCACCACGGCCATCCGCGGCTCCGGAACCGAGAACGATGCCAGCTGGTTGATGGGCGTCATGGCACCGTAGTAGTCCGCCACGATCTTGTTGAACATCGCCGGGTGCGCACGCCCGGTGCGGATCGCGGCGAAGTCCTCCTTGGCGACCACGACGGCCTTCTCCATCTTCTCCTCGGCTTCGAGGAGGATCTCTTCGATCACCACTTGCTCCTGGTCTTTTCGGTAAGAAGCAGAGCCTCGCCCCTGCCGCGCGTCTTCTCCTGCACGGTGTCCGACCGGCAGGCGGTTGTCCATCCCCGTACCGAGGTCTTCCCACGACCGGGGGTTGCCGCCCGCACGGGCCGACGCCCGTGCGGAATCACGGCAGTTGAGGCCGTCAGGCCCGGGTGTTCTGATCGCTGACGAGCGTGCCGATCTTCTCACCCTTCACCGCACGCGCGATGTTCCCCTCGGCGAGCAGTTCGAACACGAGGATCGGGAGCTTGTTGTCCCGGCACAGCGTGATGGCGGTGGCATCGGCGACCTTCAGGTCGCGGGTGATGACCTCGCCGTATTCAAGGGCGTCGAACTTGACCGCGTCCGGGTTCCGCTTGGGGTCGGAGTCGTAGACCCCGTCCACACCGTTCTTGCCCATCAGCATGGCCTCGGCGTCGATCTCCAGGGCGCGCTGGGCGGCGGTGGTGTCGGTGGAGAAGTACGGCATGCCCATGCCGGCGCCGAAGATGACGACCCGGCCCTTCTCCAGGTGGCGCACCGCGCGCAGCGGGATGTACGGCTCCGCGACCTGGCCCATGGTGATCGCCGTCTGGACGCGGGAGTCGATGCCCTCCTTCTCCAGGAAGTCCTGGAGGGCCAGGCAGTTCATGACCGTACCGAGCATGCCCATGTAGTCGGAGCGGGCCCGGTCCATACCGCGCTGCTGCAGTTCGGCACCGCGGAAGAAGTTGCCGCCGCCGATCACGATGGCGATCTCATAGCCGTCACGAACCACCGCGGCGATCTCGCGGGCGATGGCGTGCACGACATCGGGGTCGACACCCAGTCCTCCGCCACCGGCGAACGCCTCGCCCGACAGCTTCAGAAGGAAGCGCCGCCTGCCGCCGTTCCCGGCTTTGTGTGTGTCCGCGCCGTCGGCACCGTGATTCATTGAGCTCTCCTCGTGCACATACGAAGAAGGCCATTGCCGTGGGTCTTGGTCAGATCCCTGTCCGGCAATGGCCTCCTCGTCACATCTGCGGCCGACCGATGAGCGGCCGACTGCGTACGACCCTAGCGGGGCCGTAAGTCATTCGCTGCCTTCGCGGCAGGCTCAGATGCCGACCTTGATGCGCGAGAAGCGCTTCAGGGTGACACCGGCCTCCTGGAGGACCTTCTCGACGGACTTCTTGTTGTCGAGCGCGTACGGCTGACCGAGCAGCGTCGCGTCCTTGAAGAAGCCGTTGAGGCGACCCTCGACGATCTTCGGCAGTGCGGCCTCGGGCTTGCCCTCGGCGCGGGTGGTCTCCTCGGCGACGCGACGCTCGGCCTCGACGACCTCGGCCGGGACGTCCTCCTTGGAGAGGTACTTCGGGGCGAAGGCGGCGATGTGCTGCGCGATGCCCTTGGCGACCTCGGCGTTCTCCTTGTCGAGCTCGACGAGGACACCGATCTGCGGCGGCAGGTCAGGCATGGTGCGGTGCATGTACGCCGTCACGTAGCCGCCGGCGAACTGCGCGAAGCGGTCCAGGACGATCTTCTCGCCGAGGTTCGCGTTGGCCTCGTCGACGAACGCCTGGACGGTCTTGCCAGCCTCGATCTCGGAGGCGAGCAGGGCCTCGATGTCGGCCGGGTTGGTCTTGGCGACGTGCGCGGCGAGGGCGTTGGCGACGGACTGGAACTTCTCACCCTTGGCGACGAAGTCCGTCTCGCACTTCAGCTCCACGATGATGCCGGAGGTGTTGTCGTCGGCGATCAGGGAGACCACAGCGCCGTTCTCGGCGGAGCGGCCCTCGCGCTTGGCGACGCCCTTCTGACCCTTGACGCGCAGGACCTCGACGGCCTTGTCGACGTTGCCCTCGGCCTCATCCAGGGCCTTCTTGCAGTCCATCATGCCGGCGCCGGTGAGCTCGCGGAGCTTCTTGACGTCAGCGGCGGTGTAGTTCGCCATGGTCTGTGAATCTCTTCTCGGAATCGCGAAAGTCGAAAGATCTACGGGTGAACGACGGGGGAGGCGCTTGTGGCACTCTCCCCCGCCGTCATCAACCGGTCCTGGAGGTCAGCCCTGCTCGGCCGGCTTCTCGGCCTCGGCAGCCGGAGCGTCGGCCTCGGCGGCCGGCTGCTCGGCTTCGGCGGCCGGGGCCTCGACCTTGGCGGCCTCTTCGTCAGACTTCTTGTCGCCTTCGAGCAGGTCGCGCTCCCACTCGGCCAGCGGCTCACCGGCCTTCTCGCCCGGCTTCTGGTCGCCGGTGGCGGCGCCGGAACGGGCGATCAGGCCCTCGGCGACGGCGTCGGCGATCACGCGGGTGAGCAGGGTGACGGAGCGGATCGCGTCGTCGTTACCCGGGATCTTGTAGTCGACCTCGTCCGGGTCGCAGTTGGTGTCGAGGATCGCGACAACCGGGATGTTGAGCTTGCGCGCCTCACCGACGGCGATGTGCTCCTTCTTGGTGTCCACGATCCAGACGGCGCTGGGCACCTTCTGCATCTCGCGGATACCGCCAAGGGTCTTCTCCAGCTTGGCCTTCTCGCGGGAGAGGACCAGGAGCTCCTTCTTGGTGAGGCCGGAGGCGGCCACATCCTCGAAGTCGATCTGCTCCAGCTCCTTGAGGCGCTGCAGACGCTTGTAGACGGTCGAGAAGTTGGTCAGCATGCCGCCGAGCCAGCGCTGGTTCACGTAGGGCATGCCCACGCGGGTCGCCTGCTCAGCGATGGCCTCCTGGGCCTGCTTCTTCGTACCGACGAACATGACCGAGCCGCCGTGGGCAACGGTCTCCTTGACGAACTCGTAGGCGCGGTCGATGTACGACAGCGACTGGAGCAGGTCAATGATGTAGATGCCGTTGCGCTCGGTGAAGATGAAACGCTTCATCTTCGGGTTCCAGCGGCGGGTCTGGTGACCGAAGTGGACGCCGCTCTCCAGCAGCTCCCGCATCGTGACGACGGCCATGGCCGTACTCCTTGTTTCTCGGTTCCACTGCGACCGGCCGGCCGCAGTGCCTGACGCCCCGACGCGCCTGCCAGGGGAGGAACCGTGTGGAACCTTCCGAGGACCGAGAGCGCGGCCGACGTGCTGCCCGAAAGGGACTGGTGCACTGGTGGCGGGGCGTGCGAAGTCGACCCGGTGACCCGGATCGCCATCAGAAGTGTACGGGACGGGCGATGCACCGGGCGACACGCACCATTTCGCGCCCCTGTCGAGTGACGCCGTTATCCACAAGCGGCCCGTCATCCACAGCTTTTGACCAAGATCCCCACGCCGGTTCCGCATCCGCCATGGTCAACACATGCGACGACTCACCGGCCGCACCGAGCGGCAATCCCGGCACCCCCGCCCCACATGCCCTCCGTCCCTACGACAGCACCTGACCGGTCCGCGAGGTTCCACCCCGACGCGAAAGCAGCACATGCGGCGAGGACAGCGGACCGGACCGGTTGCCCGGCGTCCCGACATCCAGCGCACGGTTCCGCGACACCCGCTGGGCCGGCGCCACGGCCCCCCAGCAAGCTCGACGGACGGACCGGCACCGAATCGGACGGTTCCGGAGCGGGCACCTTCCGCAGCTCGGGACCACCGAGGAAAGCGGTATCCACTCCCCGTTCTCGCTATGTGCGCTCTGTCCGCCGTACCGACTGTGGGAGTGATCGGCGAGGCAGGCGTGGCCAAGGCTTCAACCGCACACGTCGAGGTGGCTCGGGCCACCAGCCCAGCAGCTCCGACATCAGAGCGCTCCTGGCCCGTCGACGGCCCTGCCGGGACACGACCCGCGGTGTTGCGTGGTTGGGAACCCCCACCGACCCCCTGGGCTGCGGGACACCGGGGCGTAGACCTGGCGGCGGCCGACGGCTCCGTCGTCAAAGCCGCCACGCCTGGACAGGTCGCGTTCGCCGGCACCGTCGCCGGCCGTGGCGTCCTCACCATCGAAGTGTCCCGCTCGGGCCATCCGCCCTTACGCACGACGTACGAACCGGTCCGCGCCACCTCCCGCGAAGGCCAGCGCGTCACCGCCGGCCAGCCCGTCGGCGTACTGGAAGGCGGCCCTTATCACTGCCGCGCCCCGTGCCTCCACTGGGGCCTGCGGCGCGGTGCGACATACCTGAACCCCCTCTCACTGCTGCCGCCAACCGCACTCCGTAACGGCCACTCACGGCTGCTCCCGGTATTCGGCGTCCCCGAAGCAAGGCCAGTCCCGGAACCCGGACCCGACCGTCCACATCGTGAGCAGCCGGAGCCAACGGCCCATGCAGCGAAGGACTCATCGGCAGGCATCACGAGCGCTGCCCTGCTCGGTGCGGTCGCGCTCACCGGCATCGCACTGTGGGCATTCGGTCGCCTCCGCCATGGGCCAAGGAGGACGAGTACGGCCAGGCGGCGTGGCTCTGCCCCATGGGCTACGAGCAGGAGGAGGCAGCTGGACCACATACGGCGCGGCGAGTAGCCGTGAAGAACAGCACGCGCGTGAGAGGGAGGAGATGCCCACGCGAACGGCGTGAAGGAGTACGGCCGATTCGGCGTAAAGAAGACACCCGCGCGACACCGGAGCAGCGACACCAGACCGCTTTGGGCTGCGGGCTGCGGGCTGCGGGCTGCGGGCTGCGGGCTGCGGGCTGCGGGCTGAACGAGCGTTTCGGGTGGGGTGGAGGAGGGGCGGGGGGGCGGGGGGGGCGGGGCCCCCGGGGCGGAGGGAAACAGGCGCAAAGGAGTAGCCCCACCAAAAAGCCCCACCAGGAACCATGCCTCGGAAGACGAAACGCCCTCTGCCTGCCCAGGGCCATCAGGGCGATCCCCGAGCCCCTGCCGGATTTCAGCCACGCACCCCGTTGAGGGCCATCGCCACCGCTGCCTCGGTGATCTCGTCCGGGTCTTCGGCGGCGCCGAGTTCGATACGGCGTACCGCGGCGTCCACGACCCCCTGGAGCAGCATCGCGGCGAGGCGGGGCTGGGTGTGACCGAGGGCGGCCAACGCCTCGACGATCATGGCGATCAGTCCGCCGTGCGCGGCGCGGATCTTCTCCCGGGCGCCGGCGTCCAGTTCCCCTGCGGAGATGGCGACGACGGCGCGGTGGCGGCGGTCGCCGACCAGTGCCAGCTGCCGGCGCACATACGCTTCGACCTTCGCCTCGGGCGACTCGGCGCCCTCCATCGCGGCCTCGACCTCCGCGGCCCATACGGGGAAGTCGACGACGCACAGTTCTTCGACGACGGCCGCCCGTGAGCGGAAGTACTCGTATACGGACGAGCGCGCGAGCCCCGTCCGTTCGGCGAGGGCAGGGAAGGTCAGCGCCTCCGTTCCACCCTCGGACAGCAAGGTACGGGCGGCGTCCAAGAGGGCGCCGCGCTGCATCGTCCGGTGCTCGGCCACCGAGGCCGCTCGAATCCTGGGCACGCCACCACTGTACGGATGGCCTCCTCGCCGTAGCACGCCGCATCGCGACACGAATCGGTGCCGGTGCGCTCATCGGCGTCCGGTGGGTCCGCCGGCCTCGGGGCGCAGCCGACCGCGCAGCTGGGCAACCAGCGCTCGATCCTGGGCCCTGCCACTCTGCCCTCCCCGCCCCTGGGCCATGTCCGGTCGGCCACCATCAACCTGCGGCCCCACGTCGGTCCGGGAGCCCGATCGCCCCTCGCAGGGTCCGGCACCACTCCCAGCCGCCCCATAGCCAGCTCGGCCCCATACAAGCCCCGGCGTTCAGCGCCCCACGTCCGCCAGTTTCGCGCGGAGCTGGAGTACGGACTTGGTGTGGATCTGACTGACCCTGCTCTCGGTGACACCGAGCACGTTGCCGATCTCCGCAAGGGTGAGCCCCTCGTAGTAGTAGAGGGTGACCACGGTCTTCTCACGGTCGGGCAGGGTGTTGATGGCGCGTGCCAGCAGCCGCCGTAGTTCGCGGTCCTCGGCGATCTCGACGGGGTTCTCGGCGGCGGTGTCCTCCAGGGTGTCCATCAGGCTGAGGCGTTCACCGCCCTCGCCGCTGACGTGGAGGAGTTCTTCCAGCGCTACGACGTTCGCCAGGGACAGCTGGCTGAAGACGCCGTGGAGTTCCTCCAGCGGGATGCCCATCTCGCCGGCGACCTCCGCCTCGGTCGGCGTACGGCGCAGCTGCGCTTCGAGGGTGGCGTAGGCGCGTTCCACGGCCCGGGCCTTCTGTCGTACGGATCGGGGGATCCAGTCCAGGGCGCGCAGTTCGTCGATCATTGCGCCGCGGATACGGGTGATGGCGTACGTCTCGAACTTGATGGAGCGTTCGGGCTCGAACTTCTCGATGGCGTCGATCAGTCCGAAGACTCCGGAGGAGACGAAGTCGGCCTGCTCGACGTTGGGCGGCAGTCCGACGCTGACACGGCCGGCGACGTATTTGACCAGTGGCGAGTAGTGCAGGATCAGCTGTTCCCGCAGGCGTCCGTCGCCTGACGCCTTGTAGGAGCGCCACAGCTCGTCGACCGAGGTGGGCGGGGCGGGGCGCACGCTGCCGCGCGCGGCGGGTGGTACTGCCGCGCGGTCAGACCCGGAGGTGTGCTGGGGCATTCGTCGCCTTGAGCCGTTCTGCCGAGACGGGGGTGGGTGGATGTGTGAGGCTTGAACTGTCGTGAGCGTAGCGTGACCGCGACGTCGCGGTGTGCGAGGAAGGTGGGTTGGGTGTGCGCAGATACGTTCCGCTGCCCGCACCCCGGGGTTACTTCGCGCGGCACGGCGGCACTCGGAAGGAGTGCCTGCGACGCGTTCGCCTGGGATGCATTCCTGGAGGGCGATGCGGACGGTCGTGGCGTTGTGGCGGGCGGAAACCCGCACGTGCGCTGGGCCGTGTCGTCGACGCCCAACGGGCCGGCTGCACGCACCGAAGCACGGCAAATCTGGATTCTGCGGTCATTCCCCTCACCCTTTCACCCGTTCGCGCCAGGTCAAGTACCGCCTCGCCGGGAACCTCCGGTCGAGTTGACGCGTCGCACCAACTCCCAGCGCTCACCGCACCTTTGAACGAATCCGAGGGACTGGAGCTCAAAGAGCTTGCCGCGGGTGAGGTCGCGGGGCGTGCCCGACTCCCGGGCCAGGTGGTCGGTATCCATGCCGCCGCGTGCGGGCAGCGCTTCGAGTACGCGGCGGGCGATGGGGTCCAGCAGGTCGCGGGCGTGGGTCGGGCCACGGCGCTCGGGGGCGAGGTCACCGATGCTGCCGACGAGCTCGATGACCTCGTCGGCGTCGGTGACCACCGTCGCCTCGCCGCGCAGGAGTTGATGCACTCCGGCGGATAATCCGCTGGTGACCGGGCCTGGCATGCCCATCGTGAAGCGCCCGAGGGCCAGCGCGCGCCGTGCGGTGACCAGTGAACCGCTGCGGAGTTCGGCTTCCACGACGACGGTGCCGCGGGTGAGGGCGGCGATGACGCGGTTGCGCTGGACGAACCGGCTGCGGGTGGGGTGGTCGCCAGGCGGCAACTCGGCTACCACCAGCCCCTGTTCGGCGATGCGGTCGATCAACTCGGTGTGTCCGCGCGGATAGGAGTGGTCGACGCCGGAGGCGAGGACGGCGATGGTCGGGCCGTCCGCGGCGAGAGCGCCGCGATGGGCTGCGCCGTCGACGCCGTACGCGGCTCCGGAGACGATGGTCCAGCCGCGGTCGGCGAGTCCGGCGCCGAGGGTGGTGGCGAGGTGGGCGCCGTAGTCGGTACAGGCGCGTGCTCCCACCACAGCCACCGAGCGCAGTGCCCAGATCCGTAGGTTGGCCCGGCCGCGTACCCAGAGGCCGATGGGGCGGGCGTCGCCGAGGTCGTCCAGTTGGCCGGGCCATTCGTCGTCGCCGGGGCAGAGGAAGCGGCCGCCGAGCGCGGCGACGGCGGCGAGATCTGCGGCGGGACGGGCCCGCTCGGCACGCAGTCGGAGTCCCGCGACCTTGGTCGGACTGGAGCCGATGGGTGGTGGCGCGTTGTCTTGGGACAGTGCGTGCCAAAGGGCCACCGGGCCCATCTCGCGCAGCCAGCGGCCAGCCGTTTCGTCGCCGGGTTCGAGGATGCGGGTGAGTGCGGCGCGGGCCGCTCGCTGCGGTTCGTAGGTGTCACGGGCTGGGTGCGCTGTGCGTGCCCGGTGGGCAGCGGGACGTTTTCTGGTTGCGGCGGGCGTTGCGGCCGGCGGCGAGGTTGGCGTGCTGGTGGGACAGTGCGGACCCGCGAGGGCGCGGCGGGTGGGGCAGTGGCCACCGGGTTCCGCCTCCGATGCCGCCCTCGAATTCGCTCCCTCTCCCGATCCCGAGTCGGTCGCGGGTTCCGCTTCAGATCCCGGCTTCGATCCACGCTCCGGGCAGGGTTCCGGTTCCTGCCCCGCTCCGTCCGTGACGAAGCCCCATTCGTCGATGGAGTTCATCGTTCGCCTCGGCTCTCCACGGGGCGGACGAGTGCGACCCGTGGGCGGGGATCCGGTGTCTTCCGGAGCCTCTCCCCCGGTCCTCTCACCGTCGGTGTTCCGGCCGTGGTCGCTGCCGTCTCCGTCCGCTCTGTCCCTGTCTCGGATTCCTCTTCCGTCCCAGCTTCTGGCGACCCTTCGCCCCGTGCTTCCGCCCGTGCGCCGGCCCTCGCTGGTGTGCTCGGCCTCACGGCCGCGACCGTGCCCGCTCCGGCCCCCGCGCCTGGGCCCCCTCCCGCTGTCGATCCCGTCGTCACCGCGCCGCGCCGTACGCCCGTGCGGAGCTCCAGTGCCCAGTTGACGTCCTCCTTCGTCGGACGATCACGGCCGGCGAGATCGGCGGCGGTCCAGGCGACACGCAGGACGCGGTCGAAACCGCGGGCCGTCAGGAGCCCGCATTCCAGGTCGCGTTCGGCCTGGGCGAGGGCGCCGGGGTGTACCGGCCAGCGGGTACGCAGTTCGTGGCCCGGTACCTCGCTGTTGGTCTGCCAGGGCGTGTCGTTGAGGCGGGCCGCGGCGCGTTGGCGGGCGGCGCGGACGCGTTCGGCGACGGTGGCGGTGGATTCGGCACCGCGGCCGAATGCGATGAGTTCGGAGCGGGCGACCGGCTCCACGGCGATCCGCAGGTCCACCCGGTCCATCAACGGCCCCGAGAGCCGGGCACGATAGCGGCGGATCGAAGAGGGGCGGCATTCGCAGCCGCCGGCGGTGGTTCCGTGTCGCCCGCAGGAGCACGGGTTGGCTGCGAGGGCGAGCAGAAAACGCGCGGGCATCCGCAGCATGCCGCCGGCGCGCGCCACGACGACATGGCCGGATTCGAGTGGTTGGCGTAGGGCATCCAGGACGCGTGGGCTGCATTCGGCGGCTTCGTCGAGAAAGAGCACGCCGTGGTGGGCGAGTGAGACGGCTCCTGGGCGGGGCAGGCCGGTTCCGCCGCCGACCAGTGAGGCCATGGTCGCCGAGTGGTGCGGGGAGCAGTAGGGCGGGCGGTGGACCAGTGGCTGCCCTGGTGGAAGGGTGCCGGCGACCGAGTGGACGGCGGTGACCTCCAGGGATTCCTTGGGTGTCAAGGGCGGCAGCAGTCCGGGGAGCCGTTCGGCAAGCATGGTCTTGCCAGCTCCCGGTGGGCCCTTGAAAAAGATGTGGTGGCGTCCGGCGGCGGCCACTTCCAGGGCGCGCCGGGCATTGTGTTGGCCCGCCACATCGGCGAGGTCGGGGGTGTGGTCGCCCTGTGGCAGGCCCGCGGTGATGCCGGTGCCGGGCATGACGAGCCCGGCCAGGAGCGGGTCGGGGCGGCCTTCGTCGAGGGGATTTTCCTCTTCGGGGACCGGTTCGTCGGCGAGGACGGCGATGAGTTGCCGCAGGCTGCGGATGCCGAGGACCGAGACGCCGGGGACGAGCGAGGCTTCGGCGACGGTCTGTTCCGGCACGACGACCTGGCGGTATCCGGCATCGGCGGCGGCGAGCACTGCGGGCAGTACGCCACGGACGGGGCGGACGCGGCCGTCGAGGCCGAGTTCGCCGATCATCATCAGGTCGGTGAGTTCGCGGGGGTCGAGTCGTTCGGCGGCGCCGAGGACTGCGCAGGCCACGGCGAGGTCGAAGCCACTTCCGCTCTTCGGGACGGATGCGGGGCTGAGGCCGACGGTGAGCTTCTTCTGCGGCCAGTCAGCGCCGGAATTGACCAAGGCGGCTCGGACGCGATCCTTGGACTCGACCAGGCTCTTGTCGGGGAGCCCGACGAGCGTGAAGGCGGCCACGCCGGGTTCCAGGTCGGCTTGGACTTCGACGACGACTCCTTCGACGCCTACGAGCGCGACGGAGCAGGTGCGGGCGAATCCCATCACGCCACCCCCTTTGCGTGTTCGACCACGGGGGCGCCGCGGGCGGGCAGCAGGACGCCGATGACGTCGATGCGGACGCCCCCGGGCGGTGGGCCGCCGTGCCGTTCCAGCCAGCGTTCGGCGAGGAGGCGCAGTCGGGCGGTCTTCTCCGCTCGGACTGCCGCCATGGGGTGTTCGTACCAGCCTGCGCGGCGGGTCTTGACCTCGCAGACGACCAGGGTGTCGCCGTCGGCGGCGACGATGTCGATTTCTCCCTCGCGGCAGCGCCAGTTGCGGTGGAGGATCCGCATTCCGGCTTCGATGAGCCGTCGGACGGCCAGGTCCTCGCCGTAGCGGCCGAGGGCGTTGCGGGACGTCGTCGGTGGGGCAGGTTGCCGTGTCTTCGCTGGCTGCGCTGTTGGCGTCGGCCGCGCCGCGGGCGCTGTACGCGATGCCCGTGGACGGCCCTCGGCCGCCGTCGGTGGATGGTCTCCGACCGCTGTCGGGGGCTGGTCCCCGGGCCGCCTTCCGCGCCTACGGTTCCCTGTCCCGGACCCGCTGCTCACGGCCCCGACGGCGCCGCCAGCGGTCCGTGACCCACAGTTCTCAGTCCCTGGGCCAGGATTCTCGTTCCGTGAGCCACGGCTCACGGCTTCTGGCCCACGCTCTAGGGCCTCTGCCTCACGGGCGTCCGTGTCCAACCCGAGGTCTCCGCCCCCTGTCCCGCCCTTGTGGTGCGTGCGGGTGGGGTCGCCGTTCCCCGGCGTGTGCTCCCCGGTGCGTGCTACTGCGTCCACGGCCTGTCGGCCGGTGTGTGTGGCGTTCATGCGGTACCACCTCCGGCACCGACTGTGACGCCTCCGCGCAGATCTATTGGATCTTGGTGGATAACCGCCCGGCTGTGGATAACTCCGTCACCCGTCAGGGCGACGCACGGCACCGTCCGGACAGCCGGCAGCGACCGCAGCCCGGAAGCCGACCACCGACCCGCAGAAGATCCTCAGCTACCCGGAAGATCCAGATCGCTCTTGTTCAGCTCTTCGATGTTCACGTCCTTGAACGTGAGTACTCTCACCTGCTTGACGAACCGAGCTGGCCGGTACATGTCCCAGACCCAGGCGTCGGCCATTGAGACCTCGAAGAACACTTCACCCTGGACCGAGTGCACCTGCATCTCGTAGTCATTGGTGAGGTAGAAGCGACGCTCGGTCTCGATCACGTATTTGAACAGCCCGACGACGTCGCGGTACTCCCGGTAGAGCTTCAGCTCCATCTCGGTCTCGTACTTTTCGAGGTCCTCGGCGCTCATGGCAGATCCCCTTCAGCCGTGCGTCCCCCTATTGTGCGTCAGACCCTCTCGGTCTCCAGGAGCACCGGCGCACTCGGGGGCCCTTCGTCGAGCAGTGTGCGCAGCAGCTCGGCGAGTCTGGTCGGATACACCGTCTCATGCGACGCCGACAGTTCCTCCGAGGTCCACCACTTCAGTCCCGAGACGCTGCGTCGTTCCAGGTCCGTGTGGCCGGCGGTGTCGGTGACGGTCCGGTCCGTCCGGGCCAGGTAGTACCACTCGTCCTGCTCCCAGCGTCGCCCGTCGAAGGGAAAGGCGCAGCGGCGCTTCCACAAGAGGGGGCCGAGGGTGGCCTCGGTGATACCGGTCTCCTCGGCGAGTTCGCGGAGGGCTGCGTCTTCTCGGGTCTCGGTGCCCTCCAGGCCGCCGCCGGGGGTGAACCACCAGGTTTCGGTCGGACGGTCCGGTTCGAAGCCGTGCAGCAACAGGATCCGGCCATCCGAGTCGAGCAGCACGACCCGGGAGACCCGACGCACCGCCGTGGCTTGCCCAGCCGCAGCGGTCTCAGTGACCGGAACGGTCACAGCGGTCACCTTGGTCGCAGCGGCTTCGCCAGCCCCCTCACAGACAACCTCACCGGCATCCCCGGCCAGCCCCCGTCCCCGCCCGCTTTCCTGCCACGGCTCCGGCCCCTGCTCCCGCTCACCCACGTCCACGCCCCTTCCGCCGTGCGATCGGCCCGTATGCCGCACCCCCAAGAATGAGCACGGCCCCGGCGACGACCGCGAGAACGAGGGGCCTGAGCGGTCCCGGCTGCGAGGTGCCGCCGGGGAGCGCGGCGAAGCTCGCGGGGCGCTGGAGCATGCCGATGCTGTCGAGCGGCCAGGCGCGGGCGTCGACCCGGGCGGCGACTGCGCTGCGCGGTACGGAGCCGTGGTCGCCGTCGGTGAGGTGGACGCGGGAGTCGAGGGAGTCGTTGCGGTGATCACCGAGGAGGAAGAGCTGGCCGGTGGGGACGGCGGCCTTGAAGCCGATGGGCGAGGCGGGGCCGTCGCTCTGGAGGTACGGCTCCTCGACGGGGGTTCCGTTGACCGTCAGCAGGCCCTTCTTGGTGCAGCAGGCGACCGTGTCGCCGCCGACGCCGACGACCCGCTTGACCATCGGCAGGTCGCCCCAGGTGGCGTCCTTGAAGACGACGATGTCGCCGCGGCGTATCTCGGAGCCGCTCACCTTCTCCGCCAGGACCCGGGCGCCCGCGGCGATGGTGGGCGACATGGAGTCGGTCGGCACCGTGTACGGACGGTAGACCAGCGCCCCCCAAACGAAGCCGCCCAGGAACAGCGCACAGCCGACGGCCACGGCCAGACCGGACAGCACACTGCCCGTGGTCCGGCCGCGGCCGTCCGTCGTACGTTCCGTACTGCTGCTCATCCCAGCGCTCCCGCCCCGCGGGACGAGCCCGCGTCGAAGATCCGGGACGGCACCTTACCTGGGGTTACGCGCTGCGGTCAGCCTCCGGCGACGCCAGATCACGAGCGGGACCGCGCCGGCCAGGCCCAGCGCGGCCGGAGCCGCACCCATTGCCTTGTTGATCCCGGGCTGGTCGAAGGTGTCCGGTACGGGGAGGGTTGCCCAGCGGTTGATCGGCCAGGCGATGGTGAAGGCGCGGCCGACGACCTCGTCCTCGGAGACCGTGCCGTTGCCCTTGAGGTTCTGGTGGTACCGGGAGTCGAGGGAGTCGTCTCGGTGGTCGCCCATCACCCAGATCCGGCCCTTGGGAACGTGGATCGGGCCGAACGGGCGGTCGCCGCAGGGGGTGGCTCCGGGGAAGACGTAGGAGTCTTCCTTGAGGGCCTTGCCGTTGACCTTGACGGGGCCGACGCCCTGGCATTCGACGGTGTCTCCGCCGACCGCGATGACCCGCTTGATCAGGTCCTTCTCCTCGGCCGAAGGCATCAGGCCGATGAAGCTGAGGACCTTCTGGACGGGGTTGGGCTGCGGCGTGGGCGTCTCGTTGAGCCAGCCACCCGGGTCGTGGAAGACGACGACCTCGCCGCGCTGCGGCTTGGAGCCGAACCACGGCGTCAGCTTGTCGACCAACACCCGGTCCCCGCGCTGGAGAGTGTCCTGCATGGAGTCGGACGGGATGGAGAACGCCTGCACCAGGAACGTCTTGATCAGCAGGGCGAGGAGCAGGGCGATGCCGATGAGGATCGGCAGTTCCTTCCAGAAGGCACGCGGCTTCTTGCCTTTGGTCACGCTGCCGGTCGCCTCCTCGTCGGCCGCTGCGTCCGACGGCTTCGATAGATCGGTGCGCGGCCGGCCGGGTGCGGACCCGCCTGACTGCGCCTGTGGCTGATGTACGGAACTCATCGCCTGCTGCGCGGACTCACCGCGCCCCGCGGGCTCTTCGGGCTCTTCGGTTCCGGACCGCGCGCCGACCGCCAAGTCCCCCACATCTGCTCCTCACTCCGCGCTCTCGCCCGCCCGTCAACCGGTGCAGGCCCACCACTCCCATAACGAGCGGGAGTTCCGCAGGGGTCGGGAGTACGGCCAAACTCTCGGATGACACCCTATGCGCTGCATCCGCTGCCGACGCCTTCGCGCCCGGCGCGTCGTGCACGGTGGCGAAGGTGTCGGGCTCGTTGAGGAACTGCCAGTGGCTGAACGGCCAGGCGATGAGCACGGCCCGGCCCACGACGTTGTCCTCCGAGACCGTGCCGCGGTACGGCTCGTCCAGGTGGTAGCGCGAGTCCGCCGAGTTGGAGCGGTGGTCGCCCATGACGAAGATCCGTCCGGTGGGGACGTTCACCGTGAACTTCAGCTCGGAGGGCGGGTTTCCGGGGTGCACGTACGGCTCGATGAGCGGGGTGCCGTTGACCGTGACCCGGCCCTTGGTGTCGCAGCAGCGGACGGTGTCGCCGCCGACCGCTACCACACGCTTGATCAGGTCCTGCTCGTTGGCGGACGGCAGCAGCCCGATGAAGGTCAGGACGTCGTTGATCGGGCCGGAACCCCCGGTGGACTGGTTCTGCTCGCCCTTGAGCCAACCGCCGGGGTCCTTGAAGACGACGACGTCACCGCGGTGCGGCTTGGCGCCGAACCACGGGGTGAGCTTGTCGACCAGTACCCGGTCGCCGATCTTGATGGTCTGTTCCATGGAGCCGGACGGGATCACGAACGCCTGGACCAGGAAGGTCTTCAGGACCAGCGCGATGGCCAGCGCCACCCCGACGAGGATCGGGATTTCCTTGAGGTAGGAGCGGCGTCTGCGGCGCTTGATGCGCTGGGCCTGGCGGCGCCGCTCGGCCCGCCCGCCGGTCGACGACTGGGAGCTCGGCGCACCGTCGACCTCCCCGGCCTCTCCCACCCCACCGGTGCTGTCGTACATCCCGTCATCGGGGGTGTCCTCGCGCCCGTGGCGGGGACGTCCACGGTTACCCACGGGGGCCTGCCGGTGCCGGTATACGGGCGAAGGCTCCGGGGGTGCCGATGGTGCTCCACCGGTCGAACGGCCAACTGATCAGGTCGGCGCGGCCGATGACCTGGTCGACCGGGACGGTCCCGCCGCCGGGCTCGCCCAGGTGGTCACGGGAGTCGCTGGACCGGGTGCGGTGGTCTCCCATGACCCAGAGCCGGCCCTTCGGCACCACGATGTCGAAGGGGACGGCGGAGGGCGCGTCCCCGGGATGGAGATAGCCCTCGATCACCGGCACTCCGTTCACGTTGATCCGCCCCCGTTTGTCACAGCAGGTCACATGGTCCCCACTGACGCCGATGACGCGCTTGACGTAGTCGGTGTCGTCGGACCGGGCCAGGCCCAGTGCCGCGCCGGCCTTGCGCAGCAGTCCCGTGACGGGATTCTCCCCCTGCTCCCTGTGAACGAAAGATCCCGTGCCGTCGAAGACGATGACGTCGCCCCGCTGCGGGGTGGCACCGAAGCGGTACGCCAGCTTGTTCACCAGGACCCGGTCGCCGACCCGCAGGGTGTTCTCCATGGAGGTGCTGGGGATCAGGAACGGCTGCGCCACGAAGGTGCTGAGCAGGAACAGAAAGGCCAGACAGAGCACGAAGAGGGTGACCGGCCGGTACCGCAGCTGCGCCACCACGACCCGGAAACGCGCGGAGCGCGACCGCCGTTCCGACCCCTGGGCGGGGTCGGGAGCGGGGTCGCGCTCCGTGAGTTGTGCGTCGGTGTCCATGGGGCCCAGAGCCTATCCGGCCGGGCCCGGACGCCGGTCGCGAGTGTGGCCTCGCGGTGCACCGGGGCGGGTTTCCGCAGCCCGGTGCGGCGCGGCTCAGCGCTCGCGCTTCTCCTTGATCTTGGCGGCCTTGCCGCGCAGCTCACGGAGGTAGTACAGCTTGGCGCGACGGACGTCACCGCGAGTGACGACCTCGATCTTCTCGACGATCGGGGTGTGCACGGGGAAGGTGCGCTCGACGCCGACCGAGAAGCTGACCTTGCGGACCGTGAAGGTCTCGCGCACGCCGGCGCCCTGGCGGCGGATGACAACGCCCTTGAACTGCTGCACACGGGAGCGGTTGCCCTCGATGACGCGGACGTGGACGTTGACGGTGTCACCCGGGCGGAAGGCCGGGATGTCGCTGCGCAGGGCTGCGGAGTCGACAGAGTCGAGGAGGTTCATAACCCACTGCTTTCTTCGCTGATGCCACAGGTCATCAGCGGAATCATCGGAAAAGTTGGTTTGCTGTCGGATCGCCGGGCGGGCGTCGTTCCCCCTGTGGCAGGGGCGCACGCCGGACGCAGTCAGCAGCGGCTCATTCTTCCACGGACTGACTCGTCCGCCCAAATCGGCCGTCCTCGCGCTGCGCCCAGCCCAGTGCGGCCAGGATTTCCCGGTCCTTCTTGTTGAAGGCGGCGGGGTCGGCGCGTTCGATCAGATCGGGGCGGTTGCGGTCGGTGCGGCGGAACGCCTCGTCGCGGCGCCAGCGGGCGATCTTGCCGTGGTGGCCGCTGAGCAGCACCTCGGGGATGGTGCGGTCGCGCCACTCGGGGGGCTTGGTGTAGACGGGGCCTTCCAGGAGGTCGGCCATCGCCCCGGGGGCGAAGGAGTCGTCCTGGTGGGAGGCGGCGTTGCCGAGGACACCGGGCAGGAGTCGGGCCACCGCCTCGACCATGACCAGGACCGGGGCCTCGCCGCCGGCCAGTACGTAGTCGCCGATGGAGACCTCGCGGACGTCCAGGCGGTCGCCGTACTCCTCGATGACGCGGCGGTCGATGCCTTCGTAGCGGGCCGGGGTGAACACCAGCCAGGGCTTGCCGGAGAGTTCGACGGCGAGTTCCTGGGTGAAGGGGACGCCGCTGGGGGTGGGGACGACGAGGACGGGGGTGCCTTCGCCGGACGCCAGGACGTGGTCGAGCGCCTCGCCCCACGGTTCGGGCTTCATGACCATGCCGGGGCCGCCACCGTAGGGGGTGTCGTCCACGGTGTTGTGCTTGTCGTGGGTCCACTCCCGCAGGTCGTGGATGCGGACGTCGAGCTGTCCGCGGGCACGGGCCTTGCCGACCAGCGAGACGTTCAGCGGTTCGAGGTATTCGGGGAAGATCGTGACGACGTCGAGCCGCATCAGCTGTCCTCGCGGCTGGAGTCGATCTCGGCCTGGGTCTCGTCGAGGAGCCCGGGCGGCGGGTCGATGACCGCACGCTGCTCTTCCAGGTCGATCTCGGGCACGATCTCGGTGACGAACGGGATCATGACCTCGCCGCCCTCGGGGCGGGCAACGATCAGCAGGTCCTGGTAGGGCAGGTGGGAGACCTCGGTGATCCGGCCGACGGCGGTGCCGTCGCGGGTGACGACGTCGAGGTCGATCAGCTGGTGGTCGTAGAACTCCTCGGGATCCTCGGGGACTTCCTCGGGGTCGATCTCGGCGATCAGCAGGGTGTTGCGGAGCGCCTCGGCGGCGGTGCGGTCCGCGACGCCCTCGAAGCGCAGCAGCAGCCGGCCGCTGTGGACCCGGCCGGTGGCGATGGTCAGCGGCCCGACGGCGGACGGGTCGGTGGCGAGGACCGCGCCCGGGCCGAGCCGGAGTTCCGGTTCGTCGGTGCGCACCTCTACGGTGACCTCGCCCTTGATGCCGTGGGCGCGGCCGATCCGGGCGACTACCAGCTGCACTGTTCTCCCTTTTACGGCTAAGCCGCCGCCGCTTTCGCGGAGGTGGCCGAGGAACATCGGGGTTCCTCAATGGATGGTGACGGTGCCGGATCCGACGGGGTGGCCGTGGTTCCAGCCTCACATACGGACGCGGGCCGGGGACGACCCGAAGGTCCTCCCCGGCCCGAGCCGGTGTTCAACTTGATCAGCGAACTTGGTCGACGTCGACGAGGTCGACGCGGATGCCCCGGCCGCCGATGGCGCCGACGACAGTCCGCAGTGCGCGGGCGGTCCGGCCGTTGCGGCCGATCACCTTGCCGAGGTCGTCGGGGTGGACCCGGACCTCCAGCACGCGCCCGCGACGCAGGGTGCGCGAGGCTACCTGCACGTCATCGGGGTTGTCGACGATGCCCTTGACGAGGTGCTCAAGGGCCTCCTCAAGCACGCTCAGTCCTCGGAGGACTCAGAGGTGGACTCGGCCGCGGCCTCGTCCGCCTTCTTGTCGGCCTTCTTCGCCTTCGGGGTGATGGCCTCACCCTTCGGCTCGTCACCGGAAGCCTTGGCGGCGGCCTCGAAGAGGGCGCGCTTGTCGGCCTTCGGCTCGGCAACCTTCATCGGCGCCGGGGCCGGCAGACCCTTGAACTTCTGCCAGTCGCCGGTGACCTTGAGGATGGCCAGAACGGGCTCGGTCGGCTGGGCGCCGACGCCCAGCCAGTACTGGGCGCGCTCCGAGTCGACCTCAATGCGGGAGGGGTTCTGCACCGGGTGGTACAGGCCGATCTCCTCGATGGCGCGACCGTCCCGGCGGGTGCGGGAGTCGGCGACAACGATGCGGTAGTGAGGCGCGCGGATCTTGCCCAGACGCTTCAGCTTGATCTTGACTGCCACTGGAGTGGTGTCTCCTGGTCTTGACGTGGTGGGGCACAACGAGATGCCACGTGGGGTTGCGGTACTCGGGGGCCCCGATGGACGCGTCAGCCGGAGGAGAGAGGGGTCCTATGCGACTGTCGAGTACAGCTGGCAATTGTGCCACACGCCCGGAGGTCAGCCGACCGCGGCCACCTCGGGGATCCGGAAGGGCTTCCCGCAGCCGCCGCAGACGATCGGAGCCTGGGCCAGTACGGACGGGACGACCCGGACGTTGCGTCCGCAGTCGCAGACGGCTTTGACGCGGACGCCGCCTCCGGAGGAGCCGTGCCGGGCGGCCGGGCCGCGGAAACTGCGGGTGGTGTCGGTGGCGGTGGCGGCACTGTGGGCCTTGAGGGCTCTGGTGAGCCGCTCGATGGTGGGGCGGTAGCGCCGTCTCGCCTCGGGGTTGAGCGTGACCAGCGAGAAGCCGCTGCTGGGGTGCGGCTCGTCGGTGTGGTCCAGGCCCAGCTCCTCGGCGATCGCCAGGAACCGGCGGTTGTGGTAGCGGCCTGCCCTGGAGGTGTCGCGGATGCCGCGGGCGGCGGCGATGCCGTGGACTGCCTCATGGAGCAGCCGTTCGAAGGAGAGTTCGGCGCCGCAGGCGGACGAGGACTCTCCGATCAGGGACTCGGGCGCGGCCAGGTCCGGCAGCTCGGGGTGGTGCCGTTGAATGTCGGCCCACGCGAGCGCCAGCTCGGCGGCGAGAACAGGCGGTGTCGTGCTCACGTCGTAACAACGAGCCGGAGTCGCCCAGTGTTCCGATTCCGGGGCATCCCAAATAATTTGCACGTACCGGTCAGTTTCTGGGCATGCGGCGTGGCCCGTACGTGGTGCGCCGATCTGCGGAGAAGACGCCCGTGGGCCGCAAGCCGGTACGTAGGGCGCGTACCCCCGCGTACACCGCATGGCGTAAGCCGCCGCGCGCCGGGGCACGGGACGCGTGGCGATGTTACCGGCGGTACGAAATGCTGCGGACGTCGGCCCCGCCCCTCCACCGTAGGGCAGGGGGAACGAGCGGCCGTCGGCGGGGATCCCGTGGTCGGCGCGCCGGGCGGCGGGCACTGCCGTGGCGGGACGGCACTCCCCAAGGCACCCTGGAACGGCGCTCCGGGAGCACAGAGGCCGGCGCACACAGGGGCGCGCGGGAGCCAACCCCGGCGCACCCTCTGGACGGCCGGTCGGAAGCGCAGTTGTCTGGATCGCGGGGGCGCACAACGCTCGGAAACACGGGGGCGGACGGTACTGATCAGCTTCGGGTTCTCGGCGAATAGGGGCGCTATCGATGTCACCCACGCTCGTGCGACACCAGCTTCCGAACACCGGGACCGGGCACGCTGACGGCTCGGCCGCGCTGGTCGGCACCCGCGCCCGCGACTGGGCGGAGATCCAGGAGCGGATGCTGGTGCCCCTCTATGAAGCCGCGTACGACCGGCTGGGTGTCGGCCCCGGCACCCGGCTGCTGGGTCTGGGCTGCGGGTCCGGGCTGGCGCTGCTGCTCGCGGCGGCGCGCGGGGCGCAGGTCAGCGGTGTGGACGCGGACGAGTGCCGGCTGGAGCTGGCGCGCGAGCGGCTCACACCGGACGGGATGCCGGAGGTCACCCGGCTGGTCAGCGGCGGATTGGTCGATGCGGCGCCCAAGGACGCGGCGTTCACGGTGATCACGGCGTTCCACCCGGTGGGCTGCGGTGGCGGTGCCGAGGAGGTGGCCGGGGCGCTGACCTCGGCGGCGGCGATGGCCGAGCGTGGCAGTGCGGTGGTGCTGGGCGGTTGGGGCCCGGTGGAGCGGTGTGCGGCGGCCGGGGTGCTGCGGGTGGCGGAGCGGCTGGCCGCCCGGACTGCGGGCTTCGGCGCGGGATGGCGGCCGGCCGGGCGGGACGACCTGGAGGAGTTGGCGGACCGGGCGGGGCTGCGGCCCGACGGATCGGGGCGGGTGGCCTGCCCGTTCGGGTACGCGGACATGGCGAGCGCGGTGCGCGGGATGCTGTCGACCGGGCTGTTCGACGCGGCGCTGGAGGTGGCCGGGCCGCGGCAGGTGGAGAAGGAGCTGGCCGAGGCGCTCCATCCGTATCAGCGGGCGGACGGAACGGTCTGGATGGCGAACGTCTTCCGGTACCTGATCGCGCGGACCCGCTAGCCGGGGCCTGGTGCGCAACGGCCGAGCCCCCGACCATCCAGAGGTGGTCGGGGGCTCGGCCGTCGGTGCCGTACGGGCGCCGCTTTCAGTTCATGAACTTCTTGAACTCCTCGGGGAGTTCGAAGTTCTGCGGGTCCTGGCCGCCCTGCGGCAGGCCGAGCGGGTTGCCGGTCGCGGCCGCCTCGCGGCGCGCCACCTCGGCCTCCTCGTCGGCCTTGCGCTTCATCGGGTTGCCGCTCTTGCGCTTGCCCTTGGCCTGCTTGATCTGCTTCTTCTTCCGGCCGGCGCCGCCGCCCATGCCCGGGATGCCGGGCATACCGGGCATACCGCCGCCCTGGGCCATCCGCGACATCATCTTGCGCGCCTCGAAGAACCGCTCGACGAGGTTCTTGACGGTGCTGACGTCGACACCGGAACCCCGGGCGATACGGGCCCGGCGCGACCCGTTGATGATCGTCGGGTCCTGGCGCTCGCCCGGCGTCATCGACTTGATGATCGCGGCCGTGCGGTCGACCTCGCGCTCGTCGAGGTTGTTGATCTGGTCCTTCATCTGCGCCATGCCGGGCAGCATGCCGAGGAGCTTGGAGATGGAGCCCATCTTGCGGACCTGCTCCATCTGGGCCAGGAAGTCGTCGAGCGTGAACTCCTTGGGGCCCTTCGCCAGCTTGGCCGCCATCTTCTCGGCTTCTTGCTGGCTGAAGGTCTGCTCGGCCTTCTCGATGAGCGAGAGCATGTCGCCCATGCCGAGGATGCGGGACGCCATGCGGTCCGGGTGGAACGCGTCGAAGTCGTCCAGCTTCTCGCCGTTGGAGGCGAACATGATCTGCTTGCCGGTGACGTGCGCGATGGAGAGCGCGGCACCACCACGGGCGTCGCCGTCCAGCTTGGAGAGCACCACGCCGTCGAAGCCCACGCCGTCGCGGAACGCCTCGGCCGTGTTGACCGCGTCCTGACCGATCATGGCGTCGACGACGAAGAGGACCTCGTCCGGGCTGACCGCGTCCCGGATGTCCGCGGCCTGCTGCATCATCTCGGTGTCGATGCCGAGGCGGCCGGCGGTGTCGACGACGACGACGTCGAACTGCTTGGCGCGGGCGTACTCGATCGAGTCCTTGGCGACCTGGACCGGGTCGCCGACGCCGTTGCCCGGCTGGGGGCCGTAGAACGCGACGCCGGCGCGCTCGGAGACGACCTGGAGCTGGTTGACGGCGTTGGGGCGCTGGAGGTCGCAGGCGACCAGCAGCGGGGCGTGGCCCTGCCCCTTGAGCCAGCGGCCGAGCTTGCCGGCGAGGGTGGTCTTACCGGCGCCCTGGAGGCCGGCGAGCATGATCACCGTCGGGGGCTGCTTGGCGAAGCGGAGGCGCCGGGTCTCGCCGCCGAGGATGCCGACGAGCTCCTCGTTGACGATCTTGATGATCTGCTGGGCCGGGTTCAGCGCCTGGCTGACCTCGGAGCCGAGCCCGCGCTCCTTGACCTGCTTGATGAAGGCACGGACGACCGGCAGGGCGACGTCGGCTTCCAGCAGGGCGATCCGGATCTCGCGCGCGGTGGCGTCGATGTCCGCCTCGCTCAGGCGGCCCTTGCCCCGGAGGTTTTTGAAAGTACTCGCCAAGCGGTCGGAAAGCGTATCGAACACGGCGGTCGTCGATCCTCGGGGTCGGGGGCTTAGGTCCAGTCGGCTTCTAGGGTATCCGGCCACGCAAGTGACTCCGCCGTGGCCCACTCCGGTCCGGTGCACCGGGCGCCGCCGGGGGCACCCCGGAGCACGGCGTGCCCGGCACTACTGGAGCGCGGTTTCGATCGCCTCGGCCACCTTGTGGGCCACCGGATCGGGCAGCGGTGCCCCGTCCGGGCCCGTGACGTAGAAGGCGTCCACGGCATTGGCGCCCAGCGTGCTGATGTGGGCGCTGCGCACGCTGACCCCTGCCGCGTCCAGGGCCCGACCGATCCGGTGCAGCAGTCCGTGCGCGTCCTGGGCGCGGACCTCGATGACGGTGGCGGTGCGGGAGCTGCCGGCGGCGACGGTGACGCGGGGCGGCGGGGCCAGGACGCTGCGGGAGCGGCGGGCGTATGCGCGTTCGCGTTCGGCGAGGCGGTCGGGGACGTCCAGGGAACCGTCCAGGGCGCGGATCAGGTCGGCGCGGAGCCGGCCGGCCTCGGGCAGCGAGCCGTATTCGGCGGCGACCCGCCAGCTCAGCAGCAGCACCGGGCCCCGGCCGATGGGGTCCAGGGTGCGCAGGTCGGCGGCGCGGACGGTGAGGCGGTGCAGGGCCAGTACGCCGGCCGCGGCGGGTAGTACGCCGGGCTGGTCGGGGACGGCGATGAGGAGCTCCACGCCGACCGGTTCCCGGGTGGTGGGGCCGGTGGGTTCGGTGGTGCCGTCCGCGGTGCCGGGCGGGCCGCCCTCGGGGCGGGTGCGGAGCGTCAGCACCGGGCCGCCGGTGCGGCCGGCCTCGATGGCCAGGCGCTCCTGTTCGGCGGTGGGGGCGTCGGTGTCGCGGGGGTCCGGCGCGGGCTGCCCGGCGAGCCGGTCGGCGACGCGCTGGACGAGGGCGGCGACGAGGCCGGCGCGCCAGGAGCTCCAGGCGGCGGGCCCGGTGGCGAGCGCATCGGCCTCGGTGAGGGCGTGCAGCAGTTCCAGGGTGCCGGGGCTGCCGACGGCGTCGGCGACCGCGCCGACGGTCTCCGGGTCGTCCAGGTCGCGCCGGGTGGCGGTCTCGATGAGCAGGAGGTGGTGTCGGACGAGGGCGGCGATCACCGCGGTGTCGCCGGGGCCGAAGCCGAGCCGGGCTGCCACGTCGCGGGCGATGGTCTCGCCGGCCACCGCGTGGTCGCCGGGCCAGCCCTTGCCGATGTCGTGCAGCAGGGCGGCGACCAGCAGCAGGTCGGGCCGGTGGACGCGGCGGGTCAGCGCGGCGGCGCGGACCGCGGTCTCGACCAGGTGGCGGTCCACGGTCCAGGTGTGCACGGGGTTGCGCTGGGGGCGGCAGCGGACGCGTTCCCAGTCGGGCAGGAGGCGGGCGATGACGCCCTCGGCTTCCAGGGCCTCCCATACCGGCACGGTGTGCGCGCCCGCGCCGAGGAGGGTGACCAGTTGTTCGCGGGCCTCGGCCGGCCAGGGCACCGGCAGCGGTGCGGCGGCGCAGCGGCGGATCGCGTGGGTGGCCAGCGGCAGCCCTGCCTGGGCGGCGGCGGCCGCGGCGCGCAGCAGCAGGACGGGGTCCCGTTCGGGGCGGGCGGTGCGGGCGAGTACCGCCTCGCCGTCGAGTTCGACGACGCCGTCGGCGAGCGGTGAGCGTTCGCCGCGGCCGCCGGTGCGCCCGGGCAGCAGCCCGCGCAACACCGGTTTGACGGACCGGGCGCGCAGTACCCGGCCGACCTCGCGCCAGGTGACGTCGGCGGCGTAGGCGATGGTGCGGGCGGATTCGTAGGTCCGGCGCAGCAGGGCGTCCGCGTCGAGCAGGCCGAGGGCGCCGGCGACCTGGTCCTGCTCCTGGAGGGAGAGCCGGTCGGTGGCGCGCCCGGTGGTGAGGTGGAGGGCGTCGCGGGTGTTGAGGAGCTGGGTGCGGGCGGCCTCCAGTCCGCCGCGGGGGGCGTCGGCGAGCCAGGAGGCGGCGATGGCCCGCAGTGCGGTGGCGTCCCGTAGGCCGCCGTGCGCCTCCTTGAGGTCGGGTTCGAGGAGGTATTGGAGTTCGCCCTGGCGGGCGGCGCGCTCCTGGCAGAGTTCGCGGAGTTCGGGCAGCCGCCTGGGGGCGCAGTCCCGCCAGTCGGCGTAGGCGGCGGTGCGGACCGCGGCGGTCAGCTCGGGGTCCCCTGCGATGTGGCGGGCGTCGAGCAGGCCCAGTTGCACCTTGAGGTCGTCGCGGGCGGCGCGGCGGGCTTCGGCGGGGGTGCGGACGGAGTGGTCGAGGTCCAGGCCGAGGTCCCAGACCGGGTACCAGAGGCGGTCGGCGAGGGCGGCGAGGTCGGCGGTGGCGGCGCGGCCGTCGTGCAGCAGGAGGAGGTCGAGGTCGCTGCGGGGGGAGAGCTCGCCGCGGCCGTAGCCGCCGACGGCGACCAGTGCGGTGCCGCCGGCGGCGGTGCCGCGGGCGGCAGGGGCAGTCGCCCCGGCCAGCAGGGCGGCGAGCCAGTCGTCGGTGAGCCCGGCGAGGGCGGCGCGGCGGTCGGGTCCGCCGGGGGCCTCGGAGGTGGGGGCCTGGAGGAGCCGCAGCCGGGCGGCGGGGTAGCCGCCGCCCGGGCCGTCTCCGGGAACGGCGGCGGGGTCCGCGGTGTGCTCGGGGCGCTCGGTCAACTCGGGCTCTCCTCGGTCGTGTTGTCCCCCGCCGCCCTCTGCCGGCGACTCACAGTGCGTCGGGTCCGCGCTCCCCGGTCCGCACGCGCACCGCCTCCTCCACGGGGACGCTCCACACCTTCCCGTCGCCGATCTTGCCGGTGCGGGCGGCCTTGACCACGACCTCCACCAGCTCCTCGGCGTCCGCGTCCTCGACGAGCACCTCGATGCGGATCTTGGGCACCAGGTCGACGGTGTACTCGGCGCCCCGGTACACCTCGGTGTGCCCGCGCTGCCGCCCGTAGCCGCTGGCCTCGGTGACGGTGAGGCCGTGCACGCCGAACGCCTGGAGGGCGTCCTTCACCTCGTCGAGCCGGTGCGGCTTGATTACTGCCGTGATGAGCTTCACGCGTCCACCTTCTTGGTCAGGGAATCGCCGAGTGCCGTGGTCCTGCGGGCCGCCGTGCCGCCGCCCGCGCCGGCGAAGTCGTACGCGGTCTCGGCGTGCGCGGCCTGGTCGACGCCGGTGATCTCCTCGTCCTCGCCGACCCGGAAGCCCATCACCAGGTCGATGGCCTTGGCAAGGACGTACGAGACGACCAGCGAGTACAGCAGGACGCAGACCACTCCGACGGCCTGTTTGCCGAGCTGGGCGAAGCCGCCCCCGTAGAAGAGGCCCTTGGCGTCGCTCTGTACGCCGCCGGTGGCGAACAGGCCGATCAGCAGCGAGCCGACGATGCCGCCGACGAGGTGGACGCCGACGACGTCGAGTGAGTCGTCGTAGCCGAACTTGTACTTGAGGCCGACGGCCATGGCGCAGAGCACCCCGGCGATCACGCCGACCGCGATGGCGCCGAGCGGGCTGACCGCGCCGCAGGCGGGGGTGATGGCGACCAGTCCGGCGACCGCGCCGGAGGCCGCGCCGAGGGTGGTGAACGAGCCGTGCCGGAGCTTCTCGTAGGCGAGCCAGCCGAGCATCGCGGCGGCGGTGGCGACCTGGGTGTTGACGAAGGCGACCGCGGCGATGCCGTCGTCGTTGTTGAGCCAGGAGCCGGCGTTGAAGCCGAACCAGCCGAACCACAGCAGACCGGCGCCGAGCATCACCAGCGGCAGGCTGTGCGGCCGCATCGGGTCCTTCTTGAAGCCGATGCGCTTGCCGACGACGAGGATCACGCCGAGCGCGGCGGCACCGGCGTTGATGTGGACGGCGGTGCCGCCGGCGAAGTCGATCACGCCGAGTTTGAAGAGCCAGCCGCCGTCGCCCCACACCCAGTGGGCGACCGGGAAGTAGACGACGGTCACCCACAGGGCGATGAACAGCGCCCAGGCGGTGAACTTCACCCGGTCGGCGAGGGCCCCGCTGATCAGCGCGGGGGTGATCACCGCGAACATCAGCTGGAAGACGGCGAAGACGTAGATGGGGATGGTGGTGGTGCCCCACAGCTGGGTCAGGCCGATGTGGCCGAGGCCGGCGAAGTCGCTGTTCCAGCCGATGATGCCGCCGGTGTCGGTGCCGAAGGCGAGCCCGAAGCCGTAGAGCACCCACAGGATCGTGACGATGCCCAGGCTGATGAAGCTCATCATCAGCATGTTCAGGACACTCTTGACCCGGACCATGCCGCCGTAGAAGAAGGCCAGGCCGGGGGTCATGAGCATCACCAGCGCGGAGCAGATGAGCATGAACCCGGTGTTGGCGGGACTGAGGGTCGCTTTTTCCGCGAGGCCGTCTGCGAGCGTAAGGATGCCTGGGGGCATCGGCGTCTCCTCGTCGTCGATGCGGCCCGTGCGGGTGTGGGGTGGGCCGGCTTCGCGATGAGGTTGTCGCAGCGCCGTTTCGGCCAAACCTTGTCGGTGTTTCACCGGGGTGACGAAGCCGTCCTCCGTGTTACGCGCCGGTGAATTCCGAGATCCCGCGAAATCCGGCGGGCGGTCCGGTCAGCCCGCCACGGCGGATTCCGGGAGCTGGCGGGAGAGCTCGTCGCTGAGCTGGATCACCTCGGTGACGTTGCCGAATTCCCGGACCGCGGTGTCCACCGTTTTGCGCAACCGGGTGTTGACCCGTTCGGACCGGACCTGCCGGGCGAACGGTATCGCCTGCTGGGCCATCACGGCGCACGCCTCGGGCTCCTTCTGGAGCAGGTGGACGGTGGCCATCCCGATCAGGTTGAGCGCGTACGAGCGCTGGTGCTCGGCGTCCTTGCCGAACAGTTCGACGGCGCGCTGCATGACGGGTTCCGCGAGCGAGGCGTAGGTGGGGCTGCGGCCGGCCACATAGGCGAGGTCGCGGTAGGAGTGGGCGTTCTCGGCGTTGAGCTCGGCCTCGGAGAAGAAGCGGATCCAGTCCGGCTCGGCCTCGCCGGGGGTGACGTCGGAGAAGGTGTCCTCGGCCATCCGCACCGCCCGCTTGACCTTGCTGGGCTGGCCCATGCCGGCGTAGGCGCGGGCCTCCATCGCATACAACATGGCCTGGGTGCGCGGGGTGGCGGTCTCCCGGCTCCCGTACTGCGCGAGGTGGATCAGCTCCAGCGCGTCGTCGGGCCGGCCGAGGTGGATCATCTGCCGGCTCATGCTGGAGAGGATGTACGAGCCCAGGGGGCGGTCGCCGGCCTCTTTGGAGGCGTGCAGGGCGAGGACGAAGTACTTCTGGGCGGTCGGCTGGAGGCCGACGTCGTAGCTCATCCAGCCGGCGAGTTCGGCGAGTTCGGCGGCGACCTTGAACAGTCGCTTGGCGACCTCCGGCGACTGGGGTTCCTGGAGGAGGTCGGTGACCTCATGGAGCTGGCCGACCACCGCCTTGCGCCGCAGGCCGCCGCCGCACTGGGCGTCCCACTGCCGGAACATCGCGGTGGTCACCTCCAGCAGCTCCAGCTCGGGGCGGGAGAGGCGGGCCGGACGCCGGGCCCGGTCGGACTGCACCGCGGCCTCGCCCCGGGCGACGGGCACCGGCACCAGCCAGCGCTGCATCGGCTCGATGAGGGTGGGGCCGGCGGCGAGGGCGAGGGAGGTGCCCAGGAAGCCGCGGCGGGCCAGCATCAGGTCGCTGCGGGTGAACTCGCTGATGAGGTTGACCGTTTGGGGGCCGGCCCAGGGGAGGTCGACGCCGGAGACGGACGGCGACTGGTGCGCCGAGCGCAGTCCCAGCTCCTCGATGCCGACCACACAGCCGAAGCGTTCGGAGAAGAGTTCGGAGAGGATCCGCGGGATGGGTTCTCGGGGCTGCTCGCCGTCCAGCCAGCGGCGCACCCGGGAGGTGTCGGTGCTGATGTGGTGGGCGCCCATCTGGCGCGCCCGGCGGTTGACCTGCCGGGCCAGTTCGCCCTTGGACCAGCCGCTGCGCAGGAACCACGAGCCCAACTGCGCGTTGGGACGTTTGGCAGCGTCGATGCCGTCCCTGCCGCCCACGCCGCCCGTGCCGTTGGAGCCGGCGGTGTCGCCAGTGCCGCCCACAGGAATGCCCCCATTCCGATAGCGCTTGTCCGCGAACCCCCCACAGGATGCCGCCTGTTGCGGCGCCCGTTCCGCGCTACATCTACCCGACCGCGGAATCCGGCCACACCTCCGGTCGCCGCCTGGTCGCGTTGCCACCGGCATACCCGTGCGAAGAACGCCGCTCCGGGGTTCGTGCACCGAAAGTAATCCTACGATCACGCCCGTCGGGAGGGCGATTGCGGAAACGCCACCATTCGCCACCCCTTTGCGTGAACTCCCCGGCCGCCTCTCGCGATTGACTTGACACAGGTCGTACGGGGACGGGCGGAGCGGAGCACGCCGAGGCGCGCGCACCGCATCGCACCACCCGGCGTACGACGGCACACCACCGGCACCGCGGACCGCCGACGGAGCGTGAACACCAGAGTGAAGAACCGTCTCCTCGTCAACTCCCCGACTCGTAACCACTCGTACGCACCACCCGTTGGAGGGGGCATGGGTTTCACGATCGGCGGCATCCGGGACCTCCGTTCCGGTTCGCGCCGTCGCGTCCGCTCGGCCGAGGGCACCGCGGTGGCGGAGTACACGGGGCTGTGGGGCTGGGACGTCGTCCCGGGGGCCCGCGCGGTCCGGGCCGGCGACCGGACGGACTGCTCGTGCGGGGTCGCGGACTGCTCGTCCCCGGGCGCCCATCCGCTCTCCTTCGGCCGGGAGCTGGCGGCCGGCGCGACGCTGGAGAAGGCGCTGGCCGCCTGGGCGGAGACGCCGGGCGCGGCGGTGCTGCTCCCGGTGGGCCGGTCCTTCGACGTTCTCGATGTGCCGGAGGACGCCGGCCGGGGCGCGCTGGTGCGGCTGGAGCGGATGGGCCTGCCGCTGGGTCCGGTGGCGGCCACGCCGACCGGGCGGGCCCTGTTCCTCGTCGCCCCGGGGGCGGCCGCCGCGCTCCCCGACCTCCTCTACCGCATGGGGTGGGACGACGCGGATCTGGACCTGCGTCCGCTGGGGCACGGTGACCACATCACCGCGCCGCCGTCCGACCTCGGCGGCCACGGGCCGATGCGCTGGCTGCGCCCGCCGACCCTGGAGGCCGCGGGCCTGCCGCCGCAGGCCCGGCTGCTCCTGGGGACGCTGGCGTATGTGTGCAACAGGTCGGCGGGCGGCCGGGCGGCCTCCGATGCGGCAGTCTCCGGCCCGTCGGTGTGCTGAGCCGGGGCAAATCGTTTCGCCGTCGGGTCGGGGCACCGACCGGGGCCGCGCGGGGCGGTGGTCCCGCACGACCGTCACCTGCCGTACCGGCCGCGGGCCCGGCCCGCCGCACCGCCGGTACGCACCACCCGTCCCCATGGGCCCGATGTGTCCGCCACCGGCACCGGTCCGGCGTCTTGGCTTGATCCGAACGCCCTGGGCGCTGCGGGCTCTCCGGGCTCTCCTGGCTCTTCAGACGCTCCCGACGCTCCGGGCGAGAGCGGGCGCCGGGTCGCTGCACCGTACGGAGAACGGCGGCGGCCCCCGTACCCGTCATCCGCAGGTACCGGGGGCCGCCGCCGTCACGTCGGGCCGCGGGATCAGTCGATCAGTGCGTCCACGAACGCCTCGGGCTCGAACGGCGCCAGGTCGTCCGGGCCCTCGCCCAGGCCGACCAGCTTGACCGGAACGCCCAGTTCACGCTGGACGGCGATGATGATGCCGCCCTTGGCGGTGCCGTCGAGCTTGGTGAGCACCACGCCGGTGATGTCCACGACCTCGGCGAAGACCCGCGCCTGCACGAGGCCGTTCTGGCCGGTGGTGGCGTCGAGGACGAGCAGCACCTCGCCGACCGGGCCGTGCTTCTCGACGACCCGCTTGACCTTGCCGAGCTCGTCCATCAGGCCGGTCTTGGTGTGCAGCCGGCCGGCGGTGTCGATCAGGACGACGTCGGCGGATTCGGCGATGCCTTCCTTGACCGCGTCGAAGGCGATCGAGGCCGGGTCGCCGCCCTCCGGGCCGCGGACCGTGCGGGCGCCGACCCGCTCGCCCCAGGTCTGGAGCTGGTCGGCGGCGGCGGCACGGAAGGTGTCGGCCGCGCCGAGGACCACGGACTTGCCGTCGGCGACCAGGACCCGGGCCAGCTTGCCGGTGGTGGTGGTCTTGCCGGTGCCGTTGACGCCGACGACCAGGACGACGCCGGGGATCTCGTCGCCGCCGTTGCCGATGCCGTTGGCGGTGTGCACGGTGCGGTCGGCGTCGGTGCCGATGAGGGTGAGGAGCTCCTCGCGGAGCAGCTGGCGCAGGTCCTCGGGGGTGCGGGTGCCCAGCACCTTGACCCGCTCGCGGAGCCGCTCGACCAGTTCCTGGGTCGGGGTGACGCCGACGTCGGCGGTCAGCAGGGTGTCCTCGATCTCCTCCCAGGTGTCCTCGTCGAGGTGTTCCCGCGACAGCAGGGTCAGCAGACCCTTGCCGAGGGTGTTCTGGGAGCGGGCGAGCCGGGCGCGCAGCCGCACCAGGCGGCCGGCGGTCGGCTCGGGGACCTCGACGGCGGGCGCCGCGGGCGCCTCCGGCTCGGCGACCGGCGCCTCGGCCTCGGCCACGGGGGCCTCGGCCGCGGGCAGTTCGACTTCTTCGATGGTGCGACGTTCTTCGTCGCGGGGGGTTTCGGCCTCCTCGCCGACCTGCGGTTCGGCAGGGGGCGCGGTGGCGGAGGGCTTGGGGACAGCCGGCGGGGGCGGCAGCTGCTTCTTCTTGCGGCCGCTGACGACGAGCCCGCTGATCGCGCCGAGCACGACCACGGCGATGACTACAGCAAGGATGACGGTTTCCATAACCCCTCCAGTATCAGCCACGCCCCGCCGCGGACAGCCGCACGCGCCCGGGGATCCGCCCCGGGTCCCGGCGGGGCTCCACGGGGGCCCGGGACGGCGCGGCGCTCCGCCTCAGGACTCCCGGCGTTCCTCCGTGCGCCAGCGCTCCAGGGTGGGGTCGCGGTGGGAGTCGTACGTCCCCGAGCCCCGGCAGTGCCGGCACTCGCCGGCTCGCTGGACGGTCTCGTAGGGGCCCCGGAACGGGTCGACGCCGGGGACGTAGGCCAGAGCCTGGGACACATAGCCGGTGCCCTGGCACCACTGACACGCCTTGCCGGACATACCAGGCACATCGACCTCCTGCGCGCGCTCGCTGTCGTTCATCGGAATCACCTTGCACCAATTCCGGTGCGCCATGCCGGGGAGGCCACCATCTCTCCGTCCGGCAGTCCGACGGCGGCGCTCAAACGAGACATGCATCTCTCCGACGGGCTCGCGGCGGGGCTCCGGAGCGGGGCGCAAACACGGAAGAGGAGTCTCCGGTTCACCTTCCGAAGGCTCAGCGCGCCTCGTATGTCCTGATCAGGGTGGTGTGACTGGATTCATCGACAGGACGACACCGTTCGTGTCATCGTCGAGGAGTCCAACGGGGCGGACCGGTAGAAGTTGGATCAAAGTACGATGGTGGACGGCTGCGCAACGCGCGTAGAGTCCTGGCAATCACTGGCCAGGCACCACAGCCGCTGCCTGCACCCCCTCCCCGGGGGTGCCCCCCAGACACCCCCGCACGGAGACAGCTGCACCCATGGGCACCAGCACTGCGTCCACATCCACGTCCCTTTCCGAAGCCGACGGCGCCGTCGAAACGCGCGGCATCGAGCCGGTTCCGGACCATGAACGCCGGGGTCGGGTCCGCGAACTCTTCCCGACCTGGGTTGCGGCCAACATCAGCGTGCTGCTGCTCACCATGGGCGCCTCCCTGGTGATCAACAACGGCCTGAACTTCTGGCAGGTGCTGGTGGTCGCCGCGATCGCGTCGGCCCTTTCCTTCGGGATCGTCGGCCTGTTGTCGGTCTCCGGGAAGTGGGGCGGCGCGCCGGGCGCGATGCTCTCCCGGGCCGCCTTCGGCGTGCGCGGCAACTACTTCCCGGGCGCGATCCTGTGGGTCGCCCGCTTCGGCTGGGAGACGATCAACGCGGTCAGCGGCGCCTACGCGATCCTGACCGTGCTCCACCTGGTGTTCGGCATCCAGACCAACAACGTGCTGGTCGTGGTGACCCTGCTGGGCTTCGTCGCCTGCACCTTCCTGGTGAGCGGGATGGGCCGCAAGGCCCTCAACGTCTGCAACAAGTACTCCACGTACCTCTTCAGCCTGATCAGCGTCGTCGTCCTGGTGTACCTGATCGTCGAGATGCCGTGGGGCGCCATCTTCGCCAAGTCGCCGGGCAGCGGCGCGATGATGATCGCGGGCATCGGCACCATCGCGGCCGGCGGCCTCAGCTGGGTGCCCACCGGCCCGGACTTCGCGCGCTACCTCCCGCACTCGGCCTCCGGCAAGAAGATCGTCGGCACCACCGTCTCCGGCGCCGCCCTGGTGCTGGTCCCGATGGTGGTCATGGGTGGCGTGATGGCCGTCTCCAACCCGGAGCTGGCCAACCAGAACACCGACCCGATGTCCTTCCTGGGCCAGGTGCTGCCGTCGGCCATCGCGATCCCGTACCTGATCACCGCACTGATCGGCATGATGCTGATCAACAGCCTGTCGATGTACTCCGCGGGCTTCACCGCGCAGACCATGGGCGTCAAGCTGCCGCGCTCCCTGGCGGTCAGCATCAACGCCGTCATCAGCCTGGTCGGCGGGCTGTTCATGATGCTGGTGGCGAAGGACTTCGTGGGCCAGTTCATCGCCTTCCTGACGCTGCTCGCGGTCTCCTTCTCCGCCTGGATCGGCGTCTACGGCATCGACATGGCCCGCCGCCGCAAGAAGGCGGTCCGCTACCACGCGGAGAGCCTGATGACCATCGGCCCCGCCAGCCGCTACTGGTACAAGGGCGGCTTCTGCTGGCAGGCCATGACGGCCTGGGCGGTCGCGCTGATCGCGGGCCTGTGCTTCACCAAGGTGCAGTGGTTCACCGGTCCGCTGGCCGGCACCTGGATCGGCGAGAACGGCCTGGGCTGGGTCGCCACCATCCTGATCGGCGCGGCGGTCTTCGCGGCTCTGCCGGCCGCCCAGGAGAACGAGGCCCCGGCGTCGGCTCCGGTCACGGAGGACGAGGGGCAGCGGCCGGCCGTCGAGGTCGGCTGACCGCCGGCCGGTTCTCGACCACCACCCTGGTTAACTGACGTATCGTCAGCTACGGTCCCCTTCGCCACCTGCTCCGGCGAAGGGGACCTGCCATGTCCGCCGGCACCACCGCACCCACCACGGTCGTGCGCTTCAACCTCGCCGGCCCGCCGGCCGCGCCCGAGGTGCTCTCCGCCCGCTACCGGGCCGCCGTCGAGATGGCCGGGTACGCCGACGCGCACGGCCTGGGCATGATCCAGACCGAGGAGCACCACGCCACCGACAACGGCTGGATGCCCTCACCGCTCGCCTTCGCGGGCGCCGTCCTCGGCACCACCCGCCGGATCGGCGTCACCGTCTCCGCCCTGATCACCCCGCTGCACGACCCGCTTCGGCTGGCCGAGGACATCGCCGTACTCGATCTGCTCGGCGCCGGCCGGCTGATCACCGTCGCCGGCCTCGGCTACCGGCCCGAGGAGTACGCGGCCCACGGTAAGGAATGGCAGAACCGCGGCGCCCTCCAGGACGAGGTGCTCCGGACGCTGCTGGACGCCTGGACCGGTGAACCGTTCCGCTACCAGGGGCGCACGGTCACGGTCACCCCGCGCCCGTACTCCCGGCCGCATCCGCCGCTGCTCATCGGGGGCGCCTCGCGGCCCGCGGCCCGGCGCGCGGCCCGCCTGGGGCTGCCGTTCTTCCCCAGCGCCCACCTGCCGGAGTTGGAGCGCTACTACCACGAGCAGTGCGCCGCGGCCGGGACCGCCGGCTGGGTGCTCCAGCCGCCGCGGCGCACCTGCCTGCTGCACCTCTCCGAGGACCCGGACCGGAGTTGGGCCGAGTACGGCGGTCACCTGCTGTACGAGGCGCAGCGGTACGCGGCCTGGCAGTCCGCCGGGGCGCGCTCCGCGGTACGGTCCGCCGCGCAGGACACCGCGGCGCTGCGCGCGGAGGGCGTGTACCGGATCGTCACGCCGGACGCCGGGGTCCGGCTGGCCCAAGAGGACGGCGCCCGGGGCGCGTTGATCCTGCATCCGCTGTGCGGCGGGATGCCGGTCGAGGAGGGGTGGCGGTCGCTGCGGCTGTTCGCGGAGCGGGTGCTGCCACGGCTGACGGGCTGACGGGCTGACGCGAAGGGGGCGGCGCCCGCGGCGCGGTCGATTGTCAGTGGCGGGTGCCACGATCGAGGCATGAACTTCTTCGACGGTCTGCCCGCGTCCGCGCCCCCAGCCGAACCACCCGACGAGACCCTGGAGTTGTGCGCCTATGCGCCCGGGGATGACGAGGAGTTCGCGCCTTCCCACTGGTTCGTCCCGGCGCAGCTCGCGCAGGTCGCCGAGGCCGGCGCGGGCCCTGACGTGCGGATCGTACTCACCGGCTGGCAGGTCTGGCCGAGGTCGGTGACGATGCGGCTGTCGGTCTTCCTGCGGCGGATCCGCCCCGGCGGCCGGACGTCGCCGTACGGTCATCCGGGCGGCGGAGCGCTGCGCTGCGGTCTGCTGCTGGCCGACGGACGGAAGGTCACCACGCTCGACGGCCCGCCCGGACCGATGGCCGGGCCGCCTCGTCCGGCGCTGCGACTGAGCGGCGGCAGCGGCGGCGCCTTCCACTACGAACTGGAGCTGCACCTCTCGCAGTTGCCACCCGCCGGCGCCACCCGGCTGGTCGTCGAGTGGCCGGACGAGCAGGTGCCCGAGACGGTCATCGTCTTCGACGCCGGGCCGCTGCGGGCGGCGGCCGGCGAGGCGCGGGAGATCTGGCCGGACGCCGCATCGCCGACCCCTCGGGCGGTGGGTGAGGAGTCGCGGGGGTTCCTCAGCCTCAGTCTGGGGCCGGCGGAGATCATGGCCCAACCGCCCGAGCCGCAGCCGTGGTCCCCGCCCGCGCCGGATCCCGCACGCGGCGACTGGGAGCTCCTGGCCCCGTTCCACTGGCGGGACACCGATCTGGTGCTGGCCCGGCTGGCCAACGGCGCCGACCCCGGCGCCCTCGCGCCCGGCAACCGCGAGGCCCCGCTGCATCTGGCCGCCGCCCATGGTTCCCCCACGGCCGTCGCGGCGCTCCTGGACCGGGGCGCGGCGGTGGACGTGCCCGACGACCAGGGCTGCACCCCGCTGTGGCACGCCGTCTGCCACGGCGCGGAGGAGAATGCGGCGCTGCTGCTGCGGGCCGGCGCCGACGCCTGGCGCCCGCAGGCCGGCGGCCGCTCCCCCGGCCACCTGGCGCTGACCACCGCCCTGGCCCCGCTGTTCGCCGAGCTGCCGGGAGCGGTGCCGCCGACGCCCGAGGAGCGGGCCGCGCAGCAGGAAGCGGACGAGCGGGCGGCGGTGTTCCGGGGGGTGCACACCGAGGGCGTCTCGGTGGCGTTCGTGGCGGGGATCGACGAGGCCGAGGCGATCCGGCGCCTGGGCCGGGATCCCGACGACTGCCCGGTGCTCGCTCCGGACCCCGGTGCGGATCCGTACGACGCCGGCCCGTACGACGTCGACATGTACGACGCCGAGGAGTCCCACCGCTGGGTGGGCGTGACGGGGGTGGCCGGCGGCTGCGTCCTGCTCCAGCCGTCCTCGTATCTGCTGAGCACCGACCCGGTACTGGACGCCCTCTCGCTGGGCACCGCCGCTTACGGCCTGTACTTCAACCCCGACGGCGGCACCTTCGGCACGCTCTCCCGCGACGGTCGCACCGAGCTGACCGAGGAGATCGGCCTCCCGCCGTACGGCGACGAGCCCGAGGGGCACTGGCACTACCGCTTCTGGAGCTGGTCCCGGCCGGAGGACCTGTACGGCGCGAGCGAGTTGGGGTACGCCTCCGCGGCGGCCGGCCTGCGGGTGACGGACCCGGGGCCGGTGACCGGCCCGCCCCGCCGCTGGGTGGAGATACCCGAGGGCAGCCCGCTCCTCGGGTAGGGCCTGCCCGACCCTGATCCACCGGACCGGCCCGATGGCCGGCCCGGTGCGCCCGGCCGCGGAAACCACCGCTGCCCCGGCTCGGGTGAGCCGGGGCAGCAGCGAGAACTGAGGAGAGGACTGGCGGGGGGTTAGCCCATCTCCTCCAACGCCTTGCCCTTGGTCTCCTTCACGAACTTGAGCACGAAGGGGATCGAGAGCAGAGCGAAGACCATGTAGATCACGTAGGTGCCGGACAGGTTCCAGTCGGAGAGGCTGGGGAAGCTGGCCGTGATCGCCCAGTTGGCGATCCACTGCGCGGAGGCGGCGACGCCCAGCGCGGCGGCCCGGATCTTGTTGGGGAACATCTCACCGAGGAAGACCCAGACCACGACGCCCCAGGAGAGGGCGAAGAAGAGGACGAAGCCGTGCGCGGCGATCAGGGCCACGGTGCCTTCGGTGGACGGCAGGGTGCCGGCCGCGGTCTTGGCGGAGAAGGCCCAGGCCTCCAGGCCGAGCGCGACGGCCATACCGGCCGAGCCGATCAGCGCCAGCGGACGGCGACCGATCCGGTCGACGAAGATCATCGCGATCACGGTACCGATGATGTTGATGATCGAGGTGGTGAAGCTGTAGAGGAACGAGCTCTCCGGGTTGACGCCGACCGACTGCCACAGCGTCGAGGAGTAGTAGAAGGCGACGTTGATGCCGACCAGCTGCTGGAAGACGGAGAGTCCGATGCCGACCCAGACGATCGGCAGGAAGCCGCCCTTGCCGCCGAGCAGGTCCTTGAAGGTCGACTTGTGCTCGCTGCGCATCGCGTCCTGGATCTCGGTGACCCGGGCGTCGAGGTCCACCGTGTGGCCCTCGACCTCGGAGAGCACCTCCTTGGCGCGGCCGAGCTTGCCGACGGAGATCAGGAAGCGCGGCGACTCGGGGATCGCGAAGGAGAGCAGACCGTAGAGGATGGCGGGGATGACCATCACGCCGAGCATCCACTGCCAGGCTTCCAGGCCGGCGATCTTGCCGCGCTGCTGACCGTCGGCGAGGTTGAGGATGCCCCAGTTGACGAGCTGGGAGATGGCGATGCCGACGACGATGGCAGCCTGCTGGAAGGAGCCGAGCCGGCCGCGGTAGGCGGGCGGCGAGACCTCGGCGATGTAGGCCGGGCCGATGACCGAGGCCATACCGATCGCGATGCCGCCCAGGATGCGCCACATCGCCAGGTCCCACAGGGCGAACGGCAGCGCGGAGCCGATGGCGCTGATGGTGAACAGCACCGCGGCGATCTGCATGACCCGGATCCGGCCGATCCGGTCGGCGATCCGGCCGGCGGTGGCGGCACCGATGGCGCAGCCGATCAGGGCAACGGCGATCACCTGCGCAAGGACGGCGGACCCGACGTCGTAGCGGCTGCGGATCGCCTCGACGGCGCCGTTGATCACGGAGCTGTCATAGCCGAAGAGGAAGCCGCCCATCGCGGCAGCCGCGGTGATGAAGATGACATGGCCGAGGTGGTCCGGATGGGCCTTGCGGCCTTCCGGGACCGTCGGCTGCGCGGTGCTGGTCAACGTGAACTCCAGTGGCCCGGCTGCGCTGCCGGGCGTAGGGGGCTGGCCCTACAAGTGGTGCACACGTTGGGGGTACCCACCACTTGAAGGTAAAAGCAACGTTGCAGAGACTATGCCTTTAAGTTTCGAAGTCAATACCCCAAAGCTGACGTCTTCCTCACCCGACTGCGGCAGACTTCATTCAAGTTCTGAATTGATCTTCAGGGAGTGAAGAAGAGCGGTCACGAGCCTCCGGCACGACGGGCTCGCCCGCCCGGCTCAGCGCAGCCGCTGGCTGATCACCTTCGAGACGCCGTCCCCTTGCATCGACACGCCGTAGAGCGCGTCGGCGACCTCCATCGTCCGCTTCTGGTGCGTGATCACGATCAGCTGCGAACTCTCCTGGAGCTCCTCCATGATCCGGATCAGCCGCTGCAGGTTGGTGTCGTCCAGCGCCGCCTCGACCTCGTCCATCACGTAGAACGGGCTGGGCCGCGCCTTGAAGATCGACACCAGCAGCGCCACCGCGGTCAGCGACCGCTCACCGCCCGACAACAGCGAGAGCCGCTTGACCTTCTTCCCCGGCGGGCGCGCCTCCACGTCCACCCCGGTCGCCAGCATGTCGTCCGGGTTCGTCAGCACCAGCCGCCCCTCGCCGCCCGGGAAGAGGCGCGCGAAGACGCCCTCGAACTCCCGCGCGGTGTCGTGGTACGCCTCGGTGAAGACCTGCTCGACCCGCTCGTCGACCTCCTTGACCACCCGCAGCAGATCCGCCCGGGTCTTCTTCAGGTCTTCAAGTTGTTCGCTGAGGAACTGGTGCCGCTCCTCCAGCGCCGCGAACTCCTCCAGCGCGAGCGGGTTCACCTTCCCGAGCTGCTGATACGCCCGCTCAGCGGCCTTCAACCGCTTCTCCTGCCCGGCCCGGACGTAACGCACCGGCTGGTTCCGCGGGTGCTCGGGGTCGTCGGGCAGCGCCTCGCCCTCGGCCGGCGGGGACGGCGGGACCAGCTGGTCGGGACCGTACTCCGCGACCAGCGCGGCCGGCTCCACCCCCAGCTCCTCCAGCGCCCGGCCCTCCAACTGCTCGATCCGCAGCCGCTTCTCCGCGCCCAGCACCTCACCGCGGTGCACCGAATCGGTCAGCTTGTCCAGCTCGGCCACCAGCTCCCGGCCCTGCTCGCGCTCGGTGGCCAGCGTCCGCTCCCGCTCGTCCTTACCGCGTTCCGCCGCGGCCCGCTCCTCCTCGGCCCGGACCACCGACACCTCGATGTGCGCCAACAACTGCCGCGCGCCCGAGGCCACCGCCCCGGCCACCGCCGCCTCGTGCCGCAGCCGGGCCCGCCGCCGCTCGGCCCGCGCCCGCGCCTCGCGCTCGGCCCGCGCCGCCCGGTCCAGCCCGTCCGCCCGCCCGGCGAGCGCCTTGACCCGCTCCTCGTGCGTCCGCGCCTGGAGCCGGGCCTCCATCTCCGTCTGCCGGGCGTTGGCCCCGTCGGCCGCCAGCCGGTCGCGGACCGAGGTGTCGGGCTCCTCGTCCTCCGCGCCCGGGTCCTCCTCGGCCGCCGCCAGCCGCGCGACCAGTTCCTCCGCCTCCTCGGTGGCCCGCGCCAGCGCCTCCTCTGCCCGGGCGGCGGCCGCGGCGGACCGTTCCGCCTCCCCCGCGGCGGCCCGCGCCTGCCCGGCGAGCCGCCCCAGGTCCCCGGCGACCTTCGACTTCTCCCGATCGGCCGCACGCCGCCGGGCATCCAGTTCCTCGACCAGCGCGGCGCACTCGGTACGCCGCAGCTCCGCGGCCCGTCGTCCCTCGGCCAGTTCGTCACAGCGGGCCGCCAGCTCCGTGAGTTCCGCCGCCGCCTCGTCGACGGACGCCTGCACCTCCAGCAGGCTGGGCGCCCCCGCCGAACCACCCTGGGCGAAGTGCGCCCCGAGCAGATCGCCCTCCGCGGTGACGGCGGTCAGCTCCGGCCGCGCCACCACCAGCTCCTCGGCCTCCTCCAGCGTCCCGACCACCACCACATCACGCAGCAACCGGGCCACCGAGGCGGTCAACTCCCTTGGCCCGTGGACCAGTTCATGCGCCGGCACCGGCCCGCCGGCGGTCCCCGGCACCCCGGCCGCGCCACTCCCACCGGCCCCACCGGCCCCGCCGGCCCCGCTGGACGACCCCCCGCCGGCCCGCTCGGCGACCTCCACCGCCGCCACGGCCTCCCTCGCCCGGGCCGGCGCCGGCACCCGGGCCGGCCGGGTGCCGCCCAGCACCATCGCCGCCCGCCCGGCGTCCTCCTTGCGCAGCAGACGCAGCGCCTCCGCGGCGGCGGCCGGGTCGGTGACCGCGACCGCGTCCGCCGCGGCGCCCAGCGCGGCCGCCACCGGGACCTCGAAGCCGGGCGCGACGGTGAGCAGTTCGGCCGCCGGTCCGAGCAGTCCGCCGATCCGGTCCGCGGCGGCCAACAGCGCGCCGGTGCCGTCCTTACGACGCAACCCGAGGGCGAGCGCATCGTGCCGGGCGGCGGTCGCGGCCCGCTCCCGCTCGGCCGCGGTCAGCGCCTCCCGCGCGGCGGTCAACGCGGAATCGGCCTCCGCCAGCTCCCGCCGCGCCGCCTCGTACCGCCCACCGACCTCCGCGTCGTCCGCGTCCAGCCCGTCGACCTCGGCCTTGAGCTGCTCGTACTCCTCCTGGGCCGCGACCGCCCGGGTCCGGGCGGCGTCCCGGGCCTCGACCAGCCGGCCGATCTCCGCCTGCGCCGAGGCGGCCCGGCCGCGGGCGGCGGTGACCTGCCCGCTGAGCCGGGCCAGCCCCTCGCGCCGATCGGCCAGGGCCCGCGCGACGTCCCGCAGCCGCCGCTCCTCGTCCGCCAACTGCCGTTCCAGCGCGGCCCGGTGTTCGACGGTGTCCTCCAACGCCCGGCTCGCCGCCTCCAGCGCGGCCGTCAACTCCGCCTCCTGCTCGCGGATCCGGGCGGCCTCCCGCTCCAGGTCCTCGGGGTCCCGGCCACCCCGCTCCTCCGGCGGGGCCGCCGCGGCACTCCGGACCCGGGCCTCGGCCAACGAGACCGTGCCGCGCACCCGCTCGGCGAGCTGGGACAGCGCGTACCAGGTCTGCTGGGCCCGCTGCACCCGCGGCGTGAGGGCACGCACCTCCGCCTCCAGGGCCGCCTCCCGCTGCTGGGCGGTGCGCAGCCGCGCCTCCACCGCCTCCCTACGCTCCTTCAGCGCCGCCTCGTCGGCGATCTCCGCGGCCAGCGCCCGGCGCAGCGCGACGAGGTCGTCGGCGAGCAGCCGCAGTCGGGCATCGCGCAGATCGGCCTGGATGACGGCGGCCCGCCGAGCCACCGCGGCCTGCCGCCCCAGTGGTTTGAGCTGCCGCCGCAGCTCGTCGGTCAGGTCCTGGACGCGGGCGAGATTGGCCTTCATCGCCTCCAGCTTCCGCAGCGCCTTCTCCTTGCGCTTGCGGTGCTTGAGCACGCCGGCCGCCTCCTCGATGAACGCCCGACGGCCCATCGGATCGGCGTGCAGGACGGAATCGAGCTGGCCCTGGCCGACGATCACATGCATTTCGCGGCCGATACCGGAATCGGAGAGGAGTTCCTGGATATCCAACAACCGGCAGGTGTCACCGTTGATCTGGTACTCGCTGCCGCCGTTCCGGAACATGATCCGGGTCAACGTGACTTCGGCGTATTCGATGGGCAGCGCACCGTCGGAATTGTCGATCGTCAACGAGACCTCGGCGCGGCCGAGCGGCGGCCGCCCGGTCGTCCCGGCGAAGATGACGTCCTCCATCTTGCCGCCGCGCAGCGACTTGGCGCCCTGCTCCCCCATGACCCACGACAGCGCGTCCACGACGTTGGACTTGCCGGAACCGTTGGGGCCCACGACACAGGTGATACCCGGTTCGAACCGCAGCGTCGTGGCGGAGGCGAAGGACTTGAAGCCTCGCAGGGTCAGACTCTTCAGATGCACGCCTTTGAACTCTACCCGCCGCTCCCCGGCCCTCCTCCGCAACATTCCGTCAGCCGCCACGCCCCCTTACGGCCCCCGGGTATCCACCGTCGTCGCCCGTCCGGTTCCACCGGGGAAAGGAGCGGACGGTTTCACCGGGTAAAGGGAGGGGCACATCATGCGGTAAGGACGACACCGAGGGGCTGGGGAAACTCCACGGTACGAAAGTGACCGGAGGACACCCAGGTGTCCGGACGGCGCGGAAAAGCACAGCGCACGGCCGGGGGAATTACCGAAGACGGAGCGGGGAAACGACGAAGGGACGCCGAAGCGTCCCTTGCAGATCTTGAAGAGCGGTGCCTCAAGCGGCTGGCGTGCAGCCCTTCCGACCTTGATCGGAATGAGGTGATCGGGGTCAGGTGAGCGCGGGCTCCGCCTGGGGTACGTCGATGTCGAGTACCGAGTCGTCGCGACGCGCGGCAGCGCAGAGCATGTCATTCTCGGCCTGCATCCGAATGAGTTCGGATTCGAGGTCCTGGACGCGCTGCTGAAGCCGTCGCATCTCGGAGAGGACTCGGGGGTCGGAGCCGCCGACGTAACCGAGAAGCGCCTTTGCCATGATGGATGGTCCTCCACAATGAGTGACCGACCGAAGCGGTGTGGGTCGTGAGGGATTCGCACCCGCGGTGCTTGTCATTCTCCAGGTGTACTCAATGCCAAACAGCTAAGGTGCGCGGGGATTCCAGAGTCTCACCAAACGGATGGGGGGTCAACACGATCACACCCCGTATCCTCGGGCACCTGAGAGTGCGCAGCCGCCAGGACATGGCGCCGACTCTCCAGAAAGGGCCCGCGGGGCGTAGAGATCATCCGTACAGCGGCAGCCTTGCACGGGTCGGCCGAGTTGGCAACCACCAGGGCTTATCTCCTGTGAGCAGCTCGCCGTGGTGCACCCGCGGGCGCCCTTGGCGCGGCCGTCCGGGCGGCTCTTCCCGGCCCGGTCAGCGGATCTCGAAGCCGTCGTAGCCGCCCCGCGGCGTGGCCCAAATCTCAGTGACGCCGTCGACGGCGCCGGGCGTGTCTCCGGTGCGTAGCCACTCCAGCAACTGCTCGCAGTGTTCCTTCGGCCCTTCGGCGACGACCTGGACGCGTCCGTCGCCGAGATTGACCGCGAAACCGGCGAGCCCGCCGATCCGCAAGGCGTTCGCTCGGGTGAACCAGCGGAACCCAACTTCCTGGACCAGCCCGCGTACCCACGCGGTCATCCGCACCTCGTCTTCCATGTGTGCACGTTAACCGGCCAATTGCTCAGCAAGCACATCCGCCCCTGACGTCATTCGGTACAGTCCCCCGACAGCGAGGACTCACCCTTTCGAGTGAGTCTTTCTTGACGCTGGACGGAAGGAAGTTCTGCGGATGGGCCGCCATCGACGCTCTGCTCCCCACGTTCCGGAACGCCCGTATGCGGGGCCCGTTGACGGTCCGACAGGTGCGGCCACCGGTCGCCGCGGCCACCGGGCGGCCCGCCGGACCGCGCCGGTGCGCACGGGACTGCTCGGCGCCTCCGCCGCGGTGGCGATGGGCGCGGTGGCGGTGGCGTCCGGGCTCATCCCCGGCGGCGGCCGGTTCGAGGTGAGCGGCGTCGACCCCACCGACCGGGTACGCGCCGATGCGCTGCCGGACGCCCAGCCGCAGGAGAGCTCCGCCGCTCCGGTGCCCGGGGCCACGGACGCGGCGGACCGCGACAGCGGGAACACCGCGTCCCGGGGTACCGGACGGGCTGCCACCCCAGGGTCCCCGGGGTCCCCGGGCTCCGTGGTCTCGTCCCCCTCCCCCAGCGCCTCCCCGTCGTCGACCCGGCCGACCGCGTCCCCGTCCCGGGAGACCGGCGACCGGCCCTCCGCACGGCCCACCGACCGGCCGACCACCGCGGCGCCCCGGCAGTCGGCGTCCCCGACCGCCGCCCCGGGTGCCGGCGGCAGCACCGAGTCCGCGGCCGAGGCCGAGGTGCTCTCGCTGGTCAACCAGGAGCGCGCCCGGGTGGGCTGCTCGCCGGTCGCCGCCAACAGTGACCTGGCCGGTCTGGCCCAGCGGTTCAGCGACGACATGGCGCGGCGCGGGTTCTTCGGCCACACCGATCCGGACGGCCACACACCCTGGGACCGGGCCCGTGCCCAGGGCGTAGCGGACGTGGGCGGGGAGAACATCGCCCGGGGCCAGACCGACGCCCGGTCCGCGATGGATTCGTGGATGAACGACCCGGAACACCGCGCCAACATCCTCAACTGCGAGTACAAGTCCCTTGGTGTCGGCGCCCACTTCGGTCCGGGCGGCCCGTGGTGGACCCAGGACTTCGGCTTCTGAGGCGGACGCCGGTGGCCCGCCCGGTCCCGGTCAGCTCGGCCGCGGCGGGCGCTGGCAGCGGGGGCAGAAGTAGCTGGACCGGTTCATCCAGGGGCGGCGGCGGATGGGCGTGCCGCAGCGGCGGCAGGGTTCGTCCTCGCGGCCGTAGGCGTCCAGCGAGCGCTCGAAGTAGCCGGACTCGCCGTTGACGTTGACGTAGAGGCTGTCGAAGCTGGTGCCGCCGACGGCCAGTGCGGCGTTCATCACGTCCCGGACGTGCCCGAGCAGCTCGGCGGTGCGGGGGCGGGTGAAGGTGGCGGTCGGCCGGTCGTAGTGGAGCCGGGAGCGCCAGAGCGCCTCGTCGGCGTAGATGTTGCCGACGCCGCTGATCAGGGTCTGGTCGAGGAGCGCGCGCTTGATCGTGGTCCGGCGGCGGCGCAGCGCGTCGTGGAAGGCGGCGTCGTCGAAGGCCGGGTCGAGCGGGTCCCGGGCGATGTGCGCGATCACGTCGGGGAGCAGGTCGGGGTCGCCGGGCACGGTGTCGTGCAGCGAGAGGCCGCCGAAGGTGCGCTGGTCGACGAAGCGCAGCTCGGTGCCGGTGGCCTCGCCGCCGGCCGGGGTGTCGGTGTCGGTGAAGCGGATCCGGATCCGCAGGTGCTTCTCGTCGGGGGCGTCCTGCGGCTGGACCAGCAACTGCCCGCTCATGCCGAGGTGGGCGAGGATCGCCAGGCCGTGGGTGACGGACGGGGTGAGGACCGGGGCGATGCCCTCGGCGGCGCTCTGGGTGGCCGGGCCGCCGCCGATCACCGGGAGCCAGAGGTACTTGCCGCGGCGGCGGGCCGGGCCGACGCGCAGCCCCTTGAGCCGGGCGGCGAAGTCGTCCGCGCCGGCGGTGTGCCGGCGGATGGCGCGCGGATGGCGGACCTCGACGGTGTCGATGGTGCGGCCGGTGACCCAGCGCGTAAGGCCACGGCGGACGACCTCGACCTCGGGCAGCTCGGGCACGGGCGCTCCTCACGCTTCTCAAGGAGAGTCACAGGACTCCGGAAAAGACTTCTGACCCCGCCCGGAGCGGCAGTAGGAGCCACCCGGGAGGGGTCAGAAGCGGGGATTTCAGTGTGCCGGCGACGGGGTGTCGCCGGAAGCCTGAGCTGGGTCGTCGCCGTCCGGCGTCTTCCCGGCCGCTTCGTCCGCCGCGGCGCGGATCGCGCGCCATGCGGACTCGGCCGCCTGTTGCTCGGCTTCCTTCTTGCTGCGGCCGGTGCCGGTGCCGTACGAGACACCACCGACGCGGGCAGCAGCAGTAAAGGTCTTCTCGTGGTCCGGGCCGGTCTCGGTGACCAGATATTCCGGGACACCGAGGCCCTCGGTCGCGGTGAGCTCCTGGAGACTCGTCTTCCAGTCGAGGCCGGCGCCCAGGCTGGAGGACTTCTCGATGAGCGGATCGAAGAGCCGGTGCACCAGCTCGCCGGCCGCGTCGAGGCCCTGGTCGAGATAGACCGCGCCGATCACCGCTTCCAGGGTGTCGGCGAGGATGGAGGCCTTGTCCCGGCCGCCCGTGCCCTCTTCGCCCCGTCCGAGGCGAATGAAAGCGCCGAGGTCGAGGCCGCGGCCCACCTCGGCGAGCGCCCGCGAGTTGACCACCGCGGCCCGCAGCTTGGCCAGTTGGCCTTCCGGCAGGTCGGGGTGGATGCGGTACAGCGTGTCCGTGACCACCAGGCCGAGGACCGAATCCCCAAGGAATTCGAGCCGCTCGTTGGTGGGCAGACCGCCGTTCTCGTAGGCGTACGAGCGATGCGTCAGCGCACGCACCAGAAGGGCGGACTCAAGTGTGTACCCGAGCCGCCCTTCCAGAAGCGAGAGGGACGAGGCCGTGTCCGCCGGTGCCGTTTCGACTCCGTGCTTGCGGGGTGCCGAAGGACCGTCTTCTGCCTTCTTCGGGCTAGACACAGTGCCTGTCACCAGCCGCTCAGACCGCGATGACCTGGCGCTTGTTGTAGGTGCCGCAGCTCGGGCACGCGATGTGCTGCAGCTTCGGCTCCTGGCAGCGCTCGCACGCAACCAGGGTGGGGACCGCAGCCTTCCACTGCGACCGGCGGTGGCGCGTGTTGCTGCGCGACATCTTCCGCTTCGGAACAGCCACGGCTACTTCTCCTGAGGTTCATCCCCGCCGTCGCGGGGTTCATTGTCCGTCTCTCGGTCCTGGTTGGACTCGACGAGTTCCTGCAGTGCCGCCCAGCGCATGTCGACGGCGTCGTGATGGTGGTCCGGGTCGTCCGCCAGCCGCGCCCCACAGTCGGAGCACAGGCCCGGGCAGTTCTCCCGGCACACCGGCTGCAGCGGCAGTGCCAGCACCACCGCGTCCCGCAGCACGGGTTCGAGGTCGAACAAGTCGTCCTCGATGTGGAAGGTGTCCTCCTCGTCCTCGGCGTCGTCGCCGGACTCTGTGGTCCGGACATCGGCGTCGGGGTAGGAGAACAACTCCTGGAAGTCCGCTTCGAGCACTCGCTCCAGCGGCTCCAGACACCTTACGCACTCCCCCGTCACGGTCGCACGGGCGGTGCCTGTGACAAGCACCCCGTCCATGACCGCTTCCAGGCGGAGTTCGAGTTCGACCGGACTGCCCTCGGGCGCTCCGATGACCTCGTTGCCGAGGGCCGCGGGGGCCTCGACGGAGCGGGAGAGCCGCTTGAGCGTGCCGGGACGACGACCCAGCTCGCGTGTGTCGAACACGAGCGGGGCACGGTGGTCGAGGCGGGCGTTGATGGCTTTCCTGCTTTCTGTACTGCGGTATCGGCCGTCCAACACCGGGAGTCCGGCGTGCGGGCAGCAGTGATCGCGGGCATACACACGACCGAAGAGCCAGGATACTGGACGGTTCCCGATAGGCCCAATCCGCATCCGTCGTCCACCCGGCGCGGGGCCGGACGGGGCCTAGTGCCGGCCTTCTTCGTACTGCCGTAGCTGGTCGAGGTTGATCAGGCTGGTGTCGAAGAGGCTGGTCTCGTCCAGGGTTCCGGGGTGATCGCCGTGGGCCTGGGGGGCGTGCTGTGGCTGCGGGGGGACGTGCGGCGCGTGGTAGTCGACGCCCGGGTCGTAGCCCTGCTGGGGGGCCTGGGCGACGGGCTGCTGGGCCTGCTGCCAGTCGTAGCCGTAGGGGTCCTGGTGCTGGGTGTAGGTGACCTGGTCGGGCTGCTGGTAGGAGTAGCCGTCCGGCTGCTGGTAGGCGGCGACCTGGCCGTCGTAGTAGCCGGGCTGCGGGGTGTGGGGCGCCTCCTGGGGCGCCGGCTGCTCGGTGCCCTGGATCGTGGTGACGCCCGCCAGGCCGGCGAGGTAGTCCGCGTCGGCCTGTAGTGGGGCGGCGGTCTGCGGGTCGTTCTGGGCGGCGAGGTGGTCGCCGAGCTCGTCGATCGGGCGGGCGCCCTGGAGCTTGTCGCGGCCGCGGCCGACCGCCTCCAGGGTCTTGGTCAGAACGGCCTGGAAGGCGCCGAACTTGGTGTCCACGTAGGCGTCGGCGCGCTGCCTGAGGGTCTCCGGGTCGGCGCTGCGCTCGGGGGCCTCGACGTCCTCGTAGCCCTGCTCGTCCAGGCCCGGGCCGCGGCCCAGCAGCTTCTCGCGTCCGCGGTCGACGGAGCCGATGGTCTTGGTGAGCACGACCTCGAAGTTGGCGAGCTTGCTGTCGACGTAGTCGTCGGCCTGGACGCGGATCTCGTCGGCCTCCTGGCGGGCCTCGGCCAGGATCCGGTCGGCCTCGTCCTGGGCCTGCCGGACCACCTCGGTGTCCGAGAGCAGCGAGCCGCGCTGGCTGTGCGCGGACTCGATGATCCGCTCGGCCTCGACGCGTGCCTGCTCCACCACCTGCTCGCGCCCGCCGAGGAGTTCCTGGGCCTGCGCGAGGGAGCCGGGAAGTGCGGTGCGCACTTCCTCCAGCAGGGCGAGCAGATCGGCGCGGTTGACCACGCACGAGGCCGACATGGGCACGGACCGGGCGCTGCCGACGGCTGCGACGATGTCGTCGAGCTTCTTCTGGACGTCCACCTTGGACTCGCCACTCTCTGCAGGATCGGAAGGACGGAACGGGACGACTGTACGGCCAGGAGCCCCCGCCCCGACACCTGCTGACGAACCGTCAGCTCGGCGTCGTTCCTACCGCACCGGGTGCCGGATCACGGCTTGTTGCGGAGCCGTTCGGTCAGCGCGTCCAGGACGAACGGCGGGACCAGGTGGGAGACGTCGCCGCCCCAGGCCGCGACCTCCTTGACCAGGCTGGAGGAGAGGAAGCTGTAGGTGGGGTTGGTCGGCACGAAGAGCGTCTCCACCCCGGAGAGGCCGTTGTTCATCTGGGCCATCTGGAGTTCGTAGTCGAAGTCGCTGACCGCGCGCAGGCCCTTGACGATGGCGGGGATGTCGCGCTGCTTGCAGAAGTCGACGAGCAGGCCGTGGAAGGACTCGACCTCGACGTTGCCGTACTCGGCGGTGGCCCGCCGGATCAGGTCGATCCGCTCCTCGACCGTGAACAGGCCCTGCTTGGACTGGTTGATCATCACGGCGACGTGGACGACGTCGTACAGCCTGGAGGCCCGGGCGATGATGTCCAGGTGCCCGTTGGTGATGGGGTCGAAGGACCCCGGACAGACGGCGCGGCGCAACTTCGTCTCCTCGCTCTCCGGTCCGTTCATGACAGGGTTGCTGACGTCGGTTCGGCTGACGCCGAAGCGGCGCGACCGTACCAAAGCGTCCCCTCGCCGTAGCGACGGGCCTTGATCGCTTCGAATCCGTCCGGCCAGCCGAACGCGCCACCCCGGGTGCTCCGCTCCACGGTGACGAGTGCCTCGGCGCCAAGCCACCCCTGACCACGGAGTGTGAGCAGGATCTCCCGCAGGTCGTCGTCGCCGACCGCGTACGGCGGGTCCAGGAAGACGATGTCGTACGGGGCTCCGGGGGCCGGGGTCGCGGCGATCTGCTCGGCCTTGCCGGCCCGGACCTCGACACCGGGCAGGCCGACCGCCTTGACGTTCTCCCTGATGGTGCGGACCGCGCGGGAGTCGGCCTCGACCAGCAGGACGTGCGCGGCGCCGCGGGAGAGCGCTTCCAGGCCGACCGCGCCGGAGCCGCCGTAGAGGTCGAGCACCCGGGCGCCGGTGAGCGGGCCGTCGAGCGCCTCCCAGGTGGAGAACATGCCCTCGCGCGCCCGGTCGGAGGTGGGGCGGGTGCCGTTGCCCGGTGGTACGGCGAGGCGGCGGCCGCCGGCCGTACCGGCGATCACGCGGGTCATGGGCCCGTCCTTACGTTGAGCGTGGTCGAGAGGGCGGGCGCCCCGGCGGGCTCCGCTCTCCCACGATATGTCCGTCCCCTGCGGGGCGGGTCCGCCCTCGGCGCCACCCGACCGTGATCGTTCTCACGGCTCGGGTCGCGGTCGGTCCGGGTCCGCGGCTCAGCCCTTGTCCAGATATTGCTCCCGTTCGTCGTCCAACAGGGCGGACAGCGCGGTCCGCAATTCGGGGCAGCCGGTCAGCTCGGGGTCGGCGGTGACCAGGGCGGTGGCCTCCTCGCGGGCCGCCGTGATCACTTCCTCGTCGTCGATGACCGCGAGCATCCGGAGCGAGGAGCGGGCGCCGGACTGGGCCTGGCCGAGGACGTCGCCCTCACGCCGCTGTTCGAGGTCGATGCGGGAGAGCTCGAAGCCGTCGAGGGTGGCGGCGACCGCGGCGAGCCGGGCGCGGGCCGGGCTGGCCTCGGGCATCTCGCTGACCAGCAGACACAGGCCGGGCGCCGAGCCGCGGCCCACCCGGCCGCGGAGCTGGTGGAGCTGGGAGACGCCGAAGCGGTCCGCGTCCATGATCACCATGGCGGTGGCGTTGGGGACGTTGACGCCGACCTCGATGACGGTGGTGGCGACCAGTACGTCCAGCTCGCCGGCGGCGAACCGGCGCATCACGTCGTCCTTGTCGTCCGGGGCCATCCGGCCGTGCAGCACCGCCACCCGGAGTCCGGCCAGCGGGCCCTTCCGCAACTGCTCGGCGATGTCGAGGACCGCCAGCGGGGGGCGCTTCTCGGCCAGGTCCTCCGGTGAACTCGGCTCCGCCGGGGCGGCCTTGGCCATCTTCCCCTTGGGCGCGGCCTCCTCGTCGTCGCCGATCCGCGGACAGACCACGTACGCCTGGTGGCCGGCGACCACCTCCTCCCGGACCCGCTCCCACGCGCGGGCGAGGAAGTGCGGCTTGTCCTTGGCGGGCACCACGTGGCTGGCGATCGGCGAACGACCGGCGGGGAGCTGGTCCAGGACCGAGGTCTCCAGGTCGCCGAAGACGGTCATGGCGACCGTCCGCGGAATCGGCGTCGCGGTCATCACCAGCAGGTGTGGGGGTTGTTTGCCCTTGGAGCGCAGGGCGTCGCGCTGCTCCACGCCGAAGCGGTGCTGCTCGTCGACGACGACCAGGCCCAGGTCGTGGAACTGCACCACGTCCTCGATCAAGGCATGTGTCCCGATGACGATGCCGGCCTCGCCGGTGACCAGGTCCAGCAGCGCCCGGCGGCGGGCCGCGGCCCCCATCGAACCGGTCAGCAGCACCACCTTCGTGCCCCGCTCCGCGCCGCCCAGCATCCCTGCCTCCGCGAGATCGCCCATCATCTCCGTGACGGAGCGGTGGTGCTGTTGGGCCAGCACCTCGGTCGGCGCGAGCATCGCCGCCTGGCCGCCGCTGTCGACGACGCCGAGCATGGCGCGCAGCGCGACCATGGTGTTGTGGGTGACCGTGAAGTGGTCGGTCACGTAGGCGTGGGAGGGGTGCCCGACGCTGATGCACTGGACGGGCTTGCGGCCGACGTGCTCGACGGCGCGGACGGCGCGCCGGAAGGCACCGCCGACCGCGCCGCCCTCCTCGGGGAGCGCCACCGTGACGTCGTGACCGCCGTCGCCCACCGGGGCGGTGTGGGCCGTGCCGCCGAGGGAGCGCGCCAGCCAGGCGACGTCGGCGGCCAGCGGGGCCGGGGCGGCGCGGAAGACGCCGTCGGTGCCGAGGTGTTCGCCACCGGCGGCCAGCAGGCCCGCCAGCAGCGCCCGGCGGTCCTTGACGGGGGCGTTGCGGTAGGCGTCGGGGACGCCGCGGCCGGCCGGGCCGGTGCCGCCCGCGCCCAGCGTCCGCCCCAGTGCGTACGGGTCGAGCGGCCGCTCCCCGCCGTCGTCGAGGTCCACCGGGGTGGCCGGGGCGATCGACCAGCGGGGCCGGCCGTCGGCGTCCAGTAGTTCGGCCCGCAGCTCGCGGGTGGTCAGCACCTGCTCCCCCGTGGTGCGGGCGGAGACGATCCACAGGTGCTCGTCGTCGCACTCGACGGTGCTGCCGTCGGAGAGCACCAGCCGCCACACCTCCCGCTCGCCCTGCGGGAACACCCCGTCCACCGGGGCGATCTCTCCGCTGGGCACCACCACTTCGGCGCCCACCGTCAGCTCTCCCATGGGGCGGAAGCCGCGCGGGGTGAGCACCAGGGCGTCCAACGGCTGGGCCTTGCCGGAGCCGACCTCGCCCTGGAGGAGGCGGTGCATCGGGTGCTCCGTCGCCAGGTCGTCGAAGATCTCCCGGCTGACCTTCGTCTGGCCGTCGGTGAGGGTGAAGGGCAGTCGGGCGTCGAACGCGTCGAGGATGCCGCCTGGCGTCAACCTCCGGGGTACGGCGGGGAGTTGGGCGTCGGCGAAGCGGCGGCGGGCGAGCGCGACCTGGAGGACGAACGCCTCGTCCCACTTCAGCCGGGCCCGCGCATCGGCGATGTCGGCCTTGCTGCCGGGACGGTGGACCTTCAGCAGCGCCTCGGTGAGCGGGACCAGCCCACGGCCCTCGCGCAGCCCCGGGGGCAGTGGGTCGAGGGCGTCCTGCGCGCTGGGCAGGACCGCGTCGACCGCCTTGGTGATCTTCCAGGACGCCATCTGCTGGCACGCCGGGTAGATCGGCATGAGCTGATTGGCGAATGCGTCGACCGCGCCGGCCTCGCCGTCGGCTTCCCGGTCGAGGAGTTCGTATTCCGGATGGGCCAGCTGGAGTTTGCGGTTGAAGACCGAGACCTTGCCCGCGAACATCGCGCGCTTCCCGGGCAGCAGGTCCTTGTGCGGTTTGTGGATGCCCTTGCCGAAGAACACCAGCTGGAGCCGGCCGCTGCCGTCCGTGATGGTCACTTCCAGCCGCTGTCCGCGGCCGTGGTTGAACGTGAGGACGCGGGCGTCGGCGACCCGGGCGACGACCGTGACGTGTTCGTCCAGCGGCAGGTCGGCCAGCCGGGTCAGCTCACCGCGCTCGGCGTAGCGCCGCGGATAGTGGTGCAGCAGATCGCCGACCGTTTCCAGGCCGAGATGCTCGGCCAGGACCTTCGCGGTGGTGCCGCCGAGGATTTTCTTCAGGGGTTCGTCGAGCGCTGCCACGCGTTCCATTGCACACCACGGCACTGACAACGGGCCACCACCGCCGCTTTCCGCGGCCGGGAATTCCGACACCGGACGGTATTCCGGCGGCCGGCGCGATACCCGCGGTGCGGTGCGCTATTCCACGCCGATCAGCAGCGGCGCCGCGTATTCGCCGCCTTCGTAGACGACCGTGTCCACCGCGAGATGGCGTTCCCGGACGTGCCGCTCCAGCCGTTCGGCGAGGGAATCGGGGACGTCCGCGCCGAGGACCAGGGTGACCAGTTCGCCGCCCGCGGAGAGCATCCGGTCGAGCACCGTCATCGCGGTCCGGGCGAGGTCGGGCCCGATCACCACGACATCGCCGTCGATCAGGCCGAGTACGTCCCCGGCCTGGCAGATCCCGGCCATCGTCCAGGACTGGTGCTCGGCGACGGCCAACTCGGCGTAGCGGGTGGCGCCGGCCGCCGCGGTCATCGCGACCATGTCCTGGTCGAAGCTTCGGTCCGGCTCGTGCACGGCCAGCGCCGCGAGGCCCTGGACGGCGGAGCGGGTGGGGATCAGGGCGACCCGTACGCCCTCGGCCCGGGCCTGCTCGGCGGCGGCCGCGGCGGTGTGCCGCAGCTCCGGGTCGTTGGGCAGCAGCATCACCTCGCGGGCACGGGCCTGCCGGATCGCCTGGACCAGTTCGCCGCTGGCCGGCGGCTCCCCGGGACGGACCGTCACCGGGGTCGCGCCGGCCTCCGCGCACAGTGCGGCGAGCCCGGCGCCCGGCACCACCGCGACCACGGCCCGGGCCGCCAGCGCCGGCTCCTGGGCCCGCGGACCCGCGCCGAAGTGGGTGATCCGGATCCGGTACGGCCGGCCGGCCTCGATCCCGGCCTCCACCGCGGCCCCGGCGTCGTCGACGTGGACGTGCACGTTCCACAGGCCGTCCCCGCCGACCACCACCAGCGAGTCGCCGAGCCGGTCGAGCCGGGTCCGCAGCCGGGCCACCTCGGCGTCGCCGGCCTCCAGCAGGTAGATCACCTCGAAGGCGGGCCCGCCGGCGTGCGGATCGACGCAGCCGTCCGCCTCCTGTGCCACCGCCGCACAGCCTGCCGCCTCCGGGACCGGCCCACCGGCCCGTACGGCGACGGGGACGGCGGTGACCTCCCCGGACAGCGCGTCGGCGAGCGCGCCCAACAGGGCCACCAGCCCGCAGCCGCCGGCGTCCACCACCCCGGCCTTCCCGAGCACCGCGAGCTGTCCTGGGGTGGCCCGCAGCGCCTCCGCAGCGCCCTGGTGGGCGGCCCGGGCGACCTCGGCGGCCCCGCCGGCGGTCTGCTCGGCGGCACCGGCGGCGGCCGTCGCCACGGTCAGCACGGTGCCCTCCACGGGATGCGCGACCGCCTCGTACGCGGCCGTCGCGGCCCGCCGCAGCGCCTGGCGCAGGGCGTCCGCGGCGCCCGTCCCACCGGCCGGGGCGGCCGCCAGCACCTGCGCCATACCGCGCAGCAGCTGCGCGAGGATGGTGCCGGAGTTGCCGCGGGCCCCGATGAGGGCGCCGTGCGCCATGGCGCCGACGGCGTCGGCGAGGTCGGGTGCGGTGCCGGCGGAGCCATGGCCGTCGAAGGCGGCCTCGACCGCGCGGGCAGCCGATTCCAACGTCAGGTAGCAGTTGGTGCCGGTGTCGCCGTCGGCGACCGGATAGACGTTGATCGCGTCGATCCGCTCGCGTTCCCGTCCGAGCGCCTCCAGGGCCAGTCCGCACCAGGTACGGACGGCGGCGGCGTCGAGCGGGTGGGGCACGTCGTCCTCCTGAGGTCGCGGGATGCACCCGCACAGTAGTCGCGGTCCGCCCGGGCGGCCGGGTCGGGTGCCGGAGGCTCCGTGGTAGTTTCGTCCTGAAGGAGCGGCCGTTGTATGCTGCTCCGGTTGCCCGATGAAAATCGGGCCATTCCTCTCCTGTCGGCGTCGGCACGGCTATGCACTCGACCCGACCGGCTTTCCGTAAGTGCATCTGAAGTCTTTGGAGTGACCCGTGGCTGCCAACTGCGACGTCTGCGGCAAGGGGCCGGGCTTCGGCAAGAGTGTCTCGCACTCGCATCGCCGCACCAACCGTCGTTGGAACCCCAACATCCAGACGGTGCGTGCAGTGATCGGGCGCACGCCGAAGAAGCTGAACGCCTGCACCTCGTGCATCAAGGCCGGCAAGGTCTCGCGCTGACGCCTTAGCCGTAGCGCAGCCCCGCCGGTTGCTAGGGAAGCCGGTCCACCGTCAAGGTGGGCCGGCTTCTTGCCGTTCCTCCGGGGCCGCGCCCGCCGTGGTCGGTGCACGGCCCCCGGTGGTCAGTGCGCGGCGCGCAGCCGCCAGCCGTGGTCGACCGGTCCGATGCCCGCGCCCAGCCGGAAGCCGGCCGCGATCGCGCCGGTGACGTACTCCTTCGCCGACGCGGCCGCCTGAGGGACGGTGTCGCCCTGGGCGAGCCTGGCGGCAAGGGCGCTGGCGAGGGTGCAGCCGGTGCCGTGGGTGTGCCGGTTGTCGTGCCGGGGGGCGCGCAGCCAGTGCTCCGCCCTGCCGTCGGTGAGCAGGTCGACCGCGTCGCCGGCCGCGTCCGCCGCGTCGGACGGGAGGTGGCCGCCCTTGATGAGCACCCAGCGCGGCCCGAAGGCCAGGACGGCGTCGGCGGCCCGCCGCATCTCGTCCACGGTGTGCACGCGTACGCCGGTGAGCTGCGCCACCTCGTCGAGGTTGGGGGTGGCGACCGTCGCGGTCGGCAGCAACTTGCTGCGGACCGCGTCCAGCGCGGAGGCGGCCAGCAGCGCGTCGCCGTGTTTGGAGACGCCCACGGGGTCGATGACGACCGGGACGGTGAGGCCGGCGAGCAGCTCCGCGACGGTTTCGACGAGTTCGGCCGAGGAGAGCATGCCGGTCTTGACGGCCTGGACGCCGATGTCGTCGACGACGCTGCGGAACTGGGCGCGCACCGCCTCGGCGGGCAGGTCCCAGGCGCCCTGGACGCCCAGGGAGTTCTGCGCGGTGACGGCGGTGAGCACGCTCATGCCGTGGGTACCCAGCGCCAGCATCGTCTTCAGGTCGGCCTGGATGCCGGCACCGCCGCCGGAGTCGGAGCCGGCGACGGTGAGCACGCGGGGAGGTATCTGCATGCCGCGAATCTACTCGGGGTCCCCGTTGTCGCCGAAGTGGTCCCAGCCGGCCTTGGCCCAGGGGGCGCCGTCCACCGTCACCTGGGGCAGCGCCGAGGGGTTGAGGACCTCGCCGATCACCTTCCAGCGGGCCGGCAGCTTCACGTCGGGCGGGAAGGTGGCCACGATGGCGTGGTCCTCGCCCCCGTTGAGCACCCACTGCATCGGGTCCACGCCGACCGCCGTACCGATGTCGGACATCTGCGAGGGGATGTCGATGTTGGCGGAGCGGAGGTCGATGCGGACCTTGCTGGCCTCGGCGATGTGCCCGAGGTCGGCGACGAGTCCGTCACTGACGTCGGTCATGGCGGTGGCGCCGAGCCCCGCGGCGGCCGGGCCCGCGTGGTAGGGCGGTTCGGGGCGGCGGTGCGCCTCCACGAAGGCGCGCGGGGAGCGGAAGCCTCGGGAGAGCACCGCGTGGCCGGCGGCGGACCAGCCGAGCCAGCCGGTCACCGCGACCACGTCGCCGGGCTGGGCGCCGGCCCGGGTCACCGGCTCCTGGTTGCGCAGGTCACCGAGGGCGGTGATGGCGACGGTGATGGTGTCGCCGCGGACCACGTCCCCGCCGACCACCGCGGCGCCGGCCACCTGGCACTCGTCGCGCAGCCCGTCCATCAGCTCGGTCGCCCAGGTCGCGGGGAGTTCCGCGGGGACCACCAGGCCGAGCAGGATCGCGGTGGGCACCGCGCCCATCGCCGCGATGTCGGCGAGGTTCTGCGCGGCGGCCTTGCGGCCGACGTCGTAGGCGGTGGACCAGTCGCGGCGGAAGTGCCGTCCTTCGAGGAGAATGTCGGTACTGGCGACGACCCTGCGGTCCGGCGCGGTGACCACCGCGGCGTCGTCCCCCGGCCCGATCCGTACGGCGGGAGTGGAGGTGAGCCGGGAAGTGAGCTCTCTGATAAGCCCGAATTCCCCCAGCTCGCCCACGGTGCCCTTCATGCTGTTGCCCTTCCCATGTGTACGGACGGTCCGTACGTGGCTGACGACTGCGCCGCACCGGCCGTGTTCACCGCGCGGGTCTCCCCGCTCCGCTCGGTGACGCGGTACCGTGGCGTCCCTTCTTCCCACATGATCCTCGTAGCCGCCCTGGAGGTTCCGTGGTACAGGCTTACATCCTGATCCAGACCGAGGTCGGCAGAGCCTCGGCGGTGGCCGAGGTGATCGCGAAGATCCCCGGCGTGCTGACGGCCGAGGACGTGACCGGCCCCTATGACGTCATCGTGCGCGCCCAGGCGGACACCGTCGATGAGCTGGGCCGCATGGTGGTCGCGAAGGTCCAGCAAGTGGAAGGCATCACGCGGACGCTCACCTGCCCGGTGGTCCATCTCTAGCTCCCCCGTATGCTCGGCCGGGTGATACGCGCGAGACGCCGGTACCTGGCCGCCCTTCCCCTGCTCGCCGCGGTGTCCGCGGTGGCGGGCTGTTCGTCCGCCACGGAGGTGGCGGCGCCCTCCCCCACGGGTGAGGCCGCGCGCCACTGCCGGGCGCTCCACCAGGACCTGCCGCAGACCGTGGACGGGCTGCAACGGGGTACCGCCGAGCCGGTCTCGGACTTCACTGCCATATGGGGCGATCCTGCCGTGGAGCTGCGCTGCGGGGTACCCAAGCCGGAGGTGCTCAGGCACGGGAGTGAACATTACAACCCCAACCCCGACTCGGCGGAAGTCAACGGCGTGCAGTGGCTCTTCGAGCGGCAGGACGACGGCTACCGCTTCACGACGGTCCTGCGGAAGGTCTACGTCGAGGTGACCGTGCCGGGGAAGTACGCCCCGGAGATCGATGTGTTGCCCGATCTCGCGGGCGCGGTACAGAAGGCCATTCCGGCCGGGGTTTAAGGACCTGTCCGGCCCGGAGCCACCGGACCGGCCCAGGGGAGCGGTCGTCGCGCTCCCGTCGTCCGCCCTGAAGGCGAGCCGGCAGGAGGGCCGGAAGGCGGGCCGGGCACCGGCCGGCCGTCGGAGCGTGACGGCGGCCCCTGGGGCGGCGCCCATCGGAATACCGCCCGGCCCAGCCACGTTGGGGCCCGCAAGGGGCGCACGCACCCCCTAGGGGATCCGTTCGCCCACCCCCGAGGCCCGCCCCCCCGCCCAGCTAGGCCCGCCCGCTCAGCGCAGCCCAGTGGAGCGGCTCAGGGCCGCCTGCAGGAGCCGGTCGATGAGTTCCGGGTAGCTGACGCCGCTCTCCCGCCACATCCGCGGGTACATCGAGATGGGCGTGAAGCCGGGCAGCGTGTTGATCTCGTTGATCACGAACTCGCCGTTGTCCTGGAGGAAGAAGTCCGCGCGGACCAGGCCCTCGCAGGACGCCGCCTCGAAGGCCGCGATCGCCAGCTCCTGGACCTGGGCGGTCTGCTCCTCGGTCAGCGGCGCCGGCACGATCCCGTCGGCCGAGTCGATGTACTTGGCCTCGAAGTCGTAGAAGTCGTGGGCGGTGACCGGCGGGATCTCGGCCGGCACGCTGGCTCGCGGGCCGTCCTCGAACTCCAGCACCCCGCACTCGATCTCGCGGCCGCGCAGCAGCGACTCCACGATGATCTTGGGGTCGTGGCGCCGCGCCTCCTCGATGGCCTCGTCCAGCCCGGCCAGGTCGTCGACCTTGCTGATGCCCATGGACGAGCCGGCGCGCGCGGGCTTCACGAACAGCGGCCAGCCGTGCTCACCGGCGAAGTCCACGATCTTCTTGCGGGCGGCCGCGGGGTCCGTCTCCCACTCGCGCGGGCGGATGACCTCGTAGGGGCCGACCGGCAGCCCGAAGGAGGCGAACACCCGCTTCATGTAGTCCTTGTCCTGGCCGACGGCCGAGGCGAGCACGCCGGAGCCGACGTAGGGCACCCCGGACAGCTCCAGCAGGCCCTGGAGGGTGCCGTCCTCGCCGTACGGTCCGTGCAGCACGGGGAAGACGACGTCGACCTCGCCGAGGACCTTGGGGACCGAGCCCGGCTCGCTGTAGACGACCTCGCGGGTGGTGGGGTCCGCGGAGAGCACCACGACGCCGTCACCGCCCTCGGCGAGCTCGGCCACGCTGGGCAACTTCCGGTCCGTGATCGCCATCCGCCCGGGATCGTCGGCGGTCAGCGCCCAGCGGCCGTCGGTCGTGATGCCGATGGGCAGCACGTCGTACTTGTCGCGGTCGATGGCGGCCAGCACGGCTCCGGCAGTGACCACGGAGATCGCGTGCTCGGAGCTGCGGCCACCGAACACGACGGCGACGCGGGGCTTGTGGGAGGAGGTCTCGCTGCTCATATCGGCTTGAGGGTACCTGCTGGTAGGGGGTGCGTCAGTGCCGCGGCGGCCATCGGTGGCGTGGCGGCACGGAAGAGGTGCCGCCACCCAGCGGCGTCGCCGAGGGGATCGGGGCCTCCCCTGCCCATGGGGGTCCCCCCTGCTCGAACGAAGCTGAGAGCTCGGGGGAGGAACTGAGAGCTCGGGGAAGGTCCGGTGGTGGGCGGGCGGTCAGTGCCGTTCGGGCTTGGCGCTGCGGGACATCAGCTGCTTGAGGGCCACCAGGGGCGGCTTGCCCTCGTGGACGATCTCCACCACGGTCTCGGTGAGCGGCATGTCGACGCCGTGCCGGCGGGCCAGATCCAGTACGGACTCGCAGGACTTGACGCCCTCGGCGGTCTGCTTGGTGACCGCGATGGTCTCCGCCAGCGACATGCCCCGGCCGAGGTTGGTGCCGAAGGTGTTGTTGCGGGAGAGCGGCGAGGAGCAGGTGGCGACGAGGTCGCCCATGCCGGCCAGGCCCGCGAAGGTGTGCGCGTCGGCGCCCATGGCCAGGCCGAGCCGGGTGGTCTCGGCGAGTCCGCGGGTGATCAGGGACGCCTTGGCGTTGTCGCCCAGGCCCATGCCGGTGGCGATGCCGACGGCGAGCGCGATGACGTTCTTGACCGCGCCGCCCAGTTCACAGCCCACCACGTCGGTGTTGGTGTACGGGCGGAAGTACGCGGTGTGGCAGGCGGCCTGGAGGCGCCGGGCGACGTCCTCGTCGACGCAGGCCACGACGGCCGCGGCGGGCTGTCGGGCGGCGACCTCCTTGGCGAGGTTGGGGCCGGTCAGCACCGCGACGCGTTCCGCGGGGACCTTGGCGACCTCTTCGATGACCTCGCTCATGCGCTTGGCGGTGCCCAGTTCGACGCCCTTCATCAGGGAGACCAGGACCGTGTCGGAGGGCAGCAGGGCCGCCCACTCGGCGAGGTTGGCGCGCAGTGTCTGGGAGGGCACGGTGAGCACGGTGAAGTCCGCGCCGCGGGCGGCCTCGGCCGGGTCGGTGGTGGCCCGTACGCCCTCGGGCAGTTCAACGCCCGGGAGGTAGTCCGGGTTGGTGCGGCCGGTGTTGATGGCGTCGACGAGGGCCGCTCTGCGCGCCCACAGGGTCACCTCGCAGCCCGCGTCGGCGAGCACCATCGCGAATGCGGTGCCCCAGGACCCCGTGCCGAAGACGGCGCAGCGCGTCACTTGCCTTCATCCTCCTGTGCCTGTCGGTTGCTTCGGGCCTGCTGCGTGGGTGCGGCCGGTGCGGTGGACTCGGCCGGTTCCAGGACGGCGTCGCCGGTGCCGGCCGCCGCGGCGGCCCGGGCGGCTTCGCGGGCGGCCCGCCGCTCCCGGGCGATCTGCTTGCGGTAGTCGAACGGTTCGGCCGGTGCGGTCTCGCCGCGAATGCCGGCCAGCTCGGCGGTGATGGCGGCCATGATCTTCTCGGTGACGGCGCGCAGCACCTCGGCGGTGGGCTCCTTGCCGTAGAACTCGCTGAGGTCGACCGGCGGTCCGGCCTGGACCCGCAGCGTCTTGCGCGGGAGGAGCTGGAGCTTCTTCTCCTTGGCGTACGGCGGCATCGCCTCGTTGGCGCCCCACTGGGCGACGGGGATGACCGGCGCCTGCGTCAGCAGCGCGACCCGGGCGGCGCCGGTCTTGCCCTGCATGGGCCACATCTTCGGGTCGCGGGTGAGGGTGCCCTCGGGGTAGAAGGCGACGCATTCGCCCTTCTCGATGGCGTTCACGGCGGCCCGGAAGGCGGTGGCGGCGTCGGTGGTTTCCCGGTAGACGGGGATCTGCCCGGTGCCGCGCATCATCACGCCGACAAAGCCGCTCTTGAAGAGTCCGGCCTTGGCGAGGAATCGGGGGACCCGCCCGGTGTTGTACTGATAGTGCGCATAGGAGAGCGGATCAAGATACGAGTTGTGGTTGACCGCGGTAATAAAACCGCCGTCGATCGGAATGTGCTCCATTCCTCGCCAGTCCCGCTTGAACAGAACCAAGAGCGGCGGTTTGCAGATGACCGCGGCCAAGCGGTACCAGAAGCCGATTCTGCGGCGGGACACTGGGACACCCTCCTTGTGGGACCTGCGAAGCTGCTGCGAGCCGGCAGCCGCACAAGTGTCGCCCCGGGTACCCGCTATGTCGAGAACACCGTAACCCCGCCACTCCAGGAAAGGCTCCGGCGGCGGGTGAGAATGATCCCGATGCGAAGAGACGGAGCGGATGTGGGTTGGAGCCTCGTAGTGCCGCTGAAACCGCTGGTGCGGGCCAAGAGCAGGCTCTCCGGGGCCGCCGGTGAGGAGTTCCGGCCGAAGTTGGCGCTGGCATTCGCGCTGGACACCGTGGCGGCGGCGCTGGCCTGCGCGGACGTGCGGGATGTGGCGGTTGTCACGGACGATCCGGTGGCCGGGGAGCACTTGGCGGCGCTGGGGGCGCGCATCGTGCCGGACGCTCCGGCCAACGGGCTGAATGCCGCACTGGCCCATGGCGCGTCCGTCGTACGGGCCCGGCGGCCCGGTGCGCCGGTCGCCGCGCTGAACGCCGATCTGCCGGCGCTCCGTCCGGCCGAGCTGACGCGGGTGCTCCATTCCGCCGCGCTATTTCCGCGGGCATTTCTCGCGGATGCGGCGGATATCGGGACAACACTTCTGTCCGCGACTTCCGGTACGGAATTGGAACCGGCTTTCGGGGGCGCCTCACGGGCCCGGCACCGGGCGTCCGGGGCGTACGAGATCACCGCACCGGACGTGCCGTCGGTGCGCCGGGACGTGGACACCGGGGACGACCTACGGGCCGCACTGGCGCTGGGCGTGGGGCCGCACACGGCGCGGCAGGCCCCGCGGGTGCCGGGTTGGGCGGAGTGGGCGGGGGTGCTGGGCTCGGCCGGCCGCTCGGGGGTCTTCGGTGCCGCGGACCGGCCGGGCGCTCCGGGCTGTGTGGTGCCGCCGCAGGTCAGAGCGTCTGGAGCGTGACGAGGACGATCCGGCGGGCGTCGCCCTCGCCGGTGACCTCGATCCGCACCCGCTGACCGGGCCGGAGCAGGAGCAGGCCGCCGGCGTCGAAGGCCGCCGCGTCGAAGGGCAGCGGGGTCCCGTCGTCCAGCAGCACGCTGCCGGAGCGGGTCGTCTCGTCGTAGGTGTACGCCGTGGCCTGCATGGGGCCAGCGTAGACGGCGCCCCGGGCCGGTACGCACCGCGGGCCGGGCTCCCCGGAGGGAGACCGGCCCGGCGCCTGGCGTTGCGTCGCCGCCGCGGAATTACCGCTTGCGGGCGGTGGTCTTCTTGGCGGTGGTCTTGCGCGCCGTGGCCTTCTTGGCGGGAGCCTTCTTCGCCGTGGTCTTCTTGGCGGGCGCGGTCTTCTTCGCCGTGGTCTTCTTCGCGGTGGTCTTCTTCGCCGCGGTGACCTTCTTCGCCGCCGCCTTCTTCGCGGGCGCCGCCTTCTTCGCGGTGGTCTTCTTCGCGGTGACCTTCTTCGCGGTGACCTTCTTCACCGCCACCTTCTTCGCGGGCGCCGCCTTCTTGGCAGCGGCCTTCTTGGCAACAGCCTTCTTCGCTGCGGCCTTCTTGATGGCGGCACCGCCGGTCAGGCTGCCCTTGGGCGCCTTCTTGACGGCGACCTCGCCACCCTTGGGGAGCTTCTTCGAGCCGCTCACCAGGTCCTTGAAGCCCTGACCGGCGCGGAAACGGGGCACCGAGGTCTTCTTGACCCGGACCCGCTCACCCGTCTGCGGGTTGCGCGCGTAGCGGGCCGGGCGGTCCACCTTCTCGAACGAGCCGAATCCGGTGACCGAAACGCGGTCGCCGGCGACAACTGCACGGACGACTGCGTCCAGTACTGCGTCCACCGCGTCCGCGGCGTTCTGGCGGCCACCGAGCTTGTCGGCAATGATTTCTACGAGCTGCGCCTTGTTCACGTCTTCCCCTTCGGAGACATTGCTGGAACGAGAGATTCCAAGCTTTTTCGCACGTTAGGCAGATATATACCGCAAATCAAACACGAAACGGGCTAATCACCCTTGTGCCGCAACGGACTCGACCTTCACGGACTTCCATCGGCATGCACATCTTCGGGATAACGACCTTCGTCAAGGTCGTGCATGAACCACTCCAGACGCCTTGCCGCGTCCGCAAGATCGTGTTTAGCCGCGGCCGTGATGACAAGCAGCTTCCGGGTCAGCGCCATCCGTACGCCCTCCGGGACTTGCAGTGTCCGCACCCTTGCGTGTGCGTCCTTGAGTCGGTCGGCGACGAAACCGTAGAGCTTGAGTTGGTCGTCGCGTTCCATGCGCTAATTGTGCCATCTGCGGCGAGTTGTCGCTTCACGGGGCCTCAACACCGGCCTCCACAAGCCGATGCGCCCCCTGCCAACTGCACAGGGGGCGCATCGTACGCAATAAGTCTTTGAGCCATAAAACCCGAGGTCAGACCTCGATGGTACGCGGTTTGAATGACGGCCTGTTCGCCTCGTAGGCGGCGATGTCGGACTCCTCCCGAAGGGTGAGGCTGATGTCGTCCAGACCCTCCAGGAGCCGCCAACGGGCGTTCTCGTCCAACTCGAAGCCGGCGGTGATGCCCTCGGCGCGGACCTCGCGGTCCACCAGGTCGACGGTGATCTCGGCGGTGGGGTCGGACTCCACCAGCTTCTGCAGCCGGTCCACGGTCTCCTGCGGCAGGACCACCGTCAGCAGGCCGTTCTTGAGGGAGTTGCCCCGGAAGATATCCGCGAACCGCGAGGAGATGACGGCCTTGAAGCCGTAGTTCTGCAGCGCCCAGACGGCGTGCTCACGCGAGGAGCCGGTGCCGAAGTCGGGCCCGGCCACCAGGACGGTGGCGCCCTTGTACGCCTCCTGGTTGAGGACGAACTCCGGGTCCTTGCGCCACGCCTCGAAGAGCCCGTCCTCGAAACCGTCCCGGGTGACCTTCTTCAGCCAGTGGGCCGGGATGATCTGGTCGGTGTCGACGTTGCTGCGGCGCAGCGGAACGGCCCGGCCGGTATGGGTGGTGAAAGCTTCCATGGTTCTCAGACTCCCGCGGGCGTAGCGACGTCGGCGTCGGACAGGTCGGCCGGTGAGGCCAGGTGGCCGAGAACCGCCGTTGCGGCGGCGACCTGCGGCGAGACCAGGTGGGTGCGACCGCCCTTGCCCTGCCGACCCTCGAAGTTGCGGTTGGAGGTGGACGCGGAGCGCTCACCGGGCGCCAGCTGGTCGGGGTTCATGCCCAGGCACATCGAGCAACCCGCGTGCCGCCATTCGGCGCCGGCCGCGGTGAAGACCTTGTCCAGCCCCTCCGCGACGGCCTCCAGCGAGACCCGGACGGAGCCGGGAACGATCAGCATGCGCACGCCCTCGGCGACCGAACGGCCTTCCAGAACCGCCGCCGCGGAGCGCAGGTCCTCGATCCGTCCGTTGGTGCACGAACCTACGAAGACGGTGTCCACGGAGATCTCGCGAAGCGGCTGACCCGCCGTCAACCCCATGTATTCCAGGGCCTTTTCGGCGGCGAACCGCTCCGAGGGGTCCTCGTACGAAGCCGGGTCGGGGACGTTCGCCGAAAGCGGCGCGCCCTGGCCGGGGTTGGTGCCCCAGGTGACGAACGGCGACAGCGCCGCGGCGTCGATGACGACCTCGGCGTCGAAGACCGCGTCGTCGTCGGTGCGCAGCGTCTTCCAGTACGCCACGGCGGCGTCCCACTCCTCGCCCTGGGGGGCGTGGTCGCGGCCCTGGAGGTAGTCGAAGGTGGTCCGGTCGGGGGCGATCATGCCGGCCCGGGCGCCCGCCTCGATCGACATGTTGCAGATGGTCATCCGGGCTTCCATCGACAGCTTCTCGATGGCCGGGCCGCGGTACTCCAGCACGTATCCCTGGCCACCACCGGTGCCGATCTTGGCGATGATCGCCAGGATCAGGTCCTTGGCGGTGACGCCCTCGGGCAGTTCACCCTCGACGGTGATCGCCATGGTCCTGAACGGCGCCATCGGCAGCGTCTGGGTCGCCAGGACGTGCTCGACCTGGCTGGTGCCGATGCCGAACGCCAGCGCACCGAAGGCGCCGTGGGTGGAGGTGTGGCTGTCACCGCAGACCACGGTGGTGCCGGGCTGGGTGAGCCCCAACTGCGGTCCCACGACGTGGACGACGCCCTGCTCGACGTCACCCAGCGGGTGCAGCCGGACACCGAACTCCGCACAGTTCTTGCGCAGGGTCTCCAGCTGGGTGCGCGAGACCGGGTCGGCGATCGGCTTGTCGATGTCGAGGGTCGGGGTGTTGTGATCCTCGGTGGCGATGGTCAGGTCGGTGCGGCGCACTCCGCGGCCGGCCTTGCGCAGGCCGTCGAACGCCTGAGGGCTGGTGACCTCGTGCAGCAGGTGCAGATCGATGAAGAGGAGGTCGGGCTCGCCTTCCGCGCGCCGGACGACGTGGTCGTCCCAGACCTTCTCCGCGAGTGTCCGTCCCATCGCATTCCCTCCGGCCGGCCGCTTTGCCGGCCTTGCTCGTCTGTGCGCGGTGACCCGCGAATATCCCCTGGCGGGCGTGACGCCGGGCCCTGGTCGAGGGCCGCATCTACAGAGTGACGACTTCGCTGGAAAATTGAACTTGCGTTTCACACTGTGAGACGCGAGTATCGTTGCATGGACAACTCTAGCGGCGTCGGCGTTCTCGACAAGGCAGCTCTGGTTTTGAGCGCTCTGGAGTCCGGTCCGGCCACCCTCGCCGGGCTGGTCGCGGCGACCGGGCTTGCACGACCCACGGCCCACCGGCTGGCCGTGGCTCTGGAACACCACCGGATGGTGGCGAGGGACATGCAGGGCCGGTTCATCCTCGGCCCGCGACTCTCCGAGCTGGCCGCGGCGGCCGGCGAGGACCGCCTCCTGGCCACGGCCGGACCGGTGCTCACGCACTTGCGCGACGTGACGGGCGAGAGCGCCCAGCTCTATCGCCGGCAGGGCGACATGCGGATCTGCGTCGCGGCGGCGGAACGACTGTCCGGACTGCGGGACACCGTCCCGGTCGGCTCCACACTGACCATGAAGGCCGGCTCGTCGGCCCAGATCCTGATGGCCTGGGAAGAGCCGGAGCGACTGCACCGCGGCCTCCAGGGCGCCCGCTTCACCGCCACCGCCCTCTCCGGCGTGCGGCGCCGCGGCTGGGCCCAGTCGATCGGCGAGCGGGAGCCCGGCGTGGCCTCCGTCTCCGCGCCCGTCCGCGGCCCCTCCAACCGCGTGGTGGCCGCCGTCTCGGTCTCCGGCCCGATCGAGCGCCTGACCCGCCACCCGGGCCGCATGCACGCCCAGGCGGTCATCGACGCCGCCGCCCGCCTCTCCGAGGGCCTGCGCCGCAACGGCTCCTGAGACGCCCACCGGCCGGCCCCGCTCCCCCGCGGCGGCCGGCCGGCCCACTTCTCGACCTTCTCGACGCCCCGCCCCCGGCCGCCCCAACTACCCGCCCACCACGGGCCACTGCCGCCGCACCGGGACCAACTCCCCGGCCGCGCAGAGCCGTTGAACGCCGGAGTTCCCCGGAACAGCAGAAAGGCCCTCCGCATCACGCGGAGGGCCTTTCCTCGATGTACCCCCGACCGGATTCGAACCGGCGCTACCGCCTTGAGAGGGCGGCGTGCTAGGCCGCTACACAACGGGGGCCTTGCAGATGAGCTCTGCGAGCTGGCCTACCTGGACTCGAACCAAGACTAACTGAACCAGAATCAGTCGTGCTGCCAATTACACCATAGGCCATAGTGGTGTAGACCAGTACCCCCGACCGGATTCGAACCGGCGCTACCGCCTTGAGAGGGCGGCGTGCTAGGCCGCTACACAACGGGGGCCCTAGCGATCCTGCGTGAGTGGCAGCGGGTGCGACCCGTACTGCCTCCCCGGGAAGGATCTGTACCCCCGACCGGATTCGAACCGGCGCTACCGCCTTGAGAGGGCGGCGTGCTAGGCCGCTACACAACGGGGGCTTTGCAGATGAGCTCTGCGAGCTGGCCTACCTGGACTCGAACCAAGACTAACTGAACCAGAATCAGTCGTGCTGCCAATTACACCATAGGCCATCAAAGTGCAACCCCCAGTCGGGGGTTTTGCCTTGATCTGCGCTTTCCGGTCCGGGCCTTTCGGCCCTCTCGGGCGGCGCAGGAAGAACATTACCTGATCGTGGAGGGTGCTCCAAAACCGATAACCCCGCGCACCAACTCGGGAAGCTCGGCCAGCCCGCGGATGCGGTGCACCCCGGCTGGCGGCTGTTCGTCGGTGCCCGTGCGATCCAGCCATACGGCCGCCAGGCCGGCGTCCCTGGCGCCCAGGCCGTCGATGTCGAGCCGGTCGCCGACGTAGAGCACCTCGGACGGCGGCAGTCCCAGGGCCGCGCAGGCCCCTTGGAAGGCTTCCGGGGCGGGCTTGGCGTGTCCCAGGTCGTCGGCGCAGAGCACCGCCTCGAAGCGCTCCCGGATGCCCAGGGCGGTCAGCTTGCGCTCCTGGTTGGCGGTGGAGGCGTTCGAGAGCACCGCCTGGCGTACCAGGGGGGCCAGTGCCTCCAGGGCCGGCACGGAGTCCGGGAAGAGCTCCCAGGACGCCTCGTAGTGGGCGAGGTAGCGGCCGAACCAGGCGTCCGCCTCGGCGTCGGTCAGCGGGGTGCCCAGGAACGTCCGGGCGCGGGCCCTGCGCTGGTCCAGGAACCCCAGCTCGCCCGCGAGGAAACGGGCGAACTCGGTCTCCATCGCCTGCTGCCAGCGGGTGAGTGCCACCGCCTCGCCGCCGTACGCGGCCAGCAGCCCCTCGGTCCGTAGGTGGCGCAGTACGCCGGTGCGGTCGGACCCGATGTAGTCGAAGAGGGTGTCGTCGATGTCCCAGAGGACGGCGTGGAGGGGCATATCGGGAATCTAGCGGCAAGGGGCGGGCGGGAAGAAGGAGTGGGCCCGGAAGCTCGTGGCTTCCGGGCCCGTGGGTCCCGTGGGGTGCGGTCGGGTCAGGCGGTGAGCCGGGCCAGGGCCGCGTCGATGCGCTGGAGGGTGCGGTCCTTGCCCAGGATCTCCAGGGACTCGAAGAGCGGGAGGCCGACGGTGCGGCCGGTGACAGCGACCCGGACCGGGGCCTGGGCCTTGCCGAGCTTGAGGCCGTGCTCCTCGCCGGCGGCGAGGACGGCCTGCTTGAGGGGCTCGGGGCCGGCGGTCCAGTCGGCGGCGGCGAGGTTGGCGCGGGCGGTGGTGAGCAGGGCCACCGGGTCGCCCTTCATGGCCTTCGTCCAGGACGCCTCGTCGTCGACCGGCTCCTTGCGGAAGAGGAAGTCGACGTTGGCTGTGATGTCGGAGAGGACGGTGAGGCGGGTCTGGGCGTGCGGGGCGATGGCCTCCCACGCGGCCCGGTCGAAGTCCTCGGGCTCCCAGTTGGCGAACGGGGCCGTCAGCCAGGGCGCGCAGGCCGCGATGAAGTCCTTGAGGTCCAGGCGGCGGATGTGCTCGGCGTTGATCGCCTCGGCCTTCTTGAGGTCGAAGCGGGCCGGGTTGGCGTTGACGTCCGCGATGTCGAACTTCTCGATCATCTCGGGGATGGTGAAGATGTCCTCGTCCGCGGAGAACGACCAGCCCAGCAGGGACAGGTAGTTCAGCAGGCCCTCGGGGAGGAAGCCGCGCTCCCGGTAGAGGTTGAGGTTGGCCTGGGGGTCGCGCTTGGAGAGCTTCTTGTTGCCCTCGCCCATGACGTAGGGCAGGTGGCCGAAGGCGGGGACGGCCGAGGCCAGGCCCAGCTCGATCAGGGCCCCGTAGAGGGCGATCTGGCGGGGGGTGGAGGAGAGCAGGTCCTCGCCGCGCAGGACGTGGGTGATGCCCATCAGGGCGTCGTCGATCGGGTTGACGAGGGTGTAGAGCGGCGCCCCGTTGGCGCGGACGATGCCGTAGTCCGGGACGTTCTCCGGGGTGAAGGTCAGTTCGCCGCGGACCAGGTCGGTGAAGGTGATCGGCGCGTCGGGCATCCGGAAGCGGACGATCGAGGAGCGGCCCTCGGCCTCGTGGGCGGCCTTCTGCTCGGCGGTCAGGTCGCGGCAGGCGCCGTCGTAGCCGGAGGGCTTGCCGGCCTTGCGGGCGGCCTCTCGGCGGGCGTCGAGCTCTTCGGTGGTGCAGTAGCAGTGGTAGGCGTGGCCGGCGGCGAGCAGCTTCTCGGCGACGTCCTTGTAGAGGTCCATCCGCTGCGACTGGCGGTAGGGCTCGTGCGGGCCGCCGACCTCGGGGCCCTCGTCCCAGTCGAAGCCGAGCCAGTGGAACGAGTCCAGCAGCTGGTTGTAGGACTCCTCGGAGTCGCGGGCCGCGTCGGTGTCCTCGATGCGGAAGACCAGCTGACCGCCGGTGTGCCGGGCGTAGGCCCAGTTGAACAGGGCGGTACGGACCAGCCCGACGTGCGGGTTGCCGGTCGGGGAGGGACAGAAACGTACGCGGACGGGGGTTCCGGGGGTCGCGTTAGCCACGCTTGATCACCTTGTTGGTGAGAGTGCCGATGCCTTCGATGGTGACGGCGACCGTGTCGCCGACGTTGAGCGGGCCGACTCCGGCCGGGGTGCCCGTGAGGACGACGTCGCCGGGGAGCAGCGTCATCGCCTCGGTGATGTGGACGATCAGGTCCTCGATGGGGCGGATCATGTCGCTGGTGCGGCCGAGCTGGCGCTGTTCGCCGTTGACCGTGCACTGGATGGTGAGGTCGCTCGGGTCCAGGTCCGTTTCGATCCAGGGGCCCAGGGGGCAGGAGCTGTCGAAGCCCTTGGCCCGGGCCCACTGCTTCTCGCGGCGTTGGACGTCCCGCGCGGTGATGTCGTTGGCGCAGGTGTAGCCGAGGATGACGTCCTTGACCCGCTCGCGGGGCACCTCGCGGCACATCCGGCCGATGACGACGGCCAGCTCCGCTTCGTGGTGCACCTCCTGGGAGAAGGAGGGGTAGGCGATGGGGTCGCCGTGGCCGATCACCGATGTGGACGGCTTGAAGAAGGTGACCGGCGTCTCCGGGACCTCGTTGCCCAGTTCGGCGGCGTGTTCGGCGTAGTTGCGGCCGATCGCCACGACCTTGTTGGGAAGGACCGGCGGCAGCAGCCGCACTTTTTCGAGGGGGACCTTCTGGCCCGAGCGCTCGAATTCCGCGAACGGATGCCCCTTGATGACGTCGAGTTCGTCTCCTTCGAGGACGCCGAAGCCGACGTTGCCGTCGATGGAGAATCTGGCGATGCGCACGGGTTGCCGCTGCCCCTCATGATCATTGGCCGGAGTTGACACTCCAGGCTATCGCGGGGGGATGGGCGCACCGCCGTCCATTCAGGCCGTGACGTCCTGCTTCGGCAGGTCGTTCAGGACGGTGCGGCGGGGGTTGGCGGTCTGGCGGGGCAGGTCGACGGTGTGCTCCTGGACCTCGGGGGTGCCGAGGTCCTCGGCGTCCTTGAGGTGGGCCAGGGTGGTGCGCCGCGGGTTGGCTATGTTGCGGAACATCGTCGTCGTCTTCACTGCGGTATGCCTCGCGTCTGGTCGGGAAGAGTTGCCGAACGTTGCATTTTTGCGCGTTGTCGTTTTACGCAACTGTGTAAAGCGTCAGGCTAAGCGCGCTATTCCCTGCGGATCAGCGGGAAAGTCGACGATCTCCCTGTGAGTTTCCTCACGAGGGATGTGACATATGCCGCATTTCGCGTGATCAACATCCAGGGCGGAAACGGACATTGACGGATCGAACCGCACGTTCCGCTCCTGATCACCGCACCTGGGACAAGGGGTGGGGGCGGGCGACTCGCGGACATAAGTCCGAAATCAGGGGCAGCGTCTTCTACCGGTCGTAACGCATTCCATACATTGCGTCACCCATGTCACAGCGGCCGGCTCCGCTCTTGTTGGAGATCCTGCACTGTGCTGGAATTCCACGGACCGCCGCACGTTTCCACCGGCGCGCAGGGTGCGAAGGAGCGCCGCGCGGTGGTGTCGCTCTCTCGGCCAGAGGGGACGGCCCGCCGGTCACTCACGACCGCCATGGGGGACTTCGCGGTCCCCTTTCGACTCGACACCGTCCCGCCGTTCACGCGGTGGGACGCCTGGTCCAGAGGTTGCGACGCTAGTGCAGGGACGTTTCAAGAGGGATGGCAACGCTGCGGCGGACCCGGAGCTGCGCGGCGGGAAAGACCGCGGCCAGACTCCGGGCGATGACGCCGCGGACGGCGGCAAGCCCAAGAACGGCCCCAGTGGGCCCGGCAACCGAATAGCGCTGCGCAACTGGCGCATCAGCACCCGGCTGGTCTCCCTGCTCGCGCTCCCCGTGATCGCGGCGACGACCCTGGGCGCGCTGCGCGTCAACACCGAGCTGGACAACATCGACCAGCTCGACAAGATGCAGCTGCTCACGGAGATGACCCGGCAGGCCACCGAGCTGGCCGACGCCCTCCAGGTCGAGCGCGACAAGTCGGCCGGCCCGCTGGCCGGCACCGGCAACGTCAAGGACGACGCCAGTGTGGTCGCCCCGCGCGAGGCCACCGACCGGGCCAAGGTCTCCTTCAACCAGGCCACCGGCGACATCAAGCCGGACGACGCCACCATGGCCGGCGTCCGGGCGACCATCCTGGAGATCGGCCGCCAGCTCAACACCCTCAACCAGATCCGCGGCGACGCCTACAAGGACGACAACAACGTCGCGCGGACCGTCACCGCCTACAACCAGCTCATCTCCTCCCTGCTGGACCTCTCGCAGGACATGGCACAGGCCACCAGCAACCCGGAGATGATCCGCAGCACCCGTGCCCTGGCGGCGTTCTCGTCCGCCAAGGAGTACGCGTCGATGCAGCGCGCCCTGGTCAGTGCCGGTCTGGCGCACTCGGGCGGCCCGCAGCTCTCCGCCAACGACCGGCTGGCCGGCCGTACCGCCGAGGACGACGAGAAGGCGGCCCGGGACCGCTTCTCGCAGATCTACAGCGGCAACGCCGGTGCGCTCACCCGCGGCCTGGACGGCAACAACGACGAGATCAAGGCCGCGTACGCGTTCGCGCACCGCGCCTTCTCCAGCACGGGCGGCATCCGCAGCCAGGAGTACAAGTACCTCGACTGGTACGACTCCGACACCGTCAAGATCGACGAGATGTCGCGGATCGAGACCTCGCTGCTCTCCGAGATGGACCAGAAGTCCCGCGAGCTGCGCAACGCCGCGACCCAGGACGCGATCATCAACGGTGCGGTGATCCTGCTCGTCCTCGGCGTCTCGCTGATCGGCGCGTTCGTCGTGGCCCGGTCCATGGTGCGCTCGCTGCGCCGGCTCCAGGACACCGCGCAGAGGGTCTCCCAGGACCGGCTGCCCGAGCTGGTCAAGCAGCTGTCCGAGTCCGACCCGCAGGACGTCGACACCTCCGTCGAGTCGGTCGGTGTGCACAGCCGGGACGAAATCGGCCGGGTGGCCGCGGCGTTCGACGAGGTCCACCGCGAGGCGGTCCGGCTGGCGTCCGAGCAGGCGCTGCTGCGGGGCAACGTCAACGCGATGTTCACCAACCTCTCGCGCCGCTCCCAGGGTCTGATCCAGCGTCAGCTCTCGCTGATCTCCGAACTGGAGTCCCGCGAGGCCGACCCGGACCAGCTCTCCTCGCTCTTCAAGCTCGACCACCTCGCCACCCGTATGCGCCGTAACGGCGAGAACCTGCTGGTCCTCGCGGGTGAGGAGCCGGGTCGCCGGTGGACCCGTCCGGTCCCGCTGGTCGACGTGCTCCGGGCCGCCGCGTCCGAGGTGGAGCAGTACGAGCGGATCGAGCTGAACGCGGTCCCGCAGACCGAGGTCGCCGGCCGGGTCGTCAACGACCTCGTGCACCTGCTCGCCGAGCTGCTGGAGAACGCCACGTCGTTCTCCTCACCGCAGACCAAGGTCAAGGTGACCGGTCACGCGCTGCCCGACGGCCGCGTCCTGGTCGAGATCCACGACACCGGTATCGGCCTCTCCCCCGAGGACCTGTCGGCGATCAACGAGCGGCTGGCCAGCCCGCCGACCGTGGACGTCTCGGTGTCCCGGCGAATGGGCCTGTTCGTGGTCGGCCGGCTGTCGCTGCGACACGGCATCCGCATCCAGCTGCGGCCGTCCGACTCCGGCGGCACCACCGCCCTCGTCATGCTGCCGGTCGATCTCGCCCAGGGCGGCAAGAAGTCGGCACCGACCCCCGCCAAGAGCGCCGGTGACGGCGGTGGCGCGCCCACCAGCCGACTCGCCGGGCTCCAGCCGCGCGGCCAGGTCGGCTCCGGCCCCGGCGGGCGGCCCGCGCTGCCCGGCCGCGGCGGCCCCGGTGGTGCCGGTGGTGCCGGTGGTGCCCCGAACGCCTTCGGCTCGCCGGCGCCCGGCGGTCGTACCGCACCGGCCGCGCCGGCCCGCGGTGGCGACGCCGGTCCGGACGCCGGCGGTGCCCGGCCCGCGCTGCCGGTCCGCGGCTCGGACGCGGACCGCGGAGCCGACGACGGCCGCACCCCGACCGTGGCACCGCCCACCGGCCTGCCCCCTCGCGAGGAGCGCCCGCAGCTGCCGCCGCGGAACTCCGGGCCGGCGGCCGAACTGCCGGGCGGCGCGGCCGCACCGGCTCCCGCGAACACCGAGCAGCCGGGCGGCGCGCCGCTGGGCGTACGCCGGGACCGCGGCGCCCAGGACGACTGGCCGCTGGCGCCCCGCGAGGCGCAGGACCGGCCGCGGGGCCACGAGGAGCCGGAGACCACCGGCACCTTCCAGCGGCCTGCGCCGGCCGCCGGCCCCGGCGACACCGCCGCGTTCCCGCGGCCCGACTTCGGCGGGCCGCGGCCCGGCGCGGGCCGGAACGACGCCCCCGCCGCCGGCCGCGAGCCGGTCCGGGCGGCCGGCGGGCCCGGGGACACCGGACAGTTCCCGCGACCGGATGCCGACACCGGACAGTTCGAGACCGGACAGTTCGGCATCGGGCAGCGGGAGACCACCGGGCAGTTCCCGCGGCCGAACGCCGACACCGGGCAGTTCCCGCGACCCGATGCCGACACCGGACAGTTCGACAGCGGACCGTTCGAGACCGGGCAGCGGGATTCCACCGGGCAGTTCCCCCGACCGAACGCCGACACCGGACAGTTCGAAACCGGACCGTTCGAGACCACCGGGCAGTTCCCGCGTCCCCAGGGCGAGCGGGCGGAGCAGGCCGGGCAGGGCCGTCAGCCGGCCGTCGGTCGTACCCCGGCGGGCCGTGACCCGCTGGGTGCCGATCCGCTCAGCGACCCGCTCGGCGGCGACCCGCTCGGCAATGGTCCGCTCGGCGCCACGGACACCGGCGCCGGTGACGGCCGTACGCCGATCTTCGACACCATCGAGTCCAACTGGTTCAACACCCCGGCCTCGGCGGCCGCCGGTGTACCGCCGATGCCGCGCCGCGACGCCGGCCAGGACGGTGCCGCGCCCGGTGACACGCCGGCCGGCGGTGTGCCGGCCGCAGGCGTGCCGACGGGCCGCGTACCGACGGGTGGTGCGCCAACGGGCGGTGTGCCGACGGGCGGGCGCCGCGACAGCGCACCGGCCGACGCCTCCGCGCAGTGGCGCACCTCGCCCAACGACGACGCGTGGCGACAGGCGGAGCAGATCCGCCAGCCGGCCTCGGGTGGGATCACCACCTCCGGGCTGCCCCGTCGGGTGCCGCGCGCCAACCTGGTCGCCGGTACCGCGCAGCAGCAGGCCCCGCAGGGCGGTCCGCAGGTCTCCCGCGCGCCCGGCGACGTGCGCGGCCGGCTGACCAATCTCCGCCGGGGCATCCAGCAGGGCCGGCAGGCCGGGACGTCGTCCACCGGCAACCACGGCATTGTCGACCCCTCTCACCAGCAGGAGCGTTAGTTGAGTCCGATGAGCCAGGCGGCGCAGAATCTGAACTGGTTGATCACCAACTTCGTGGACAACACCCCCGGGGTGTCCCACACGGTGGTGGTCTCCGCGGACGGACTGCTCCTCGCGATGTCCGAGGGCTTCCCTCGCGACCGCGCCGATCAGCTGGCGGCGGTGGCCTCCGGTCTGACGTCGCTGACTTCCGGCGCCTCCCGCATCTTCGAGGGCGGCACGGTCAACCAGACCGTGGTGGAGATGGAGCGCGGCTTCCTCTTCATCATGTCCGTCTCCGACGGATCGTCGCTGGCCGTACTGGCGCACCCCGAGTGCGACATCGGCCTCGTCGGTTACGAGATGGCCCTGCTGGTCGACCGTGCGGGCACCGTCCTGACGCCCGATCTCCGTGCAGAACTCCAGGGAAGTCTGCTGAACTGAGTGCCCGCGGCGTCCGCAGCGCCGCACCGCACCCGGTAACCCCTCATCCATCCACGCCGTACCCCCCACCGGCCCAACCCGACGACACGTCAGTTGTCCCGTCCGGAGGATCCATGACCCCGCCACCCGCCACTTCCGGCCCGTACGGCGCCTACAGCTCAGCGCCGTACGGGAGCGAAGGTGACCAGCCGCTGGTGCGCCCCTACGCCATGGTCGGAGGCCGGACCCGGCCCCGCTACCAGCTCGCCATCGAGGCGCTGGTGAGCACCACCGCCGACCCGTCCCAGCTGCCCGGCCTGCTGCCCGAGCACCAGCGGATCTGCCACCTGTGCCGCGAGGTGAAGTCGGTGGCGGAGGTTTCCGCGCTGCTGCACATCCCGCTCGGCGTGGCGCGGATCCTGGTGGCGGACCTGGCGGAAGCCGGGATGGTGGCCATCCACCAGCCGGGCGGCAGCGGTGAGGCGGGCGGCACGCCGGACGTGACCCTGCTGGAGAGGGTGCTCAGTGGACTTCGCAAGCTCTGACGGCGGCCACGGCCAGAGCCCGGCCCGTTCCACCACGTCCGCGAAGATCGTGGTGGCGGGCGGCTTCGGCGTGGGCAAGACCACGTTCGTCGGCGCGGTCTCGGAGATCAACCCGCTGCGCACGGAGGCCGTGATGACCTCCGCGTCGGCGGGCATCGACGACCTCACGCACGCACCGGACAAGACGACCACGACCGTGGCGATGGACTTCGGCCGGATCACCCTGGACCAGGACCTGATCCTGTACCTCTTCGGTACACCCGGCCAGGACCGCTTCTGGTTCATGTGGGACGACCTGGTCCGCGGCGCCATCGGCGCCGTCGTCCTGGTCGACACCCGCCGCCTCGCCGACTGCTTCCCCGCCGTCGACTACTTCGAGAACAGCGGCCTGCCCTTCGTCATCGCCCTCAACGGCTTCGACGGCCAGCAGGCGCACACCCCGGACGAGGTCCGGGAGGCGCTGCAGATCGGCCCGGGGACCCCGATCATCACCACGGACGCACGGCATCGCGGGGAGGCCAAGAGCGCGCTCATCACGCTCGTGGAGCACGCGCTGATGGCCCGGCTGCGGTAGCGGCGGCCGGACGGCCCGCCCGTTGTCCGGCGCGGGCCGTACGGGGGTTGTCACCGGGGGTTCCTGACGCCTGCCCTGGACCGGTTCCGCATCGCGGGGACGGTGATCTGTGTCCTTCGACACGCCTGCCCGGGCCTTCATAACGTTTCGACAGTGAATCGGCTCGCCTTCGACACCGCACGCGCATGCCCGGCTTCGCTGCGCTCACATTTCTCCCGCCTTTTGCCGCGCCTCGCCCTTAACGCCCCTTTTATCTGGCGCTCTTGATCAGCTGCTCCGGCTCTGTGCAGTGTTTGGAACGCACTGCCCTGACGTGCTGAAATTCGCTGAACTCCGGAGTAGTAACGCCCAGAAGAAACGGCACTGCAAGACCGTGCCGTCGCCGAGAGGTTGTTGGTCGAGTGAGGCGAAGCACCACGAGCCCCGAGCCGCAGGAACCGCGGCGGGGCAACTTCACGCCGCCACCCCGCGATGGTGGCGTTCCGGCTTCCGACGCGCCCGAGAATTCGGCCGCGAAGCCTCCGGCGAGCGGCAGTAAGTACTCCCCGCGCAACTGGCGGGTGGCCACGCGACTGAACGCCATCCTGCTGATCCCGGTCCTCGTCGGTCTGGTCTTCGGCGGGCTGCGGGTCAACAACTCCTTCGCCACCTGGCAGGAGGCGCAGGACGCGGAGAACACCGCGAAGCTCGTTCGCGCCGCGCTTTCCTACAGCAACGCCCTCATCGACGAGCGGGACCGCACCGCGGCCCCGCTGCTGAAGGGCCGCAAGGACGACCCGATCGTCCAGGAGGCGCGGGACGCCACCGACGCGGCCGGCCAGGCGTTCCACGACGCTGCCAAGAACATGCCGGACAAGCCGGGCCTGAACCGCCGGCTCGCGCTGTTCCAGAAGACCGAGCCCAAGCTGGCGCAGCTGCGGCAGGTCGCCTTCACCGCCAAGCTCCACGGTGTGCAGACCGAAGAGGGCTACGTCGAGATCCAGCACCCGCTGATGGAGTTCGCCAACGAACTCGGGCTGGGCACCGGCAACATCACCTCCTACGGGCGCACCGTCTACGCCGTCGCACTGGCGAAGGCCGCCGAGTCGCTGGAGCGCTCGATCGGCACCCACCTCCTGGTCGACCCGGCGTCCCCGCAGGGCGGCAAGGAGCACAAGCTCCAGCTGACCGCGTTCGCGTCGTATCGCTACCTGGAGGGCATCGCCATCGGCGAGTACACCTCCGGCGGTACGCCCGACGACGTGGCGCGGCTGAAGGGGGACGCCGCCAAGCTCCAGCAGGCGGCGCAGCAGCAGATCGCCCGGGCGAAGTCGCAGGCGGAGGCGGCCGGCCAGCCGTTCCACGCCCCGCCGTCGGTGGACCAGATGTCCACCCTGATCGCCTCCGGCGCGGCACCGGACGAGCTGGCCCTCAAGGGCATCACTCCGGACTCCTACTTCCAGGCCGCCACCGGCAAGTTCGACATGTACCGGTCCATCGAGAAGGACCTGGCGGACAAGGCGGTGAACGAGGCCGCGCAGATCTCCTCGGACGCCAAGCAGTCCACCTTCGTCGACTCCGGCATCGTGCTGGCCGCGCTGGCCATCGCCTTCGTGGTGGCCGGGCTGATGGCCCGCCGGATGAGCCGCAACATGCGGGAGCTGCGCAACGCGGCCTTCGGCGTCGCCGAGCAGCGGCTGCCGCTGCTGGTCGACCAGCTCTCCCGCACCGACCCGGGCCGGGTCGACACCCGCGTGACGCCGATCCCGATCTCCACCACCGACGAGATCGGCGAGGTCGCCCGCGCCTTCGACCAGGTGCACCGCGAGGCGGTCCGGCTCGCCGCCGAGCAGGCGCTGCTGCGGGGCAACGTCAACGCGATCTTCACCAACCTCTCCAGCCGTAACCAGGGCCTGATCGAGCGCCAGTTGGAGCTGATCACCCACCTGGAGAACAACGAGGCCGACCCGGACCAGCTGGAGAACCTCTTCCGGCTCGACCACCTCGCCACGCGCATGCGCCGCAACGGCGAGAACCTCCTGATCCTCGCCGGCGAGGAGCCGGGCCGCCGCTGGAACCAGCCGGTGCCGCTGATCGACGTGCTGCGGGCGGCCACGTCCGAGGTGGAGTCGTACGAGCGAATAGAGCTCAGCGGCGTCCCCGAGAGCGAGATCCACGGCACCGCCGTGACCGACCTCATCCACCTGCTGTCCGAGCTGCTGGAGAACGCCACCACGTTCTCCTCCCCGCAGACCAAGGTGAAGGTGGCCTCGACCCGACTGCCGGACGGCCGGGTCATGATCGAGATCCACGACAAGGGCATCGGGCTGACCCCCGAGGACTTCGCGGACATCAACCACAAGCTGGCCAACCCGCCGAGCGTGGACGCCGCGATCTCCCAGCGAATGGGCCTGTTCGTGGTCGGCCGGCTGGCCGACCGGCACGGGATCCGGGTCCAGCTGCGCCCCTCGGGCGAGCAGGCCGGCACCACGTCGCTGGTCATGCTGCCGGATGCGATCACCCACGGCGGTGGTGGCGACGAAGAGCAGTTCGACGACACCTTCACCGTCTCCCGGATCGTCCCCGAGCACCAGCAGACCGCCTACGAGGGCAGCCTCCACACGGCCGCCGAGCTGGGCTTCGACGACGGGTTCCACGGGCAGCCCGCGGCCCCGGCCGAGCTGGACCCGGTGGGTCGCTCGCGGCTGCGCGAGGAGCGCCGGGCGGCCCTGGAGGCCCAGGCGACCGGCGGCCAGATGGCGCCCGAATCGACGGACCACCGGCCGCTGTTCCGCGACGAGGTGCCGTTCGACGGCCACCAGGAGCACCACGCGCCGTATCAGGAGCGCCCCGCGCCCTACGCGGAGCACCACGCGCCCTATGCGGAGCCCGGTCAGCCGCTCTACGACGACCGCTCCTTCGGCGGCGAGGCGTTCGGCGAACCGACCACCGCCGAGACCACCGGCCAGTACCCCTACGCCCCGCAGGACACCGGCCAGCTGAACGGCTGGGCCGAACCGCCTGCGTACGAGGGCCACTTCGGAACCGAAGCGGAATCTGACCGGAATACAACTGCCGCTCCCGCTGATGCGTCTGAGCGCGTAACATTCGAGGGTCCCGGCCCCGCCGCGAGCGTGATCCACTCGCTGACCGAGGCTGGTCTTCCGCGCCGCGGAGCCGGCTCGCCGCACGGCCAGCAGGAACCCGCACCGGAGACCGGTCAGGACAACGACTCCATCTGGCGCAGCGAGAACGACGATCGCTGGCAGCGGGCGGGGCGACTGCGCCAGCCGGCGGCGGGCGGGGTCACCGCTTCCGGTCTCCCTCGGCGGGTGCCCAAGGCCAACCTGGTCGAAGGCACCGCGGAGCAGAGTTCACAGGGCGGCCCCCAGGTCTCCCGCGCCCCGGAGGACGTCCGCGGCAGGTTGAGCAATCTGCGCCGCGGTGTCCAGCAGGGGCGCAACGCCGGCACCGGCACGGATCCCTCCTCGGGGGTCCCCCAGAATGACCAACAGGGCTTCGGCCCCGGCAGCACCTACGATCAGGAGCGTTAGTGTGAGCCCGATGAGCCAGGCGGCGCAGAATCTGAACTGGTTGATCACCAACTTCGTGGAGAACACCCCCGGGGTGTCCCACACGGTCGTGGTCTCCGCGGACGGTCTCCTCCTCGCGATGTCCGAGGGCTTCCCTCGTGACAGAGCCGATCAGCTGGCGGCGGTGGCCTCCGGTCTGACGTCGCTGACTTCCGGCGCGTCCCGCATCTTCGAGGGCGGGAGCGTCAACCAGACCGTGGTGGAGATGGAGCGCGGCTTCCTCTTCATCATGTCCGTCTCCGACGGATCGTCGCTGGCCGTACTGGCGCACCCCGAGTGCGACATCGGCCTCGTCGGTTACGAGATGGCCCTGCTGGTCGACCGCGCGGGCACCGTCCTGACGCCCGATCTGCGCGCAGAACTGCAGGGCAGCCTTCTCAACTAGCAGACAGGCAGTGCGTTTCCCGCCACCGCACCATAGGGTTCGGTGGCGCGACCGGCGTCAGACAGGCAAGTTGGAGGAGGAAACGTGGCAACGCCCCCGAGCGGCTACCCGTATGGATCCGGACAGCAGTCCGGCCCCCAGGGCGAGACCCATCACAACCGCTTCAACTTCCCGTCCACGCCCAGCCGCAGGCCGCAGCGGCCCCAGCCGCCGCAGTCGCCGCAGCGTCCCGCTCAGCAGCAGGGCCCGTACCGTTCCCAGCCTTACGGGCCCCCGCCCTCCGAGCCCTCGCCGTACGACCAGCCGCAGCCGCCGCGCATCCAGCCGGTGCAGCCGCCGCGGCCGAAGCCCGAGCCCGCCCCCACCGGCGGAATGAACAACCCGCTCGTGCGGCCGTACGCGATGACCGGAGGCCGGACCCGGCCGCGCTACCAGCTCGCCATCGAGGCGCTGGTCAGCACGACCGCCGATCCCGCGAAGTTGCAGGGTCAGCTGCCGGAGCACCAGCGCATCTGCCACCTGTGCCGCGAGATCAAATCAGTGGCCGAGATCTCGGCCCTCCTCTCCATCCCCCTCGGCGTCGCCCGGATCCTCGTCGCCGACCTGGCGGAGGCCGGACTCGTCGCCATCCATCAGCCCGGCGGGGACGAGACCGCCGGCGGACAGCCAGATGTGACACTGCTCGAAAGGGTGCTCAGTGGACTTCGCAAGCTCTAGCGGTGCAGCCCGCTCCACCACCTCGGCGAAGATCGTGGTGGCGGGCGGCTTCGGCGTGGGCAAGACCACGTTCGTCGGGGCCGTCTCAGAGATCAACCCGCTGCGCACCGAAGCCGTGATGACCTCCGCGTCGGCGGGCATCGACGACCTCACGCACGCACCGGACAAGACGACCACGACCGTGGCGATGGACTTCGGCCGGATCACCCTGGACCAGGACCTGATCCTGTACCTCTTCGGTACACCCGGCCAGGACCGCTTCTGGTTCATGTGGGACGACCTGGTCCGCGGCGCCATCGGCGCCGTCGTCCTGGTCGACACCCGCCGCCTCGCCGACTGCTTCCCCGCCGTCGACTACTTCGAGAACAGCGGCCTGCCCTTCGTCATCGCCCTCAACGGCTTCGACGGCCACCAGCCGTACACGCCCGACGAGGTCCGCGAAGCGCTCCAGATCGGCCCGGACGCGCCGATCCTCACCACCGACGCACGGCACCGCAGCGAGGCCAAGAGCGCGCTCATCACGCTCGTGGAGCACGCGCTGATGGCCCGGCTCCGGTAACGCCTGACGGCGCGGTTCTCCGACGCCCGGCGGTACGACGAAAGGCCCCCGCACACCTGTTGGTGCGGGGGCCTTCGTCATGCCGGCCGGGGGTAGCCACCGGAGGTACTCGTCAGCCGCCTCAGTCGTCCACGAAGTGGTCGAACTCCCCGGCCTTGACGCCCAGGATGAACGCCTTGAGGTTGGCGGGGGTGGTGGTGAGGATGACGTCGGGGGCGTCGCTCTCGCGGAGTTTGATCGTGTCGCGGTCGGGGGCCGCTACGTAGAGGCACTGGGCGCCCTCGCCACTGAACGAAGACTTCTGCCACTCGTGCATGGGCATGGCGTTCCTCTCAGACGTTCTTTGCGATCCGGTGGATCAGATCACGCGACTTGGCTGGTGTGAGAGCTCGGGATTCCAAGTAGTCCAGCACAGTCCGGTACTTCTCCAACTGATCCTCGGCGTGCATGAAATCACAGCCGTACTCGGTATCGACTTCGACGGTATCCAGTCCAGGAACTGGGCCGGAGGCGTAGACGTATGGCTGACCAGACACGGGAACTGAAGCGTCACCGAACGGGATGACGACGACCGAGATGTGGTCGTGTTCGCTCATCTCGGCAAGGTAGTTGAGCTGACCGCGAGACGTTTCAGGACCTCCGAAGCCCATCCTCAGGGCAGCCTCATGGACGATCGCGGTGTACGGAGTCGGCCGATCGCCAAATAGCACCACTTGCCTTCTGATGCGGAAGGAGGTGCGGTGCTCCAATTCGTGCGCCGGCAAAGGGGGAACATTCGCACGGAAGGTCGCGCGTGCGTGCTCCGGCGTCTGTAGCAGCCCAGGCATGTGGATCACGACTGCTACGCGCAAGGCCGTCGCGGAGTGCTCAAGCTCCGCTACATCGACCAGTCCACCAGGCAGGAACTCGCGGTACTCCTCCCACCAGCCCCGCGTCCGCCCTCCGGTCATCCGAGCGAGTCCCTCGATGTAGTCCAGATCCGCGCAGCCATAGCCCGCCGCGAAGGCCCGCACCCGATCGGCACTCACTGCGTGACGGGCCGCTTCGATGTTGCTGATCTGCGCTGGCTTGATGCCAAGACGGTTGGCCGCGTCACTCGACGAGAGACCCGCTCGTTCCCGCAGTCTCCGCAACTCAAGGGCAAGTCGCTGCTGCCGCAGGGTGACTGGCTTGCTCGACGGCATCCGCTTCCCTCTCCTCACCTGGCGGGAACGACCGCCGTCACCCACACAGGTGGACTATAAATTCTTCTACTCGGCACTAGAGCAATATATATCCAACTGGGCTACCGTGTGTGACGTGAGCCACTCCACCGGCTCCCCCAACTCCCCGAGCAGGAGGACTTGATGGAAACCGTAGCGTCACAGGCCAACAACCCCGAGCACACGGGAACCCTCCACCCCGAACTCGTCAGCATGGCGAACGAGTTGGCCCCGCGGCTGTTCGCCGTCGCGCAGCAGTACCCCGTCGGGGGCGGGGAGTTCGACGGGCATATCGCCGCCTGGGGGCTGGCGTACGAGGACGGCCGGGCGCAGGTGATCAGCGCCGGCGGCCGGGCGTATTACAGCCTCAGCTCGCCGGAGAGCGCGGTGCGGTGGTTCGGGAAGCCGGCGGATACGCAGGCGTGGCTCATCTGGCCGGGGGCGGGGAGCGACTCCGGGAAGCGCTCCGCCTGACGCTCGGCGCACGTCGAGCGTCAGGCGGTCGGCGGTCGGCGGTCGGCGGTCAGTTCAGCGTGGTGCCGATCGCTGTGAGGAGTAGGGCGAGGGAGACCGCGCCGGCGTCCGGGTGGCCGTAGCCGAGCGTGCCCATGCGGGCGGCGCGGCCGCGGGCCGGGGTGAGGTGGGCGGTGTCGGCGGCGGCCCGGGTGGCCGCCTCCGCGGCGGCCCGCCATGCCTTGGGCAGGCCCTCCGCCATGCGGGCCCGCAGTTCCCGGCGGAACGGGTCCAGGGCGTCCAGCATGGTCTTCTCCCCCACCTCGGCGCCGCCGAGTTCGGCGACGGCCCGTTGGGCGGCGTCCATCGCGTCGGCGAGCAGTTCGGCGCCGCGGGCACCGTCCGAGGCCCGGGTGAGGACGGCGCCGGTCTCGGCGAGCAGGGCGCCGTAGAGCGCGCCGGACGCGCCGCCGGAGGCGTCGGCGAGCGCCAGGCCGGCGGCGAGCAGCGCGGCCCCGGCGGACCGCGGGTCGTCGGCCGGTCCCGGCTCGGCCTTCCGGGCCGCCGCGGCGGCGGCCCGCAGCCCCCGGACGATGCCGATGCCGTGGTCGCCGTCGCCGGCGACCGCGTCCAGCCGCCCCAACTCGTCCTCGTTGGCGGCGACCAGCTCCAGGGCGGCATGCAGCGCCGCCGCGACGGGCATGCCCCCGGTGGGGGAAATGTCGTCCCGTAGGGGTTGCGCCGCGGCGTCCCGTACGGGAGCGGCGAGGGCGCCCCGCTCGTCGTCCCCGTCCGCCCGCTCATCGGCCCGGTCCGCCCGCCCATCGGCCCGGTCCGTCCGCTCGTCGTCGCCGTCCGCGTACGTGCCCGGCAGGCGGCGGAACGCCGGGGTGTCGCACGGGGCGTCGTAGAGCGCGGCCAGTTCGTCGTCGAGGAGCATCAGCGACAGCGAGACGCCCGCCATGTCGAAGGAGGTCACGAACTCGCCGACCTCGGGCCGGAACGGGCGCAGGCCGGCCTCCCGTAGGCGGTGGTCGACCTGCCGGTAGACGACGAACAGTTCCTCGTACTTGGTGCGCCCCAGGCCGTTGAGGAGGACCGCGACCCGGCCGCGGCCGCCGGCCGGGGGCTCGGGGAGTTCGGGCAGGAGGTTGCCGACGAGTTCGTCGGCCAGTTCGGCGGCGGTGAGGTGGCGGGTGGTGCGCAGGCCCGGTTCGCCGTGGATGCCCATGCCGAGTTCGGTGGTGCCGGCGTTGACGGTGAACAGCGGCTCGGCCGCGCCCGGGAGCGTGCAGCCGGCGAAGGCGGCGCCGAAGGTGCGGGTCAGGGCGTTGGCGCGGGTCGCGATCCGGGTGACGGCGGCCAGGTCGTCGCCGCGTTCGGCGGCCGCGCCCGCGACCTTGAAGACGAAGAAGTCGCCGGCCACGCCGCGGCGGTCCCGGGACGGGTCGATCGGCTGCCCCTCGACCGGCGGCGGCCCGCTGGCCACGTCGTCGGTGACCAGTACGGTGCGGGTCGCGACGCCCTCGGCGGCGAGCCGGCGGGCGGCCAGGCCGAAGTGCATGACGTCGCCCGCGTAGTTGCCGTAGCAGAGCAGGACGCCGGCGCCGCCGTCCGCGGCCCGGGCGGTGCGGTAGACCTGCTCGGCGCTGGGGCTGGCGAACACGTCGCCGACCGCCGCGGCGTCGGCCAGGCCGGGGCCGACCAGGCCGGCGAAGGCGGGGTAGTGACCGGAGCCGCCGCCGATGACGAGTGCGACCTTGCCGGGACGGGGCGCGTGCCGGCCGACCACTCCGTAGGCGCCCGGGACGCGGCGGACCGTGCGCGCGTAGGCGTCGGCCAGTCCTTCCAGCCAGTCCTCACGGAAGGTCTCGGGGTGGTGTCCGAGGCCGGCGTGTTCGGTGGTCATCAGGCACACTCCTTTGTTTCTGTCCCTGTTGGATTTAACACCCAGATCACAGATGCGTCACCCCTGGCGGCCAAAAACACCGGCAATCCCGTGAGAAGCGCCGCCAAGAATTCCCTGCATCACACCTTGCATGTGAAGTTCACAGGATTCATGCTGCTCCCATCACACCCGCCCCACCCGCACCCGCCGGAGGCGCGCCATGGCACCACCCACTCTCCTCGACCGGATCGGCATCCCCAAGGCACTGGTCTTCGGCTATCTCGGCGTGTTGCTGTTCATGGTCGGCGACGGGGTGGAGTCCGGCTTCATCGCGCCGTTCATGGCCGACCACGGCGCCGGCACCGAGGTCCGCGCCTCCTACGTCATCACCGCCTACGGCGTCACGGTGATGCTCGCCTCCTGGCTCTCCGGCGCACTCTCCGACCTGTGGGGCCCGCGCCGGGTGATGCAACTGGGCCTGGCCGTCTGGATCGTCTTCGACGTCCTCTACCTCACCCTCGCGCTCGGCCCCCGGAACTACCCGCTGATGCTGGTCTTCTACGGCCTGCGCGGCTTCGGCTACCCGCTCTTCGCGTTCGGCTTCCTGGTCTGGATCACCGCCACCGCGCCCGCGGCCCGGATGGGCACCGCGGTCGGCTGGTTCTACGTCGCCTTCACCGGCGGGCTGCCCACCCTCGGCTCGCTCGTCGCCGGCGCCACCAACCCCTGGTTCGGCCCCTTCGGCACCCTCTGGATCGCCCTCGGCATCATCGCCGTGGGCGGTGCCTGCTGCCTGCTCGGCGTCCGCGAACGCACCGGTTTCGCCCGGCTCGCCCCGCCGGACGTCCGCCCCGTCCCGTCGCTGGTCTCCAGCCTCTCCATCGCCTGGACGCACCCCAAGGTCGCCGTCGGCTGCGTCGTCCGCATCATCAACACCGCCCCGGAGTTCGGCTTCCTGGTCTTCCTGCCGACCTTCTTCGGCAAGGAACTGGGATTCGGCGAGGGCCGCTGGCTGACCCTGCTCGCCGTCATCTACGGCACCAACGTCTTCTGCAACCTGCTCTTCGGCGTCATCGGCGACAAGATCGGCTGGCGCCGCACGATCGCCACCTTCGGCGGCCTGGGCTGCGCGGTGACCACCCTCACCCTGTACTTCGTCCCCAAGGCCGTCGGCTCCCACTACGGGGTCGCCCTGGTCGTCGGCATGCTCTACGGCGTCACCCTCGCCGGCTTCGTCTCCATCTCCGCGCTGGTACCGGCGCTCGCTCCGGACAACAAGGGCGGCGCGATGGCGCTCCTCAACCTCGGCGCGGGCGGCGCGGCGTTCGTCGGCCCCGCCATCGTCAGCGTCTTCCTCGACCCGCTGGGCCCCGCCGGGGTCGTCCTCATCTTCGCCGGGCTGTACGTCGTCGCGGCGGTGCTGACGCTGTACCTGAAGCTGCCGGATGCGCCGGGGGCACGGCCTGAGGAAGCCCCCTCCCCCGCCGCGGTGGCGCGGAGTTGAGGGTTCCGCCGCCACGGCGCGCGCAACCACAACGCACGACGGCCCCCGCACTTCCGTGTGGGGGCCGTCGTGTGGACGTCAGGGTCGGCGTCGCGTCAGCGTTGCCAGCTGGTGGCGGCGTGGAAGCCCATCTGGCGTTCCAGGCGGCGCCAGCGGGCGGCCGTGGGGCGCGGGCCGGTCGAGGCCGACGGCCGGTGCGCGGCGCGGGCCAGGAGGACGGCGGTCAGGGCGGCGAGCTCCTCCTCGCTGGCCTGGCCCTTCTCGACGCGGATGGGAGCGGCGGTGACGGCACTGGCATGAGCAGGGTTCACGGCGGTCTCGATTCTCCGTGGCGGGGTGTGGGGAAGTACGTGCGCGGCGGGGCTACTGCGGCGGGTTGCCGTGCTTGCGGGCCGGCAGGTCCGCGTGCTTGGTGCGCAGCATCTCCAGGGCGCGGACGAGCGTGCGACGGGTGTCGGTCGGGTCGATGACGTCGTCGACCAGGCCGCGCTCGGCCGCGTAGTACGGGTGCATGAGCTCGGACTTGTACTCCTTGACCATGCGGGTGCGCATGGCTTCGGAGTCGTCCGCCTCGGCGATCTGCTTGCGGAAGATGACGTTGGCCGCGCCCTCGGCGCCCATCACGGCGATCTCGTTGGTGGGCCAGGCATAGGTGAGGTCGGCGCCGATGGACTGGGAGTCCATGACGATGTAGGCGCCGCCGTACGCCTTGCGCAGGACGATGGAGATCCGCGGGACGGTGGCGTTGCAGTACGCGTAGAGCAGCTTGGCGCCGTGCCGGATGATGCCGCCGTGTTCCTGGTCGACGCCGGGCAGGAAGCCGGGGACGTCCAGGAGCGTGACGATCGGGATGTTGAACGCGTCGCACATCTGGACGAAGCGGGCGGCCTTCTCGGACGCCTCGATGTCCAGGACGCCGGCCAGCGACTGCGGCTGGTTGGCGATGATGCCGACCACCCGGCCGTCGAAGCGGGTCAGCGCGCAGATGATGTTGGTGGCCCAGCGCTCGTGGACCTCCAGGTACTCGCCGTCGTCGACGATCTCCTCGATGACCTTGCGCATGTCGTACGGGCGGTTGCCGTCCGCCGGGACCAGGTCGAGCAGCGCCTCGCAGCTGCGGTCGGCGGGGTCCTCGCAGGCCACCGTCGGCGGGTTCTCCCGGTTGTTGGCGGGGAGGAGCGACAGCAGGTAGCGGACCTCTTCGAGGCAGGTGACCTCGTCGTCGTAGGCGAAGTGCGCGACGCCGGAGGTCTCGGCGTGCACGTCGGCGCCGCCCAGGCCGTTCTGGGTGATCTCCTCGCCGGTGACGGCGCGGACCACGTCGGGGCCGGTGATGAACATCTGTGAGGTCTCACGGACCATGAAGACGAAGTCCGTGAGGGCCGGCGAGTAGGCGGCACCGCCGGCGCACGGGCCGAGCATGACGCTTATCTGCGGGATGACACCGGACGCCTTGGTGTTGCGCTGGAAGATGCCGCCGTAGCCGGCGAGCGCGGAGACGCCTTCCTGGATGCGGGCGCCGGCGCCGTCGTTGAGCGACACCAGGGGCGCACCGGCCTGGATGGCCATGTCCATGATCTTGTGGATCTTGGTGGCGTGGGCCTCGCCCAGCGCACCGCCGAAGATCCGGAAGTCGTGCGCGTAGACGAAGACGGTCCGGCCGTGGACCGTGCCCCAGCCCGTGATCACACCGTCCGTGTACGGCTTCTTGGACTCCAGGCCGAAACCGGTGGCGCGGTGCCGGCGCAGCGGCTCGACCTCGTTGAAGGAACCCTCGTCCAGCAGCAGGTCGATCCGCTCGCGGGCCGTCAGCTTGCCCTTGGCACGCTGCGCTTCGGTGGCTCGCTCGCTGGGGCCTCGCCGCACCTGCTCACGGATCGCGTGCAGTTCGGCGACGCGCCCGCGGGCATCGTTGGCGCCGGCGGGCACATCTTCGACAGTGGTCATGTATCGACGGTACGTGGGCGAGGGCTCCCACACCGATGTCGGTTTCGTACAACGTCGGGCGCGATTTCGTGGGCAGGCAGTACAGAACCGCGCTGACCGTGGCCCTCCTACTGGGCTGTGGCGGGGTGGACGCGGTGTCCAGCGTCTGTGTGGTGCCGACAAACGCCAGCCGGGTGATGTTGTGTCGGTCAACGGTTGGCGGCGGGGCGCGGCGGTCAGCGCAGCAGCACGGTGCAGGTGTGGGTGGCGCAGGCGGTGCCGGGGGTCAGGCGGAGGCGGAGGGTGTCGCCGGCGGCCAGGACCTCGACGGCCGGGTCGTGGCGGAGGACCGCGCGGACCGGCCGGGACCAGGTGAGCTCCAGGGTGTCGCCGGTGCGGGTGGGGGCCGCGGCGCACACCGTCGCGGTCCGGCCGTCCGGGCCGGGGGTGCGGCGTTCGTGGAGCAGCACGCTGGCCGGGCCGTCGGCGGCCAGCGGGCCCGCGGTGCCGGCCCGCCAGAAGTTGGCGGCGGTTACGCCGAGCGGGTCCACGGCGATCGCCTGGTGGTCGGTGTCGTTGGCGAGGACGGTCAGCCAGTGCCGGTCGGCGGCGCGGGCGGCGAGGGCGCTCCGGGTGGCACCCGGCATCAGGAGGTAGGCGTAGTCGGCGTCGGTGGGGTCGGTGCCGTGGTCGTGCCAGAGGGTGAGGTAGCGGCGGGTGTACGGGTCGGTGGTGGAGGTGGTGTTGATGTCCGACCAGCGGCCGGTCCGGTCCTCGCGGCGCACGTGGAGGGCGGCGCCACCGGGGAAGACGTAGCCGCCGTGGCCGGCGAGGTGGGCCCAGTGGGCGCGGCGGTGGACGGTGGTGCGGCCGAGGGCGGTGGGCCGGGGGGTGCCGTCGACGGTGAGGGTGGCGGTGCCGTTCTCCCCCAGGTTGCGGTTGTCGACGATGGTTTCGGCGGGGACGCCGTCGCGGGCGGTGATGCCGGCGCCGAGGCAGACCAGGCAGTCGGCGAGGGCGAACCAGGACTTGCGGGCGGTGAGGGTGGAGGCGAGGCCGCGCAGGTCCTGGCCGAGGGCGGCGTAGGTGCCGTCGGTGGTGCCGCCGACCCAGCGGGCGGCGGGTTTGGGTTCGCCCCAGCCGCCGCCTTCGTTGTCGGCGAGCCGTCGGGTGGAGACGGTGGTGCCGGGGAGGCGGTAGGGGTCGACGGTGGGCCAGAAGGCGTCGGTGTACTGGTCGCCGGTGCGGCCGGCGGGCCACCAGTAGAGCATTCCGGCGCCGGTGTGCCAGCCGTGTGCGTTCTCGCCGTTGCCGTTCTCGTAGTAGGTGATGCGGTCGGAGGCCATGGCCAGGGCGGCGGTGAAGCCGGGGCGGCGGTGGACGGCGCGGTCCATGGCGGGGAAGAGGCGGTGGCCGACGGGTTCGGGGGCGGCGGGTGCGGGGCCGGCGTCGACGGCGGCGAGGCGGGCGAGGTCGGCGACGGCGTACTGGCGGTCGGTGAGCACGGGCAGGGTGCGGTCGCGGGCGATCCAGCCCTTGATCATGGCGTGCCAGCGGTTCCGTTCGGCGGTGCTCGCGCCCTCGGCGAGCAGGGCGATGGCGGCGATCAAAGCGTGGCCGTGGTAGTGGTCGCTGCGCAGGACGTGGCGTTCGTCGCCGCGGAGGTAACCGCGGCTGATGGCACGGCCGTTGACGCTGTCCATCATCAGGCCGTCGTGGAGCAGTGGCGCGTAGGCGTGTTCGACGCTGTCGAGGATGATCTGTCGGTTGGGGTCGGTGATGTCCCAGGTGGAGCCGTGCAGCAGGGTGAAGAGGCGGCCGAGGCCGTCGAGCAGGACGGCTCCGTAGGTGCCGGAGTAGGCGACCCAGGTGTGCTGGACGAAGGAGCCGTCGGCGTAGAGGCCGTCGCCCCGGGTGACGTAGGGGAAGACCGGGGAGAGCGCGTCGCGGGCCAGGGCGATCTTGGCGGGGGCGCGGCCGAGGACGCCGCGGAGGGTGACGACGCGGCAGAGGTCGACGCGGTTGGCGCCGGTGCTGGTGCCGGTGTAGGGGCCGAGGGCGCGGTCGGGGACGAAGTGGTCGACGGCGGCGAGGCAGCGGGCGCGGAGGTCGTCGCCGGTGCCGCCGGGGAGGTGTTCGTCGAGGACGGCGAGGGTGTCGAGGAGGAGTTTGGGGCTGCCGATCTGCCATTCCCACCAGTTGCCGTAGGGGGTGGTGGCGGGGTGGTAGACGGTGCGGTCGAGGTGGTCGAGGCCGGTGCGGACGGCGGTGGCGAGGTCCGGGTCGCCGGTGTGGCCGGTGCCGGGTTGGGCGTGGGCGAGGGCCATGGTGGCGAGTCGGTTGTAGCTGCGGGTGATGCCGGAGGGCGGATCGTAGGGGCTGTCGGGCCAGAGGGAGCCGGCGGTGGGGTGCATGGTGCGGTGGTAGGTGGCGGCCAGGTCGCCGGTCTCCTTCAGGGCGGTGGCGTAGGGGGCGGCGCCGGGGTCGTAGGCGGTGCCGAGGGTGAGGTCGCACCAGCGGCGGCGGAGGGTGGCGAAGGGGTCGGTGGGGGCGGTGGGGGCCATGGTGGCGCTGAGGTCGGTGGGGGCGGCGACCGCGGGCGCGGCTGCGGCTGCGGCGGGTGTCCGGCCGGCTTCGGTGCTCAGCGCGAGGGCCAGTGCGCTCGCGCCGGAGGCGGTGAGGAAGCCCCGGCGCGACCAGGCGGGCGGGGTGGCGGCGGGCGACATGGTCGCTCCTCTCCGTGGCGTCAACTGGGGTGTGGCGCTGCGCACTTGGGAGTTCCCGATGGTCTAGCACGGGGGCGCACGGGGCGGCAATGACCGTGCCGGCGGGCGGGTGCGGCACTCGTTCGGCGGAACCCCGGAACCTAAAGGTTGAAAATTGAACGAGATGCCGCTACCGTGAATCTCGTTGAACGTTAAACGATATGGATTCGTTGACGCGCGTTCGACGACCCGCGGACGCCTCCCCGCCCGCACCCCTCGCCCCCCACTCCGTCCCCCGAGGAGAAGTCATGTCGCTGTTCCGCAAGCGCACCGCCGCCGCCCCCGCCGCTGCCGCCGTCCTGGACGTGGACCCCGCCCTGGCCGCCCTGACCGGCGACTACACCATCGACCCGGCCCACAGCAGCATCGGTTTCACCGTCCGGCACGCCATGGTCACCAACGTCCGCGGTTCCTTCGGCGAACACGAGGGCGTGCTGACGCTGGACGGCAGCAACCCGGCCGCGTCCGCCGCGCGCATCGACGTCAAGATCGCCAGCATCGACACCGGCATCGCCGACCGCGACGGCCACCTCAAGAGCCCCGACTTCTTCGACGCCGAGCAGTTCCCGCTGATGACCTTCCGCTCCAGCGCCGTCGAGCAGCTGGACAGCGAGACGTACCGCCTCACCGGCGATCTGACGATCAAGGACGTCACCCGCCCGCTCGCCATCGACCTGGAGTTCAACGGCGCGGCCACCGACGTCTACGGCGCCCAGCGCGTCGGCTTCGAGGGCAGCGCCGAGATCCTGCGCTCCGAGTGGGGCCTGACCTGGAACGCGGCGCTGGAGACCGGCGGCGTGATGGTCAGCGACAAGGTCAAGCTGGTCTTCGACATCTCGGCGGTGCGGGCGGGCTGAGGGGGGCGGGTGGGGGGCCTCCGCCGCGTTCCTGGCAGGGCCCCTCCCTCTCCCCAACCGGGGGACCCCCCAACCCAGGAACCCCCACCCCACAGCAAGGCCCCTCCCCCGCCTCCACCGCGCATGCGGCGAAGGTAACGCTGCGCACCGACCGTCGCCGGCGCCTGTGGATAACCGTGGCGCGGACGCGCCACGGTCGGTTCGGCTACTCCTGGGGCTCGACCCCGGCGCGCAGCAGCCCGTAGGCGTAGGCGTCGTCCAGCGCCTGCCAGGACGCCGCGATGACGTTCTCGGCGACGCCGACCGTGGACCATTCCCCGCGGCCGTCGCTGGTGGAGACCAGGACCCGGGTGATCGAGCCGGTGCCGAGGGCGCCCTCCAGGATGCGGACCTTGTAGTCCACCAGCTCCATCGTGGCCAGTTGGGGGTAGATCCGCTCCAGGGCCACCCGCAGCGCCCGGTCCAGCGCGTTGACCGGGCCGTTGCCCTCGGCGGTGGCCACGATCCGCTCGCCCTTGGCCCAGAGCTTCACGGTCGCCTCGTTGGCGTGGGTTCCGTCGGGCCGGTCCTCGACGATGGCGCGCCAGGACTCGACGGTGAAGTAGCGCAGCGGTCGGCCGTTCGCCTCCTCCCGGAGCAGCAGCTCGAACGACGCGTCGGCGGCCTCGTAGGTGTAGCCGGCGAGTTCCCGTTCCTTGACCCGTGCGACGACCCGGCCGACCAGCTCCCGGTCGTCGCCCAGGTCGATGCCGAGCTCCTTGCCCTTGAGCTCGATCGAGGCGCGGCCGGCCATGTCGGAGACCAGCATCCGCATGGTGTTGCCGACCTGGGCGGGGTCGATGTGCTGGTAGAGGTCCGGGTCCACCTTGATCGCGGAGGCGTGCAGCCCGGCCTTGTGGGCGAACGCGGAGACCCCGACGTAGGGCTGGTGGGTGGACGGGGTGAGGTTGACGACCTCGGCGATGGCGTGCGAGACGCGGGTGGTCTCGGCGAGCTTGCCGGGCGGCAGGACCTGGCGCCCGTACTTCAGCTCCAGGGCGGCGACGACCGGGAAGAGGTTGGAGTTGCCGACCCGTTCGCCGTAGCCGTTGGCGGTGCACTGGACGTGGGTGGCGCCGGCGTCGACCGCGGCCAGGGTGTTGGCGACCGCGCAGCCGGTGTCGTCCTGGGCGTGGATGCCGAGTCGGGCGCCGGTGTCCGCGATGACGGTCCGGACGACGGCGGTCACCTGCGCCGGGAGCATCCCGCCGTTGGTGTCGCAGAGCACCACGACGTCGGCGCCGGCCTGGCTGGCGGTGCGCACGACTTCTTCGGCGTAGGCCGCGTCCAGCGCGTAGCCGTCGAAGAAGTGCTCGCAGTCGAGGAAGACCCGGCGGCCGTGGGAGCGCAGGTACGCGACGGTGTCGCGGACCATCGCGAGGTTCTCCTCGGGCGTGGTGCGCAGCGCCAGTTCGACGTGGCGGACGTGGGACTTGGCGACCAGTGTGATGACCGGGGCCTGCGAGGCCAGCAGTGCGGCGACCTGCGGGTCGTCCTCGACGCGGACGCCGGCCTTGCGGGTGGCGCCGAAGGCGACCAGCTGGGCGTGCCGGAAGTCGATCTCCTCGCGGGCGCGCTGGAAGAACTCGGTGTCCCGCGGGTTGGCGCCCGGCCAGCCGCCCTCGATGAAGCCGACGCCGAAGTCGTCCAGATGCCGGGCGATGGTCAGCTTGTCGGCGACGGTCAGGTTGATGCCCTCGCGCTGTGCACCGTCGCGCAGCGTGGTGTCGAATACGTGGAAGTCGTCGGGGACGGCAGCTTCGGGTACGTCCGTCATGCTGGTCTGGCTCCTGTCGGGTCTCGGTCTACCGGAATGCCCGGTTCCACCGTCCCTCCATGATCCCTCGCGCTGCGTCTCCGGTGGCGGGTGGGCCGGGAAACGAAAAAACCCCTCGCGGGTGCGAGAGGTCTGCGCGCGGGTCTGGGACGACGATGGCCGCGCCGTACTCGGGTCGTACGGGCGGTCACTGCGGACCGGCGCGCCTGCTGCCAATAATCATGGCGAACGAGAGCACGGGGGCAGTCTGGCACACGACCGCCCCCGCCAACCCGTCCGTCTCAGGATGCGAGCACGCGCTCGGCGGTGCCGTCGCCGGCCCCCTTGCCGACCCGGTGCAGGTCGATGGTCCGGGTCTCCCGCATCGTCAGGTAGACGACCAGCGAGACCGCGGCGCAGCCGGAGACGTACCAGTAGAAGCCGGACTCGATGCCGCCGTTCTTGAACCACAGGGCGACGTACTCGGCGGTGCCGCCGAAGAGGGCGTTGGCGATGGCGTACGGCAGGGCGACGCCCAGCGCGCGGATGCCGGTCGGGAACAACTCGGCCTTCACACAGGCGTTGATCGAGGTGTAGCCGGTGACCACGACCAGGGCCAGCAGTGACAGGCCCAGGGCCGGCCAGAAGGAACCGGCGTGCTTGAGCAGCGTCATGATCGGCACGGTCAGGAAGGTCGAGCCGATGGCGAAGGTGATCAGCAGCGGACGGCGGCCGATCCGGTCCGACAGCTTGCCGGCCAGCGGCTGGAGGCACATGAAGAGGAACAGCGCGCAGAAGCTCACCAGGGAGGCGGTCGGCTTGGACAGTCCGGCGCTGCCGGAGAGGTACTTGGTGAGGTAGGTGGTGTACGTGTAGTAGGCCACCGTGCCGCCCATGGTGAGCGCGATGACCAGGAACGCCTCGCGCTTATGGGCCCACAGGGCCTTCATGGTGCCGCGGTCGGGGTCGGTCTGGGCCTGGTCGTCGTCGGCGTAGACCTCGGTCTCCAGCATGCTGCGGCGCAGGTAGAAGACGATGCCCGCGCCGAGCGCGCCGACGATGAACGGGATCCGCCAGGCCCAGCTGTGCAGCGCCTGCTCGGACATGCTGCGCTGGAGGATGATCTGGAGGCCCAGGCCCAGCAGCTGGCCGGCGGTCATCGACACGTACTGGAAGCTGGAGGCGAAGCCGCGGCGCTCCGGTGCGGACGCCTCGGTGAGGTAGGTGGCGCTGGCCGCGTACTCGCCGCCGACCGACAGTCCCTGGAGCATCCGGGCCACGAGCAGCACCGCGATCCCGCCGTAGCCGGCGACCGCGTAGGTGGGGGCGATGGCGATCAGGACGGCCGAGGCGGACATCAGGCTCACGGTCAGGGTGAGCGCGGCCTTACGGCCCCGGCGGTCGCCGATCCGGCCGAGCAGCCAGCCGCCGACCGGGCGCATGAAGAAGCCGACGGCGAAGATCCCCATGGTGTTCATGAGGTTGGCGGTGTCATTCCCCTTGGGGAAGAACGCATCGGCGAAGTACACCGCGAAGCTGGCGTAGACGAACCAGTCGAACCACTCGACCATGTTGCCGGCCGAGCCGACCCAGATCTTCTTCCATTGCTCTCGTCCCATAGCCGATCACGGTCGCGGACCGAGGGGCGGTCGGCAAGGGTCGGGGCGGCAACGATCGCGCGTACTTGCGTGCGTTGTGGTCACGGACGAGGGGTGCGGGCGGCGGCGGGCCGTTCCGGAGGCGGTCGGTCCGCCGGCGGTCAGTCCGTCGGCGGGGTGAGTGCTTCGTCGAGGAACTGTCGGACCTCGCGGCCCACCTGTGCGCGCTCGGTGCCGGGGAGGCCGACGACGAGGTGGGTGCCGAAGCCGTCGAGGAGGGCCCGGGTGCGGGTGGCGAAGCGCTCCGCGTCGACGGCCCGGAACTCGCCCCTGGAGGCGCCCTCGACCAGCAGGGCGACCAGGTCGCGGTGCCAGGCCAGCTCCAGGTCGAGCTGGCGCTCGCGGGTCTCCTCGTCGGCGTTCTGGGAGCGGACCCAGACCTCCAGCCACAGGGTCCAGCGCGGATCGCGGTGGCCTTCGGGGAGGTAGAGGTCGACCAGGGCGTCCAGGCGCTCCCGGACGGAGACCCGGCGGGCGAGGGCGGCCCGGCGCTCGGCGCCGAGCTGCTCCTCGCTCCACTGGAGGGTCTGGAACAGCAGCTCGTCCTTGGTGCCGAAGTAGTAGAGGATGTGGCCGCTGCTCATGCCGACCTCGCGGCCCAGTCCCGCCATGGTCAGCCGGTCCAGTCCCTCGGCGGCGATGGTGGCCATCGCCGCGGCCAGCACCTGTTCGCGCGGCTGGCTGAGCCGCCGCCGGGGACGGCGTACGGGACCGGGCACGGGGACCTCCGGGGTCGGCTGGTCGATCAGGGCTGCATCAGACCTTCGGCTGCTGCTGGGTGATGCAGTGGATACCGCCACCCGCTGCGAAGATCGTACGGGCGTCCACCAGGGTGACGGTGCGCCCGGGGAACAGTCGGCGGAAGATCGCGGCCGCCTCCTCGTCGCGCGGGTCGTCGAAGGCGCACAGCACGATGCCGTCGTTGCACTGCAGGTGGTTGATGTAGGAGTAGTCGACCAGCTCGCCGTCCTCCTCGATGACGGTCGGTGCCGGGATCTCCACGACCTCCAGCTGTCGGCCCCGGGCATCGGTGGCATCGCGCAGCACCTTGGCGATCTCGTTGCAGATCGCGTGGTCGGGGTGGTCGGGGTCGGGCTGGGTGTGGACCATGACCACACCGGGGCGGGCGAAGGCGGCGACGATGTCCACGTGGCCGCGGGTGCCGAACTGGCCGTAGTCGGCGTACAGGCCGCGCGGCAGCCAGATCGCCTTGGTCGTGCCGAGGTGGGCGTGTATCTCGGCCTCGACCTCTTCCTTGGTGCGGCCGGGGTTGCGGCCCGGGTCGAGCTGCACGGTCTCGGTGAGGAGCACGGTGCCCTCACCGTCGACGTGGATGCCGCCGCCCTCGTTGACCAGGGAGGTGGCGTAGCGGCGGGCTCCGGCGAGCCCGGCGACCTGTTCGGCGGTCTTCGCGTCGCGGTCCCAGGCGGCCCATTCCTGTGCGCCCCAGCCGTTGAACACCCAGTCCACGGCGGCGAGTTCGCCCTGGTCGTTGGTGAGGAAGGTGGGGCCGATGTCGCGCATCCAGGCGTCGTCGAGGGGGCGCTCGACCAGGTCGATGTCCGCGCCGAGCAGGGCGCGGGCGCCCTCCAGCTGGCCGGGGCCGGCCACCACGGTGACCGGCTCGTACTGCCGGACCGCTCGGGCGACCGCGGCCCAGGCGGTGCGGGCCTCGGCGAGCGTTTCGCCGCCCTCGGTGCCGAAGGTGAAGTTGGGGCCGGGCCAGGCCATCCAGGTGCGCTCGTGCGGGGCCCACTCGGGGGGCATGTGGAAGCCGTCGGCGGCGGGCGTGTTCATACGGGGGTCCTCGGTCCTCGGGGGTGCGCGCGGGGTCGCGGAACGGAAGGGGGTGGGGCGGGCGGCGTACCGGGGCGTCTGTAACGGTGTTACGGAGCGGCTGGTCCGGCGGCCCGGGCGTCGTCGGAGGAAGTCTCGTCGGAGGAGAACTCGTCGGTCGGAGGAGAACTCGTCGGAGGGGGTTCAGAGGAAGTAGAGCCTGGACAGCGAGACCGTGTCGGCCGGTTCGGAGCGCATCGGGTCGCCGTCGAGGGTGACCAGTCCGCTGCGTTCGTCGACCTGGACGTCGCCGACCCGGGCGTTGTGGATCAGGTTGCGGGGGCCGATGCCGCGGGTGCCGCGGACCGCGACCCGACGCCGGCGGGTGGGCATCCCGTCGCCGCCCCGCTCGACGGCGGCGCCGGCGACGAAGGCCACCGAGATCTCGGCCGGGGTCGCGCCGTGCGCCCCGAACTGCGGGCCGAGTACGAGGGGTTCGCAGGTGTCGGTGGCGGCGTTGGGGTCGCCGGTGACGCCGTAGGCGGGGAAGCCGGACTTGAGTACCAGCTGGGGTTTGGCGCCGAAGAACTGTGGCTTCCACAGG
>NZ_JBHVQS010000025.1:0-118454 GCF_042886435.1 Streptomyces sp. NPDC058000
GCCTGGACGACTTCGACGGCCGGGTGTCGGTGGCAGCGGTCAACGGACCGCGCTCCGCCGTGGTCGCCGGCGAGCCCGAGGCGCTCGACGCGCTGCACGCGCAACTGACCGGCGAGGACATCCGGGCCCGCCGGATCGCGGTGGACTACGCCTCGCACTCGCACCAGGTCGAGGACCTGCACGAGGAACTGCTCACCGTACTTGGGGAGGTGGTACCCCGCGCTTCGCAGATCCCGTTCTTCTCCACTGTGACCGGTGGCTGGTTGGACACGGGGGAGTTGGATGCCGGCTACTGGTTCCGGAATCTGCGCGGTCGGGTGCGGTTTGCCGAGGCGGTGCGGGAGTTGTTGGCGGTGGAGTATCGGGCGTTTGTGGAGGTCAGTTCGCACCCGGTGTTGTCGATGGCGGTGCAGGAGGCGATCGATGAGGCTGGTGTGCCGGCCGTCGCGGCCGGCACGCTGCGCCGGGAGCAGGGGGGTGTGGATCGTTTCCTGTTGTCCGCTGCGGAGGTCTTTGTGCGGGGGGTGGAGGTGGACTGGGCGGGTGTGTTCGAGGGGACCGGTGCGTCCCGGGTCGACCTGCCGACCTACGCCTTCCAACGCGAGCGGTACTGGAACACCCGTACTGCTGCCGAGCGTTCCGCCGCCGACGCCCCCATGGACGCCGAATTCTGGGCCGCCGTCGAGCAGGCGGACGTCTCCGCGCTGACCGCGGCGCTCGGCACCGACGAGGACTCCGTCGCCGCCATCCTGCCCGGCCTCACCTCCTGGCGCCGAGCCCGCTCCCAGCGCACCACCATCGACTCCTGGCGGTACCGCGTCACCTGGACCCCCCTCACCCAGACCCCCCGCGCGTCCCTGACCGGCAGTTGGCTGCTGGTCACCGCCGACGGCATCGACGACACCGACGTAGCCGCGGCACTGGAAACGCACGGCGCAGAGGTGCACCGCCTGGTCCTCGACGAGGCGTGCGCCGACCGGGCCGTCCTACGGGAACGCCTGGTCGGGGCGGCGGACGCCACCGGAACCGTCACCGGAATCGTCTCCGTCCTCGCCGCCGCCGAGGACCGCAGCGCCCACCACCCCGGCCTCACCCGCGGACTCGCGCTCTCCGTCTCCCTCATCCAGGCCCTCGGCGACGCCGACGTCCCCGCACCACTGTGGTTCCTGACCCGCGGTGCCTTCGCCACCGGCCCGTCCGACCCCGTCACCCAGCCCCTCCAGAGCCAGGTCGCGGGCATCGGCTGGACCGCGGCGCTGGAACACCCGCAACGCTGGGGCGGCACCATCGACCTGCCCGCCGCCCTCGACGCCCGGGCCGCCCAGCGGCTCGCCGCCGCACTGTCCGGAGCCCTCGGCGCCGAGGACCAGCTCGCCCTTCGCCCCGCGGGGATGCTGGCGCGCCGGATCGTCCGCGCCGGACACCGCAGCGGACGCCCGGCCCGGACCTGGACGCCGCGCGGTACGACGCTGATCACCGGCGGCTCCGGGACCCTTGCCCCGCACCTCGCCCGGTGGCTGGCCGGGCGTGGCGCCGAGCATGTGGTGCTGGTCAGCCGGCGGGGTGCGGAAGCCCCCGGGGCCCACGAACTCGTCGCAGAATTGGCCGAGTTGGGTACCGAGGCGACCGTCGCCGCCTGCGACATCACCGACCGTGACGCGGTCGCCGCGCTGCTGGCCGACCTCAAGGACGACGGCCGCACCATCCGCACCGTCGTCCACACCGCCGCCACCATCGAGCTGTCCGCGCTCACCGACACCACCGTGGAAGCGTTCTCCGACGTCGTCCACGCCAAGGTCACCGGCGCACAGATCCTCGACGACCTGCTCGACGACGCGGAACTGGACGACTTCGTCCTGTACTCCTCCACCGCCGGCATGTGGGGCAGCGGCGTCCACGCCGCCTACGTCGCCGGCAACGCCTACCTGTCCGCGCTCGCCGAACAGCGCCGCGCCCGCGGGCAGCGCGCCACGTCCCTCCACTGGGGCAAGTGGCCCGACGACCAGGCACGCGAACTGGCCGACCCGCACCGGATCCGCCGCAGCGGCCTGGAGTACCTCGACCCCGAGGTGGCGCTGACCGCACTCCAGCAGGTCCTGGACGACGACGAGACCGTCATCGGCCTCATGGACATCGACTGGGACACCTACCACGACGTCTTCACCGCAGGCCGGCCCGCGCACCTCTTCGACCAGATCCCCGAGGTACGGCGCCGCCTCGACCAGACGTCCGCCCCGGACACCGCGGACCCGGCCACCGGCGGCCTCGCGACCCGCCTGCACGGCCTCGCCGACGCCGAGCAGGACCGGCTGCTGCTCACCCTGGTCCGCACCGAGGCAGCAGCCGTCCTCGGGCACGCCTCAGCCGAGTCCTTCCCCGAGCGCCGCGCCTTCCGCGACCTCGGATTCGACTCGGTCACCGCCGTCGACCTGCGCAACCGGCTGGTGGCCGGCACCGGACTGCGCCTGCCGTCCACGATGGTCTTCGACCACCCCAACTGCGCGGCGCTCGCCGCGTTCCTGAAGACCACGGTGCTCGGCGGGCCCGTCGCCGGACCGCGGCCCGACGCCTCGACCGGCACCCCGGCCGACGACGACCCGATCGCCGTCATCGGCATGAGCTGCCGCTACCCCGGCGGCGCCGGCACCCCCGAGGACCTGCTGCGGCTCGCCCTCGACGGCGCCGACGCCATCTCGGAGTTCCCCGCGAACCGCGGCTGGGACGCCCAGGGCCTTTACGACCCGGACCCGGACCGGCCCGGCCGCACCTACTCCGTCCAGGGCGGATTCCTCCACGAGGCCGCCGGCTTCGACCCGGGCTTCTTCGGCATCTCACCGCGCGAAGCGCTCGCCATGGACCCACAGCAGCGACTCCTGCTGGAGACCGCCTGGGAGGCGTGCGAACGCGCCGGCATCGACCCCGAGTCGCTGCGCGGCAGCGCCGCCGGCACCTTCTTCGGCGCCAGCTACCAGGACTACGCCACGACCGTGCAGAACGGCACCGGGGAGTCCGAGGCGCACATGGTGACCGGCACCGCGGCCAGCGTGCTGTCCGGCCGGGTCTCCTACCTGCTCGGCCTGGAAGGCCCGGCGGTCACCGTGGACACCGCGTGCTCCTCCTCCCTGGTCGCCCTGCACCTGGCCTGCCAGTCACTGCGCACCGGCGAGAGCTCCCTCGCACTGGCCGGCGGCGCGGCCGTGATGGCCACCCCGCACGCCTTCGTCGGCTTCAGCCGGCAGCGCGCCCTCGCCCAGGACGGCCGCTGCAAGCCGTTCGCCGACGCCGCCGACGGGATGACCCTCGCCGAGGGCGTCGGCGTCGTCCTGCTGGAACGGCTCTCCGACGCCCGCGCCAACGGCCACCGGGTACTGGCCGTCGTCCGCGGCTCCGCCGTCAACCAGGACGGTGCCTCCAACGGCCTGACGGCACCCAACGGCCCCTCCCAACAGCGCGTCATCCGCCAGGCCCTCGCCAACTCCGGCCTGACCGGCGCCGACGTCGACGCGGTGGAAGCGCACGGCACCGGCACCAAGCTCGGCGACCCCATCGAGGCCCAGGCCCTGCTCGCCACCTACGGGCAGGACCGCGACCCCGAACTGCCGCTGCTGCTCGGCTCGGTGAAGTCCAACATCGGCCACACCCAGGCCGCGGCCGGTGTCGCCGGCGTCATCAAGATGATCCTCGCCATGGACGCCGGCGTACTCCCCGGCACCCTCCACCTCGACGCGCCGACGAGCCATGTGGACTGGACCGCCGGCGCCGTGGAACTGCTGCGCGAGCGCACCCCGTGGCCCGAGACCGGACGCCCCCGCCGGGCCGGGGTCTCCTCCTTCGGCATCAGCGGCACCAACGCCCACCTGATCCTGGAACAGGCCCCGGACACCGAGCCCCCCACCCCCACCCCCACCGACCGGCCCGCGGACAGCGAGAGCCACACCGACACCGTCGTCCCGTGGCCACTCGCCGCCAAATCCGCCGCGGCCCTACGGGACCAAGCCACCCGGCTGCTCAGCGCCGTCGAGCACGCCCCGGACCTCCCGCCCGCCCCCGTCGGACACGCCCTGGCCACCACACGGGCCGCGTTCGAGCACCGCGCCGTCGTCGTCGGCGAGCGGCGCGAGGACTTCCAGCGCGGCCTGGCCGCCCTGGCCACCGGCGCCTCGGCGGCCGGCCTGGTCACCGGCGTCGCCGGCGCCGACCCCGCCGGAGCGGTCTTCGTCTTCCCCGGCCAGGGATCCCAGTGGTGGGGCATGGGCCGCGAACTCCTCGCCACGTCCGAGGTGTTCCGCACCGCGATCGACGACTGTGCGGCCGCCCTCGCCCCCCACGTCGACTGGTCGCTGCACGACGTGCTGGCCGGCGAGGGCGACCCCGCCCTGCTGGAACGCGTGGATGTCGTCCAGCCCGCTCTGTTCGCCATGATGGTCGCGCTCTCCGCGCTCTGGCGCTCCCACGGCGTCGTCCCCGCCGCCGTGGTCGGCCACTCCCAGGGCGAGATCGCCGCGGCCTGCGTCGCCGGGGCCCTCAGCCTGGAGGACGCCGCCCGCGTGGTGGCGCTGCGCAGCCGGGCACTGCCGCAGCTCTCCGGACGCGGCGGCATGATGTCGGTGTCCGCACCCGTCGACCGGGTCACCGAACTCCTCGCCCCGTGGCAGCAGGCGCTGTCCGTCGCCGCGGTCAACGGGCCCTCGTCCGTGGTCGTGTCCGGCGACACCGACGCGCTCGACGCCCTGCACACCGCCTGCCAGGAACAGGGTGTCCGGGCCCGCAAGGTGTCCGTGGACTACGCCTCGCACGGGCGGCACGTCGAGGCCGTCCGCGACGAACTCGCCCGGGTCCTCGCGCCGGTCGGCCCGCGCGTCCCCGAGGTGCCGTTCTACTCGACCGTCACCGGCGCCCGCGTGGACGACGCCGCCTTCGACGGCGACTACTGGTACACCAACCTGCGGCAGACCGTCCGCATGGAAGAGGCCACCCGCGCCCTCCTCGCCGCCGGACACCGCGTCTTCGTCGAGGTCAGCCCGCACCCCGTACTGGCCGCCCCGATCCAGGAGACGCAGGAGGCCGTCGCGGCGACCACCGGCGGGTCAGCGGTGGTCCTCGGCTCGCTCCGCCGCGACGAGGGCGGCCCGCGGCGCTTCCTCACCTCGCTCGCCGAGGCCCACACCCACGGCGCCCCGGTCGACTGGACCACCACCTTCGCCCGGCCCGCCTACGACCCGGTGGACCTGCCCACCTACCCCTTCCAACGGCAGGACTTCTGGCCCGAGCCCCGACCCGTCGCCCCGACCGGCGGCGACCCGGCCGACGCCGCGTTCTGGACGCTGGTCGAGAACCAGGACCTCACCGCGCTCGCCGACGCACTCGGCGTCCCCGCCGACGACCAGCACACCGCGCTCGGCGCCGTCCTGCCCGCCCTGTCCGCCTGGCGCGCCAAGGCCGCGGCCCGCAACCGGATCGACGAACTCCGCTACCACGTCCAGTGGACCCGGGTCGCGGAACCCGCCGCGGCCCACACCACCGGCCGGCTGCTGGTCGCGGTACCGCCGGACCACGCCGACACCCCCTGGGTCGCCGCCGCGCTCGAGGCCCTGGGCACCGACACCGTCCGCTTCGAAGCCAAGGGCACCGACCGCACGGCCTGGGCCGCGCAGCTCGCCCAACTCATCGACGACGGCGAGGAGTTCACCGGCGTCGTATCACTGCTGGCGGCCGCCGAGGAGCGGCACCCGGACCTCGGCTCGGTGCCGCTGGGACTCGGGCAGACCCTCGTCCTGGTCCAGGCCCTCGGCGACGCCGGCCTGACCGCACCCCTGTGGTGCCTGACCCGCGGCGCGGTCGCCGCCGGCCGCGACGACGCCCTCAGCAGCCCGGTACAGGGCGCCCTGTGGGGCCTCGGCCGGGTCGTGGCCCTGGAACACCCCGACCGCTGGGGCGGCCTGATCGACCTGCCCGCCACCCTCGACGCCCGCGCCGCGGCCCGCCTCACCGGCCTGCTCGCCGACCCGGCCGGCGAGGACCAACTCGCCGTCCGCACCTCCGGCGTGCTCGCCCGCCGCCTGGTGCACGCCACCCCGGCCGCGCCCCGCTCCGGGCGCCGCTGGAGCGGCCGCGGCACCTGCCTCATCACCGGCGGCACCGGCGGCATCGGCGGCCGGATCGCCCGCTGGATGGCCGAACACGGCGCCGCGCACCTCGTCCTGACCAGCCGGCGCGGCCCGGACGCGCCCGGCGCCGCCGCACTCCGCGCCGAACTGGAGGCACGGGGCGCCCGCGTCACCCTCGCCGCCTGCGACGTCGCCGACCGCGACGCGCTGGCCGCCCTGCTGGCCGACCTGCCCGCCGACCAGCCGCTCACCTCCGTCTTCCACTCCGCGGGCGTGGCCGACGGGGACGCCCCCGCCGCCGACCTGACCCTCGATCAGCTCGACGCGCTACTGCGCGCCAAACTGACCGCCGCCCACCACCTCCACGACCTCACCGCCGCGCTGGACCTCGACGCGTTCGTGCTCTTCTCGTCCGGCGCCGCCGTCTGGGGCAGCGGCGGCCAGCCCGGCTACGCCGCCGCCAACGCCTACCTCGACGCCCTCGCCGCCCATCGCCGCTCCCTCGGCCTGCCCGGCGCGTCCGTCGCCTGGGGCACCTGGGGCGAAGTCGGCATGGCCACCGTCCCCGAGGTCCACGAGCGGCTGCACCGCCAAGGCGTCCGCGCCATGGAACCGGCCCACGCGATCGGCGCACTCCAACAGATGCTGGAGGACGACGACACCACCCTCGCCGTCACCTTGATGGACTGGGAGGTGTTCGCCCCGAGCTTCACCGCGACCCGGCCCAGCGCCCTGTTCAGCACGGTGCCCGAAGCCGTCCGCGCGGTGACCGGCGACCCCGGCACCACCGCCGGCGACGACGCCGCGCAGGCCGCCCCGCCGCTCCGCCGCCGCCTCGCGGAACTGTCGGCCGCCGAACGCGGCCGGGCCCTCGTCGAGGCCGTCCGCGCCGAGGCGTCCGCGACCCTCGGCCACGACACCCCCGACGCCATCCCCGCCGGCCGCGCCTTCCGCGACGTCGGCTTCGACTCCGTCACCGCGGTCGAACTCCGCAACCGCCTGCGCACCGCCCTCGGCATGCCCCTGCCGGCCGCCCTCGTCTTCGACCACCCCACCCCCACGGCCCTCGCCGGCCACCTCGGCACGCTGCTCTTCGGCACCGCACCCGAGGCCCCCGGCACCGGTCGCCCCGACGACCCCGACGCCCGCATCCGCGAGGCGCTCGCCACCGTCCCCATCGGACGACTGCGCAAGGCGGGCCTCCTCGACATGGTGCTGAAACTCGCCGACGGAGACGCGACCGACGACCCCGCCCCCCAGGCCGACGACCCCGCGGAATCCCTCGACGACATGGACGCCGAAGCCCTGCTGCGGCTGGCCACCGAGAACTCGGCGCACTGAAAGAGAGCTGGAGCCAACCATGAGCACCAACCCCGACAAGTACGTCGAGGCACTCCGGTCGTCCCTCAAGGAGATCGAGCGGCTGCGCCGGCAGAACGAACAGCTGGTGGCGGCAGCGGTGGAGCCCATCGCGGTCGTCGGCATCGGCTGCCGTTTCCCCGGCGGCGTCGCCTCCCCGGAGGACCTGTGGGAGCTGGTCGCCGAGGGCCGCGACGTCGTCGGGCCGTTCCCGCAGGACCGCGGCTGGGACCTGGAGAAACTGGCCGGCGGCGGCGAGGGCGGCAGCCTCGCCCAGGTCGGCGGCTTCGTCGACGACGCCGCCGGCTTCGACCCCGGCTTCTTCGGCATCTCCCCGCGCGAAGCGGTCGCCATGGACCCGCAGCAGCGCATCCTCCTGGAGATCACCTGGGAGGCCCTGGAACGGGCCGGCATCGACCCGTCGACCCTGCGCGCCACCCCCACCGGCGTCTTCGTCGGCACCACCGGCCAGGACTACGGCGAGGTCATCAAGGCGTCCGACGAGGACGCCGAGGTCTACTCGACCACCGGCCACGCCGCCAGCGTCATCTCCGGCCGGCTCTCCTACACCCTCGGCGCAGAGGGCCCGGCCGTCACCGTAGACACCGGCTGCTCCTCCTCCCTGGTCGCCCTGCACTGGGCCGTCCAGGCCCTGCGCGGCGGCGAGTGCACCATGGCCCTGGCCGGCGGCGCGTCCATCATGGCCACCCCCGGCCCGTTCGTCTCCTTCACCGCACAGAGCGGACTGGCCGCCGACGGCCGCTGCAAACCGTTCTCCGACCGGGCCGACGGCACCGGTTGGGGCGAGGGCGCCGGCATGCTGGTCCTGATGCGGCTCTCCGACGCCCAACGCGAGGGCCGGCCGGTGCTCGCCGTGCTCCGCGGCTCCGCCATCAACCAGGACGGCGCCTCCAACGGCCTGACCGCCCCCAACGGCCCGTCCCAGCAACGCGTCATCCGCGCCGCACTGGACAGCGCCCACCTCACCGCCGCCGACGTCGACGCCGTCGAGGCGCACGGCACCGGCACCACCCTCGGCGACCCCATCGAGGCCCAGGCACTCCTGGCGACCTACGGACAGGACCGGCCGCGGCCCCTGTGGCTCGGCTCGGTGAAGTCCAACATCGGCCACACCCAGGCCGCCTCCGGCGCCGCCGGCGTGATCAAAATGATCATGGCGTTGCGGCGCGGGATACTGCCGCGCAGCCTGCACGCCACCGAACCGACCACCGACGTCGACTGGACCACCGGCGCCGTCAACCTCCTCGACGAGGCGGTCACCTGGCCCGACACCGGACGCGCCCGCCGCGCCGCCGTCTCCTCCTTCGGCATCAGCGGCACCAACGCCCACCTCATCCTCGAACAGGCCCCCACCACCCCCGAGCCGCCCACCACCGAACCCACCGTCCGCCCCGCCGTCGTCCCGTGGCCGCTCTCCGCCCGCACCGCCGCCGCCCTCGACGCCCAACGCGCCCGCCTCACCACCCACCTCGCCGGCACCCCCGACGCCGACCCCCTCGACATCGGCTACGCCCTCGCCGACGGACGCACCGCCTTCGAGCACCGCACCGTCCTGCTCGCCGACGGCACCGAACTCGCCCGCGGCACCGCCGACGAGGGCCTCTCCGCCGTCCTCTTCTCCGGCCAGGGCTCCCAGCGCCTGGGCATGGGACGCGAACTCCACGCCCGCTTCCCGGTGTTCGCCGCGGCCTTCGACGAGATCGCCGCCCTCCTCGACACCCACCTCGACCGCCCGCTGCGCGACGTCGCCTGGGGCACCGACGCCGACCTGCTGAACGAGACCGGCTGGGCGCAACCCGCCCTGTTCGCCGTCGAGGTCGCCCTGTACCGCCTGGTCGCCGCCCTCGGCGTCACCCCCGACTTCGTCGGCGGCCACTCCATCGGCGAACTCGCCGCCGCACACGTCGCCGGGGTCCTCTCCCTGGCGGACGCCTGCACCCTCGTCGCCGCCCGCGCCCGCCTCATGCAGGAGCTGCCGCGCGGCGGCGCCATGCTCGCGGTCCGCGCCACCGAGGACGAGGTCCGGCCCCTCCTCACCGACACCGTGTCGCTCGCCGCCGTCAACGGCCCCACCGCCGTCGTCGTGGCCGGCACCGAGGACGCCGTCGCCGCGATCGGCGCACACTTCGCCGCCCAGGACCGCAAGACCACCCGGCTGCGGGTCAGCCACGCCTTCCACTCGCCGCTCATGGACCCGATGCTGGCGGACTTCCGCGCCGTCGCCGCGGGCCTCACCTACCACGAGCCGCGCATCCCGGTCGTCTCCAACCTCACCGGCACCATCGCCGCCGTCGCCGACCTGTGCACCGCCGACTACTGGGTCCGCCACGTCCGCGAGGCGGTCCGCTTCGCCGACGGCGTCACCACCCTCACCGCCCGCGGCGTCACCACCCTCGTCGAACTCGGCCCGGACGGCGTGCTGTCCGCCATGGCCCAGGAATCCCTCCCGGACGGCGCCGGCGCCGTACCGCTGCTCCGCAAGGACCGCCCCGAAGAGCTCTCCGCCGTCACCGGCCTGGCCCGCGCCCACGTCCGCGGCGTCACCGTCCGCTGGGCCCGCCTCTACGACGGCACCGGCGCCCGCCACACCGACCTGCCCACCTACCCCTTCCAGAACCAGCGCTTCTGGCCGACCCCGGCCCGCACCGCCCAGGACGTCACGGCCGCCGGACTGGGCGACGCCGACCACCCGCTGCTCGGCGCCACCGTCGAACTCGCCGACGGCGCCGGCTACTTGTTCACCAGCCGGCTCGCCGTCCGGTCCCACCCCTGGCTCGCCGACCACGGCGTCCAGGGCCGGGCCCTGCTGCCCGGCACCGCCTTCGTCGAACTGGCCGTCCGTGCCGGCGACGAGGCCGGCTGCGACCGCGTCGAGGAACTGACCCTGGCCGCCCCCCTGGTGCTCCCCGAACACGGCGGCGTCCAACTCCAGGTCCGGGTCGGCGCCCCCGACACCACCGGCCGCCGCACCCTCGGCATCTTCTCCCGCCCCGCAGACGGCTTCGACCTGCCGTGGTCGCAGCACGCCACCGGCGTCCTGACCACCGGCGCCGGCGCACCGGACTCCGCCTTCGACGCCACCGTCTGGCCGCCCACCGGCGCCGAACCCGTCGACCTCACCGGCGCCTACGCACGCCTGGCCGGACTCGGCTTCGCCTACGGCCCCGCCTTCCAGGGCCTGCGCGCCGCCTGGCGCCGCGGCACCGAGGTGTACGCCGAGGTCGCCCTGCCCGACGACGCCGGCACCGACCCCGCAGCCTTCGGACTGCACCCGGCGCTGCTGGATGCCGCCCAACATGCCGCCGCCTACGCCGACCTCGGCGCGATCAGCCGCGGCGGCCTGCCGTTCGCCTGGCAAGGAGTCGCACTCGCCGCCGCCGGCGCCACCACCGTCCGCGCCAGGATCGCCCCGGCCGGCGAGGACACCGTCACCATCGCCGTCTACGACACCGCCGGCGGCGCCGTGCTGTCCGTGGACTCCCTGGTCTCCCGCGAGGTCCCCACCGACGCACCCGGCGCCACCGTCACCGTCCACCGCGACTCCCTCTTCCACGTCGAGTGGACCCCGCTCGCCGGCCGGCCCGCCGCCACCCCGGCCGCCGTCGCCGTCCTCGGCCCCGACCCGGCCGCCCTCGCCGACACCCTCCGCGCCACCGGCATCCGGACCACAAGCCACCCCGACCTGCCCGCCCTCGCCGCGGCCGACGGGCCCGTCCCCGACCTGGTCATCACCACCCCGGCCATCACCGACCTGGCTGCCGCCGTCCCGGACTCCGCACACACCACCACCGCGGCCGTCCTCGACCTCGCCCAACAGTGGCTCGCCGACGACCGCTTCGCCCACGCCCGCCTGGTCCTCGCCACCCGCGGCGCCACCGACGGCACCGACCCCGCCGCGGCGGCCGCCGGCGGCCTGCTCCGCACCGCCCGCACCGAGAACCCCGGCCGTTTCGCCCTCCTCGACCTCGACCCGGACACCGACCAGCCCGACCCCGAAGCCCTGACGACCGCTCTGGCCGCCACCCACGACGAACCCGACCTCGCCCTCCGCGGCACCGAGGTGCGCACCGCCCGCCTGTCCCGCGTCCCCCACCCCACCGCACCCACCGACTGGAACCCGGACGGCACCGTCCTGATCACCGGCGGCACTGGCGGCCTGGGCGCGGTCCTCGCCCGCCACCTGGTCACCGCCCGCGGCGTCCGTCACCTGCTGCTCGCCAGCCGCCGCGGCCCGACCGCCGACGGCGCCGACGACCTGATCACCGAACTCACCGGGCACGGCGCCACCGCCCGCATCGCGGCCTGCGACGTCACCGATCCGGCCGCCCTCACCGACCTGCTGGCCACCGTCCCCGACACCCACCCGCTCACCGCCGTCATCCACACCGCCGGCGTCGTCGACGACGGCGTCCTGGACTCCCTCACCCCGGAACGACTGGCGACCGTCCTCCGACCGAAGGTGGACGCCGCCTGGCACCTGCACGAGGCCACCCGCCACCTCGACCTGGACGCCTTCGTCCTCTTCTCCTCAGTCGCCGCCACCCTCGGCAGCCCCGGACAGGCCAACTACGCCGCCGGCAACGCCTTCCTGGACGCCCTCGCCGCCCACCGCGCCGCCGCCGGCCTGCCAGCCACCTCCCTCGCCTGGGGCCCCTGGACCCAGAGCGTCGGCATGACCAAGAGCCTCTCCGACCTCGACGTGGAGCGCATCGCCCGCTCCGGCATGCCACCACTGACCCTGGACCAGGGCACCGCCCTGTTCGACGCAGCCCTGGCCGCCGGACCCGCCGCCCTCGCCCCGGTCCGCCTGGACCTGCCCGTCCTGCGCACCCAGGGCGAGATCGCACCCCTGCTGCGCGGCCTGATCCGCACCCCCGTAAGCCGCGCCGCCGCCCAGGTCTCCCAGACCGCCGACGGCCTCGCCCAGCGGCTCGCCGGCCTCGACGCCGCCGCCCGCCGGGAGACCCTCCTGGACCTCGTCCGCACCCAGATCGCCCAGGTCCTGGGGCACGCGGATGCCACCGAGGTGGAAGCCGGCCGCCAGTTCCAGGATCTCGGCTTCGACTCGCTCACCGCCGTCGAACTCCGCAACGCCCTCAACACCGCCACCGGCCTGCGGCTGCCCGCCACCATGGTCTTCGACTACCCGACGCCGCTCGCCCTCACCGACCACCTCCGCGACGAACTCCTCGGCACCGCAGAGGAGTTGGTCCCCACCGCCCCGACCTTGACCCGGACCGGTACCACCGACGACCCGATCGTCATCGTCGGCATGGCCTGCCGCTACCCCGGCGGTGTCGCCTCCCCCGAGGACCTGTGGCGCCTGGTCAGCGAAGGCGCCGACGCCACCGGCCCGTTCCCGGTCAACCGCGGCTGGGACCTGGACAACCTCTACGACCCCGACCCCGACCGCCCGGGCCGCACCCACGTCCGCGCCGGCGGCTTCCTGCACGACGCCGGCGCGTTCGACCCGGACTTCTTCGGCATGAGCCCGCGCGAGGCGATGGCCACCGACTCCCAGCAGCGCCTGCTGCTCGAACTCTCCTGGGAGGCCGTCGAACGGGCCGGCATGGACCCCCGCTCCCTGCGCGACAGCCGCACCGGCGTCTTCGCGGGCGTCATGTACAACGACTACGGCACCACCCTGACCGGCGACGAGTACGAGGCGTTCCGCGGCAACGGCAGCGCCCCGAGCGTCGCCTCCGGCCGTGTCTCCTACACCCTCGGCCTCGAAGGCCCGGCCGTCACCGTGGACACCGCCTGCTCCTCCTCGCTGGTCGCGCTGCACTGGGCGGCGCAGGCGCTACGGGCGGGGGAGTGCTCGTTGGCGTTGGCCGGTGGTGTGACGGTGATGTCCACCCCCAGCACCTTCGTGGAGTTCTCCCGGCAGCGCGGTCTGGCTCCCGATGGCCGCTCAAAGGCGTTCGCCGATGCGGCTGACGGTGTGGCGTGGTCGGAGGGCGTGGGGATGCTGGTCCTGGAGCGCCAGTCGGACGCGGTCCGTAACGGTCACGAGATCCTGGCCGTGGTGCGGGGTTCGGCGGTCAATCAGGACGGTGCGTCCAACGGCTTGACGGCGCCCAATGGTCCGTCCCAGCAGCGGGTGATCCGTCAGGCACTGGCCAGCGGCGGCCTGTCCACGGCCGACGTGGACGTGGTCGAGGCGCACGGTACGGGAACGACGCTCGGTGACCCCATCGAGGCCCAGGCGCTTCTCGCCACCTATGGGCGCGACCGCGACTCGGCGCACCCCCTGTGGCTCGGTTCGGTCAAGTCCAACATCGGGCACACCCAGGCAGCGGCCGGTGTCGCGGGTGTCATCAAGATGGTGATGGCGATGCGGCACGGCGTGCTGCCGCAGACCCTCCATGTCGATGCCCCGTCCTCGCACGTCGACTGGAGTGCCGGCGCCGTCGAACTCCTCACCGCGGAGACTGCCTGGCCGGAGACCGACCGCGCCCGCCGGGCCGGCGTCTCCTCCTTCGGCATCAGCGGCACCAACGCCCACGTCGTCATCGAACAACCCCCGGCCGTCGCCCCCCGCCCGCCGGCGACCAGCACTCGCCCCGTAGAGGAACTGCCGGCCGCCCCCTGGGCACTGTCCGCCAAAACCCCCGACGCCCTGCGCGACCAGGCCGCCCGCCTCCTCGCCCACGTCGAGACCCACCCCGAACTGCGCCCCGTCGACATCAGCTACTCGCTGATCACCGCCCGCACCGCCTTCGACCACCGCGCCGTCGTCCTCGGCGCCGACCGCACCGAGGCCCTGCGCGCGCTCGCCGCCCTCGCCGCCGGCGAGCCGGACCCGGTCGCCGTGACCGGCACTGCGACCACCGGCCGTACCGCCTTCCTCTTCTCCGGCCAGGGCTCCCAACGACTTGGCATGGGCCGCGTCCTCTACGAGCGCTTCCCCGCCTTCGCCGAAGCCCTGGACACCGTCCTCACCGTCCTCGACGCGGAACTCGGCCACCCCCTCCGCGACATCATCTGGGGCGACGACGCCCAACTCGTCGACCGCACCGGCTACACCCAACCCGCCCTGTTCGCCGTCGAAGTAGCGCTCTTCCGGCTGCTGGACAGCTGGCGCGTGCGGCCGGACTACGTGGCCGGCCACTCCATCGGCGAGATCGCCGCCGCGCACGTCGCCGGAGTCCTCTCCCTGGAAGACGCCTGCCGCCTCGTCGTCGCCCGCGCCATGCTCATGCAGTCGCTGCCCGAAGGCGGCGCGATGCTCGCCGTCCAAGCCACCGAGGACGAGGTCCTGCCCCTCCTCACCGACGACGTGTCGATCGCCGCCATCAACGGACCCACCTCCGTCGTCGTCTCCGGCCACGAGGAAGCGGCGCTCGCCCTCGCCCGGCACTTCGCCGACCGGGGCCGCCGCACCACCCGCCTACGCGTCAGCCACGCCTTCCACTCACCGCTGATGGCACCGATGCTGGACGACTTCCGCGCGGTCGTCGACGGCCTCACCTTCGCCGCCCCCGCCCTCCCCGTCGTCTCCAACCTGACCGGAGAACTGGCCTCCGCCGACGCACTCCGCTCCGCCGACTACTGGGTCCGGCACGTCCGCGACGCCGTCCGCTTCGCCGACGGCATCCGCACCCTCGCCGACCACGGCGTCACCACCTTCGTCGAACTCGGTCCGGACAGCGTGCTGTCCGCCATGGCCCAGGAATCCACCCCCGAAGGCGCCACCACCGTCCCGCTCCTGCGCAAGGACCGGCCCGAGGAACAAGCCGTCATCGCCGCGCTCTGCCACCTCCACGCCCTCGGCATCGAGGCCGACTGGCCCGCCACCTATGCCGGCGCCGACGCCACCCGCGTCGACCTGCCGACCTACGCCTTCCAACACCGCTGGTTCTGGCCCACCGCCCGCCCCGCCCGCCCGGACGACGTCCGCGCCGCCGGCCTCGGAGCCCCCGAACACCCACTCCTCGGCGCGGCCGTACACCTCCCCGACGACGACGGTGTCCTCTTCACCGGCCGCCTCTCGCTGCGCACCCACCCGTGGCTGGCCGACCACACCGTCCTGGGCACCGTCCTGCTCCCGGGCACCGCACTGGTGGAACTCGCCATCCGCGCCGGCGACGAGACCGGCTGCGGCCACCTCGAAGACCTCACCCTCGCCGCCCCCCTGACCCTCCCCGAGGACGGCGCCGCCCAACTCCAGGTCCGCGTCGGCGCCGCCGACGCCACCGGCCGCCGCACCGTCACCGTCCACGCCCGCCCCGACCACACCGCCGACGCCACCTGGACCCTGCACGCCACCGGTGCACTCACCACCGTGGCCCCCGACACCCCGCCGTTCGACACCACCGTCTGGCCGCCCGCCGACGCCGAATCCCTCGCCACCGACGACTGCTACGCACACTTCACCGCCGTCGGCTTCACCTACGGCCCCGCCTTCCAGGGCCTACGGGCCGCCTGGCGCGCCGGTGACGTCCTCTACGCCGAAGTGGCCCTACCGGAATCGGCCACCGACGACGCGGCCGCGTTCGGCCTGCACCCCGCACTCCTCGACGCCGCCCTGCACCCCGCCCTCCTCACCGACGACCGCGCCCCCGGCCTCCCGTTCTCCTGGGAAGGCACCACCCTGCACGCCTCCGGCGCCACCGCACTACGCGTCCGCCTCGCCCCCGCCGGCACCAACGGCCTGTCCGTCACCGCCACCGACCCGGCCGGCAACCCCGTCGCCACCGTCAGCCGTCTGCTCGCCCGCCCCGTGGACGCCGAGCAGCTGACCACCGACGCCCCCCACACCCGCGACGCGCTCTTCCAAATGGCCTGGACCCCGGTCCCGCTCCCCGACACCGGCGATCCCACACCGCTGGCCCTCCTGGGCCCGGACACCGCCCCGCTCGCCGACGCCCTCGGTGACCAGGCCACCACACGGTACGCAACCCTCACCGACCTCCTGGCCGCCGACACCACCCCACCCACCACCGTCCTCGCGCCCCTCGGCGCAGCGCCCGACAGCGACACCCCGCACTCCGCCCACGCCCTCACCGGCACCGCGCTGGCCCTCGCCCAACAGTGGCTCGCCGACGACCGGCTCGCCGACTCCCGCCTGGTGTTCGTCACCCACGGAGCCGTCGCCACCGACGACGCACCCGCCACCGACCTGGCCGCCGCCGCGGTCTGGGGCCTGATCCGCTCCGCACAGACCGAGAACCCCGGCACCTTCGGCCTCCTCGACCTCGGCCCCGACACCGTCCCCACGACCACGTTCATCCGCGCCCTCACCCTCGACGAACCCCAACTCCTCCTCCGCGACGGCCGCGCCCACGCCGCCCGCCTCACCCGCACCCCCGCCCCCACGACACCCCACACGAGCACCAGCACAACGCCCCCCGCGCCGTGGTCCGCGGACGGAACGGTGCTGGTGACGGGCGGAACCGGTGGTTTGGGCGGTGTGGTCGCCCGGCATCTGGTGCGGTCGTACGGCGTCCGGCATCTGCTGTTGACCAGCCGTTCGGGGATGCGGGCGGTCGGTGCGGCCGAGTTGGTCGCGGAGTTGGAGTCGTCGGGTGCGCAGGTGTCGGTGGCGGCGTGTGACGTCGCTGACCGGCATGCGGTCGAGGAGCTCGTTGCCGGTGTTCCGGCCGGGCGTCCGTTGACGGCCGTGGTGCACACGGCGGGTGTGTTGGATGACGGAGTGGTGGGCTCGTTGACGCCGGAGCGGTTGGCTGCGGTGTTGCGTCCGAAGGTGGACGGTGCCTGGAATCTGCATGAGGCGACGCGCGGTACGGACCTGGGCGCCTTCGTCGTCTTCTCCTCCGTGGCGGGCGTGTTCGGTGGTGCCGGGCAGGCCAACTACGCGGCGGGGAACGCGTTTTTGGATGCGCTGGCGGCGCATCGCGCGTCCGCCGGTTTGCCTGGCGTGTCGTTGGCGTGGGGTGCCTGGGACCAGGGCGTGGGAATGACGGCAGGTCTGGAGGACCGCGACATCCGTCGTGCCGCCGAGTCCGGGATGCCCTTGCTGACCGTGGACGAGGGGCTGGCGCTCTTCGACGCGGCGTTGACCACCGGCAGTGCGGCCCTGGTCCCGGTCCGCCTGGACCTGACCGCGCTACGCAACCAACCCACCATCCCCCCACTCCTCCGCGGCCTCGTCCGTACACCACTGCGCCGCACGGCAGCGACCCCCCTCGCCCTCGGCGCGGACACCGGACTCGCCCAGCGGCTCGGCCGGCTCGACCACGCCCAGCGCCACAACGCACTGCTCGACCTCGTCCGCAGCAGTGCCGCGCTCGTCCTCGGGCACGCCGACGGCAACGCCATCGACGCCGAACGCGCCTTCCGCGACCTCGGTTTCGACTCACTGACGGCCGTCGAACTCCGCAACCGCCTGCGCACCGTCACCGGCCTGCACCTGTCGGCCACCATGGTCTTCGACCACCCCACCCTGTCCGCCCTCGCCGAGCACCTACAGACCGAACTGTTCGGAGTCGCCGAGAGCCGGACCCCGGTCCAGGCCCAGGCGCTTCCGCCGACGGCGGACGACCCGATCGTGGTGGTGGGCATGGCCTGCCGCTACCCGGGTGGTGTCGCCTCGCCCGAGGACCTGTGGCGCCTGGTCAGCCAAGGCACCGACGCCATCACCGACTTCCCGGCCAACCGCGGCTGGGACCTGGACAACCTCTACCACCCGGACCCCGAGCACCTGGGCACGTCCTACACCCGCTCGGGTGGATTCCTGCACGAGGCGGGGGAGTTCGACCCGGACTTCTTCGGGATGAGCCCGCGCGAGGCACTGGCGACCGACTCCCAGCAACGTCTACTCCTGGAGTCCTCCTGGGAGGCGATCGAGCGGGCCGGCATCGATCCGCTGACCCTGCGTAGTAGCGCGACGGGTGTGTTCGCCGGCGTCATGTACGGCGACTACGGGAGCATTCTGGGCGGCAAGGAGTTCGAGGGCTTCCAGGGCCAGGGGAGCGCGGGCAGCGTGGCCTCCGGCCGCGTCTCCTACACCTTCGGCTTCGAAGGCCCGGCTGTCACCGTGGACACCGCCTGTTCGTCGTCGTTGGTCGCGCTGCACTGGGCGGCGCAGGCACTGCGGGCGGGGGAGTGCTCGTTGGCGTTGGCCGGTGGTGTGACGGTGATGTCCACCCCCAGTACCTTCGTGGAGTTCTCCCGGCAGCGGGGCCTGGCTCCCGACGGCCGCTCCAAGCCGTTCTCCGAGTCCGCGGACGGCGTCGGCTGGTCCGAGGGCGTCGGGATGCTGCTGCTGGAGCGCCAGTCGGACGCGGTCCGCAACGGTCACGAGATCCTGGCCGTGGTGCGGGGTTCGGCGGTGAACCAGGACGGTGCGTCCAACGGCTTGACGGCGCCCAACGGTCCGTCCCAGCAGCGGGTGATCCGTCAGGCACTCGCCAGCGGCGGCCTGTCCACGGCCGACGTCGATGTGGTCGAGGCGCACGGTACGGGAACGACGCTCGGTGACCCCATCGAGGCCCAGGCGCTCCTCGCCACCTACGGCCAGGACCGTGCGGTGGACCGGCCGCTGTGGCTCGGTTCGCTCAAGTCCAACATCGGGCACACCCAGGCAGCGGCCGGTGTCGCCGGCGTCATCAAGATGGTGATGGCGATGCGGCACGGCATGCTGCCGCAGACCCTGCACGTCGATGCCCCGTCCTCGCACGTCGACTGGAGTGCCGGCGCGGTCGAACTCCTCACCGAGCAGACCGCCTGGCCGGAGACGGGCCGCGCCCGCCGAGTCGGCGTCTCCTCCTTCGGCATCAGCGGCACCAACGCCCACGTCATCCTGGAACAACCGACGCTCGTCGAGAGCCCGGCCGCGGAGCCGACCGGCCCCGAACCTGCCGTCGTCCCGCTGCCGCTGTCCGGAAAGTCCCCCGAAGCCCTGCGTGACCAGGCCGAACGCCTTCTGGCCGCCCTGGCCGAGCGGCCCGCGCTGCGCCCGCTCGACCTCGGCTACTCGCTGGCCATGACCCGTTCGGCGTTCGACCACCGTGCAGTGGTCCTCGCGACCGACCGTGCCGAGGCGGTCCGGGCACTGACGGCGATCGCTGGCGGTGACGCAGACACCTCCGCCGTCGTCGACCGCACCCGGACGGGTCGCCTCGCGGTGTTGTTCTCGGGTCAGGGGTCGCAACGTCTGGGTATGGGGAGGGAGTTGTACGTCCGTTTCCCGGTGTTCGCGCAGGCGCTGGATGCCGTGGTTGCTTGCCTGGATGCCGAGCTTCATGCCCAGGTCGGCTTGCGGGAGGTGATGTGGGGCGACGCCGCAGATCTGTTGAACGAGACGGGTTGGACGCAGCCCGCCCTCTTCGCCGTCGAAGTCGCCCTCTACCGACTGATTGAGAGTTGGGGCGTTCGGCCGGATTTCGTGGCCGGCCATTCCATCGGTGAGGTCGCTGCGGCGCACGTTGCCGGCGTGCTGACGCTGGAGGATGCCTGCCGTCTGGTGGCGGCCCGTGCTTCGCTGATGCAGGCACTCGCCCCCGGCGGCGCGATGCTCGCCGTCCAGGCAACGGAGGAGGAGGTCACCCCGCACCTCACTGACGAGGTGTCGATCGCGGCCGTCAACGGGCCGACTTCGGTGGTCGTATCGGGTGCGGAGAGCGTCGTCGTTGAGATCGGGGCGCGATTCGAGGCCGAGGGGCGCAAAACGACCCGGCTGCGGGTCTCGCACGCGTTCCATTCACCGCTGATGGCCCCGATGCTGGACGCATTCCGCGCGGTGGCGGAGGGACTGTCCTACACCGCCCCGACCCTCCCCGTCGTATCGAACCTGACGGGTGGACTGGCATCAGCTGACGCACTCGGCTCCGCCGACTACTGGGTGCGCCACGTCCGTGAAGCGGTCCGCTTCGCCGACGGCATCAGCGCCCTGGAGAACGCAGGCGTCACCACGTTCCTGGAACTGGGACCGGACGGCGTGCTGTCCGCCCTGGCCCAGGAGTCGCTCACCGGCGATGCCGCCACCGTCCCGGTCCTCCGCAAGGACCGCGACGAGGAGACCTCCGCGCTCACCGCACTCGCCCACCTCCACACGGCCGGAATCCGCATCGACTGGTCGGCGCTCTTCGCCGGCACCGGAGCGGCCCGCGTCGACCTGCCGACGTACGCCTTCCAACACGCCACCTACTGGCCCACCGGCACCCTGTCCACCGCGCACGCCGCGGCCGTCGGCCTCACCGCCGCCGAGCATCCGCTGCTGAACGGTTCGGTCGAACTCGCCGAAGGTGAAGGGGTGTTGTTCACCGGGCGTCTGTCGCTTCAGTCACACCCGTGGCTGGCCGACCACGCCGTCATGGGCCAGGTTCTGCTGCCCGGCACCGCGCTGCTGGAATTGGCCTTCCGGGCGGGCGACGAGGCCGGTTGCGACCGCGTCGAGGAACTGACGCTCGCCGCACCGCTCGTCCTGCCGGAGCGCGGCGCGGTACAGACCCAGGTCCGGGTCGGCGTCGCCGACGACACCGGCCGCCGCACCGTCACCGTCCACTCCCGGCCCGAGCACGCGACCGACGTGTCGTGGACCCAGCACGCCACCGGCACCCTGACCACGGGCGCCACCCCGGCCGGCACCGGCTTCGACGCCACCGCCTGGCCGCCCGCCGACGCCGAAGCCCTCACCACCGACGACTGCTACGCGCGCTTCACCACCCTCGGCTTCGGCTACGGCCCGGTCTTCCAGGGCCTGCGGGCTGCCTGGCGCGCCGGCGATGTCCTGTACGCCGAGGTGGCCCTGCCAGAGTCCATCGGCGACGAGGCGACCGCCTTCGGCCTGCACCCCGCGCTGCTCGACGCCGCCCTGCACGCCTCCCTCGTCGCCCACGAGGGCGAGGAGAGCAACGGCGGACTCCCGTTCTCCTGGGAGGGCGCCACTCTCTACGCGACCGGCGCCACCGCACTGCGCGTCCGGCTGACCCCGACGGGCGCCGACGGTCGGTCCGTGGCCATCGCGGTGGCTGACACCGCCGGCCGTCCGGTCGCCGCCATCGACAGGCTCGTCTCCCGCCGGGTCTCCGGAGACCAGTTGAACGGCGCCGCGGGTCTCGCCCGCGACGCCCTGTTCACCCTGGACTGGAACCCCGTACCGGAGAACACGGGCGGGTACGACACCGGCGGGCACAACACCCACGACCACCAGGACAGCCGGCACGCCGCGACCACTGTCGCGCTGGTCGGCGCGGACGGCACCGGACTGGTCGACGAACTGACCGCCGCCGGCATCCACACCACGACCCACCCCGACCTCGCCACCCTCGCCACGGCCGACGCCGACGTTCCGGACACGGTCCTCATCACACTCACCGGTACCGGTACCGGAACCGAGTTCGCGGCCGGATACGGGACGGGGACCGGCGCACCGGACGCGCCCGCCTCCTCCCCGGCCGAGGCCGCCCACGCCCTGGCCACTGACGCACTCGCCCTCGTCCAGGAATGGACCGGACAGGGACGCTTCGCCGGATCCCGTCTGGCGTTCGTCACGACCGGGGCGGTGGCCGCCGGCGGTACCGACGTCACCGACGTGGCCGCCGCCGCGGTCTGGGGCCTGGTCCGCTCCGCCCAGTCCGAGGCGCCGGACACCTTCGTCCTCGTCGACCGTGCACCCGGCGCGATCGGCACGCCCGACGACGCTGCCGCCGCCGACCGGGGACATCTGCTCGTACGGGCGCTGCACACCGGTGAACCGCAGATCGCACTCCGTGACGGCAGCGTGCTCGCCGGACGCCTGGCCCGGGTCGCCGCGGACGCCGCCCTCACACCGCCGGCCGACCCGGCCTGGCGGCTCGACAGCACGGCCAAGGGCAGCCTCAACGGCCTCGCCCTGGCCCCGTACCCGACGGCGCTGGCCCCGCTGACCGGTCACGAGGTCCGCGTCGAGGTTCGGGCCGCGGGCCTGAACTTCCGGGACGTCCTCAACGCGCTCGGTATGTACCCTGGCGACGCGGGGTTGTTCGGTTCGGAGGCGGCCGGTGTGGTCGTCGAGGTCGGGCCGGACGTCACCGGTCTCGCCCCCGGCGACCGCGTGATGGGCATGATCACCGGTAGCTTCGCCTCGCTCGCCGTGGACGACGCCCGCCGCCTCACCCGCCTACCCGAGGACTGGTCCTGGGAGACGGGCGCTTCTGTGCCGTTGGTGTTTCTCACCGCCTATTACGCCCTGAAGGAGTTGGGTGGTCTGCGGGCGGGGGAGAGGGTGCTGGTGCACGCGGGTGCCGGAGGTGTCGGGATGGCTGCGATCCAGATCGCCCGGCATCTTGGTGCCGAGGTGTTCGCCACGGCCAGTGAGGGCAAGTGGGAGGTGCTGCGTTCGCTGGGTGTGGCCGACGACCACATTGCCTCCTCCCGGTCCCTGGACTTCGAGGCGGCGTTCGCCGAGGTCGCCGGAGCCGACGGCCTGGACGTCGTACTGAACGCGCTGTCGGGCGAGTTCGTCGACGCCTCGATGCGGCTGCTCGGCGACGGCGGGCGCTTCCTGGAGATGGGCAAGACCGACATCCGCCCCGCGGACTCCGTCCCCGACGGCCTCTCCTACCAGTCCTTCGACCTTGCCTGGGTGGTGCCGGAAACCATCGGCACCATGCTGGCCGAACTGATGGACCTCTTCCGCACCGGCTCACTGCGGCCGCTCCCGGTCCGCACCTGGGACGTCCGGAACGCCAAGGACGCCTTCCGCTTCATGAGCATGGCCAAGCACACCGGCAAGATCGTGCTCACCTTGCCCCGCGCCTGGCAGGCCGGGGGAACGGTGCTGGTGACGGGTGGTACCGGTGGTCTGGGCGGGGTGTTGGCCCGGCATCTGGTGCGTTCGTGTGGTGTGCGGCATCTGCTACTGACCAGTCGTTCTGGGATGGGGGCGGCTGGTGCGGCCGAGTTGGTCGCGGAGTTGGAGTCGTTGGGCGCGCAGGTCGCGGTCGCGGCATGTGATGTGGCCGATCGCTCGGCCGTTGCGGAGCTGATCGCCGGTGTTCCGGAGTCACATCCGTTGACATCGGTGGTGCATACGGCTGGTGTGTTGGATGACGGTGTGGTGGCGTCGTTGACGCCGGAGCGGTTGGCGGCGGTGTTGCGTCCGAAGGTGGACGGTGCCTGGAACCTCCACGAGGCCACCCGCGCCCTGGACCTGGACGCGTTCGTCGTCTTCTCCTCCGTAGCGGGCGTGTTCGGTGGCGCGGGCCAGGCCAATTACGCGGCGGGTAACGCCTTCCTGGATGCTTTGGCGGCTCATCGGACGGCTGTTGGATTGCCCGGTGTGTCCTTGGCCTGGGGCGCCTGGGATCAGGGCGTGGGCATGACGGCCGGTTTGGCTGAGCGGGACATTCGTCGCGCTGCCGAGTCGGGCATGCCGTTGCTGACCGTCGACCAGGGTTTGGCGCTCTTCGACGCGGCGTTGGCGACGGGGGGTGCCGCGTTGGTCCCGGTACGCCTGGACCTGACCGCACTACGCAACCAGCCCACCCTCCCCCCGCTCCTCCGCGGCCTGGTCAAGGCCCCAGTCCGCCGTACCGTCGCCACCACGCCCGGCGACACCGGCCTGGCCGAACAGCTCACCAGGCTCCAACGCGCCGAGCGCCGCGACACCCTCCTGACCCTCGTCCGCGACCAGGCCGCCATGGTCCTCGGCCACACCACGGGCGACGGCGTCGACCCGTCCCGCGCCTTCCGCGACCTCGGCTTCGACTCGCTCACCGCGGTCGAACTCCGCAACCGCATCGGCACGGCCACCGGCCTGCGGCTCCCGGCCACGGCAGTCTTCGACTACCCCACCGCCACCGCCCTCGCCGCATACCTTCTCTCCGAACTACTCGGCCCTGAAGCCGAGTTGGAGCCCGACGAGCTCGCACCCTCGATCGCCGAGCCGACCGACGACCCGATCGTCGTCGTCGGCATGAGCTGCCGCTTCCCCGGCGGCATCACCTCGCCGGAGGACCTGTGGCGTCTGCTCGGCGACGGCGCCGACGTCGTCACCGACTTCCCGACCAACCGTGGCTGGGACCTGGACCACCTCTACGACCCCGACCCCGCGCACCCCGGCACCTCGTACACGCGCACCGGCGGCTTCCTGCACGACGCCGCAGACTTCGACGCCGACTTCTTCGGCATGAGCCCCCGCGAGGCCATGGCCACGGACTCCCAGCAGCGCCTGCTCCTGGAGTCCTCCTGGGAGGCGATCGAACGGGCCGGCATCGACCCACTGACCCTGCGCGACAGCCGCACCGGCGTCTTCGCCGGCGTCATGTACAGCGGCTACGGCACCCGCCTGGACGGCGCCGAGTTCGAAGGGTTCCAGGGCCAGGGCAGTGCGCTGAGCGTCGCCTCCGGACGGGTCTCGTACACCTTCGGCTTCGAAGGCCCGGCCATGACCGTCGACACCGCCTGCTCGTCCTCACTGGTCGCCCTGCACCTCGCCGCACAGGCCCTGCGCGGTGGCGAATGCACCCTCGCCCTTGCGGGCGGCGTCACCGTGATGGCCATCCCGGACACCTTCGTGGAGTTTTCCCGGCAGCGGGGCCTGGCTCCCGATGGCCGCTCCAAGCCGTTCTCCGAGTCGGCCGACGGCGTCGGCTGGTCCGAGGGCGTCGGGATGCTGTTGCTGGAGCGCCAGTCGGACGCGGTCCGTAACGGTCACGAGATCCTGGCCGTGGTGCGGGGTTCGGCCGTCAACCAGGACGGCGCGTCCAACGGCCTCACGGCGCCCAACGGCCCGTCCCAGCAGCGCGTCATCCGCCAGGCACTCGCCAGCGGCGGCCTGACCACGGCCGACGTGGACGCCGTCGAGGCCCACGGCACCGGCACCACCCTCGGAGACCCCATCGAGGCCCAGGCACTCCTCGCCACCTACGGCCAGGACCGCGACCCCGTCCGCCCGCTCCTCCTCGGCTCGATCAAGTCCAACCTGGGCCACACCCAGGCAGCGGCCGGCGTCGCCGGCGTCATCAAGATGGTCATGGCGATGCGCCACGGCGTACTGCCCCGCAGCCTGAACATCACCGAACCGTCCTCACACGTCGACTGGACCACGGGTTCGGTCGCACTCCTCACCGCGGAGACTGCCTGGCCAGAGACGGACCGGGCCCGGCGCGCGGGCGTCTCGTCGTTCGGCATCAGCGGCACCAACGCCCACGTCATCCTGGAACAGCCGGAAGGCGTGCGACACCCGGTGTCGGACACCGCCGCCGTGGAGTCGACCGCGGAGCCGACCGTGGTGCCGTGGCTGCTGTCCGGCAAGACACCGGAAGCCCTGCGCGACCAGGCCGCACGCCTCCTCGACCACGTCCAACACCACCCCGACCTCGCCCCCGCCGACATCGCCCTGTCCCTCGCCACCCAACGCGCGCAGTTCGCCCACCGGGCAGCCGTCCTGAGCACAGAACATGCCGAGGCTGTCCGGGCACTGACGGCGATCGCTGGTGGTGACGCAGACACCTCCGCCGTCGTCGACCGCACCCGGACGGGTCGCCTCGCGGTGTTGTTCTCGGGTCAGGGGTCGCAACGTCCGGGTATGGGGCGGGAGTTGTACGGCCGTTTCCCGGTGTTCGTGCAGGCGCTGGATGCCGTGGTTGCTTGCCTGGATGCCGAGCTTCATGCCCAGGTCGGCTTGCGGGAGGTGATGTGGGGCGACGCCGCAGATCTGTTGAACGAGACGGGTTGGACGCAGCCCGCCCTCTTCGCCGTCGAAGTCGCCCTCTACCGGCTCGTTGAGAGCTGGGGCGTTCGGCCGGATTTCGTGGCCGGCCATTCCATCGGTGAGGTCGCTGCGGCGCACGTTGCCGGCGTACTGACGTTGGAGGATGCCTGCCGTCTGGTGGCGGCCCGTGCCTCGCTGATGCAGGCACTCGCCCCCGGCGGCGCGATGCTCGCCGTCCAGGCAACGGAGGAGGAGGTCACCCCGCACCTCACCGACGAGGTGTCGATCGCGGCCGTCAACGGGCCGACTTCGGTGGTCGTATCGGGTGTGGAGAGCGTCGTCGTTGAGATCGGTGCCCGATTCGAGGCCGAGGGGCGGAGGACGACCCGGCTGCGGGTCTCGCACGCCTTCCATTCACCGCTGATGGCCCCGATGCTGGACGAATTCCGCGCGGTGGCGGAGGGACTGTCCTACACCGCCCCGACCCTCCCCGTCGTATCGAACCTGACGGGTGAGCTGGCCGCGGCCGACGCACTCTGCTCCGCCGACTACTGGGTGCGCCACGTCCGTGAAGCGGTCCGCTTCGCCGACGGCGTGACCACCCTCGAATCCGAGGGCGTCCGCACCTTCCTGGAACTCGGCCCCGACGGTGTCCTCTCCGCCCTGGCCCGGGAATCGCTCGCCGACGAGACAGTCACCGTCCCCGCGCTCCGCAGGAACGCATCCGAGGAACGCGCCCTGCTCACTGCACTGGGACGGCTGCACGCCACAGGCACGCCGGTCGACTGGTCCGCCCTCCTGGCCCCGACCGGCGCACGCCCGGTGGACCTGCCGACGTACGCGTTCCAACACCGGCCGTTCTGGCCGGCCGGAAGCCGCGACACGGCCGATGCCGCCGCCGTCGGCCTCGCCGCAGCCGGCCACCCCCTCCTCAACGGAATCGTCGAACTCGCCGAAGAGGAAGGGGTGTTGTTCACCGGACGCCTGTCGCTCCAGTCGCATCCGTGGCTGGCCGACCACGCCGTAATGGGCCAGGTCCTGCTGCCCGGCACCGCGCTCCTGGAACTCGCCCTGCGCGCAGGCGACGAGGTCGGCTGTGATCACGTGGAGGAGCTGACGCTCGCCGCACCGCTCGTCCTGCCCGAGCGCGGCGCAGTACGGACCCAGGTCCGGGTGGGTGTCGCCGACGACACCGGCCGCCGTACCGTCACCGTTCACTCGCGCCCCGAACAGGCGACAGACACCCCGTGGACCCAGCACGCCAGCGGCGTACTCGCGACCGGCCTGCCGGCGCCGGCAACCGTCCCCTTCGACGCCGCGGTGTGGCCGCCGCCCGGCACCGAACCCGTCGACCTGACGGACTTCTACGCGTCCCGCGCGGCCGAAGGGTTCCGCTACGGGCCCGCCTTCCAGGGCCTGCGCGCGGTATGGCGGGGAGCCGGCGAGGTGTTCGCCGAGGTCGCCCTGCCGGAGACCGGCCGGCCCGACGCCGAGGCGTACGGCCTGCACCCGGCGTTGCTCGACGCCGGTCTGCACGCCGCCTGGCTCGTCGCCCCGGACGGGGACACCGCCCGAGCTGGCAGCGTGCCGTTCTCGTGGCACGGCGTCTCCCTGGCCGCCTCCGGTGCTGCCGCAGTCCGCGTTCGACTCGGCCGTGACACCGACGGAACGCTCTCCCTGGCCGTCACCGACACCACCGGTGCACCTGTCGCGTACGTCCAGGCCCTCGCCATGCGATCCGTCTCCGCGAAGGCACTGAGCACCATCGCGGCGCTCGCCCGTGACGCGCTGTTCCGCCTTGACTGGACCGCGTTGCCCGAGCCCGCGCCCCATTCGGGCGACGTGGCCGCGGTACCCACGGCGGTGACTGTCGTCGGCGAAGACCTCATCGACGTCGCCGCGAGTCTGCGTGCATCCGGCGCGGACGTCGACGTCCGCACCATGCTGCCGACCGACGAACCGGCCCCCGCGCTGATCGTGCTACCCCTCGCCACACCCGCCCGGGCCGGAGCCGAGGACGCCGTCCCCGCTCCGGCCGCCGCGCACGACCTCACACGCCGCGCCTTGGCGCTCGTGCAGACCCGCCTCGAAGAGCAACATTTCGCAGACACCAAGTTCGTCTTCGTGACCCGTGGCGCGACGACCGGGCACGATGTGGCCGCCGCCGCGGTCTGGGGCCTGGTGCGTTCCGCGCAGTCCGAGAACCCCGGGTGCTTCGCACTGCTCGACCTCGAACCCAACGCCGCCCCCACCGCGCTCACCCTCACCACCTTGACCGGCGACGAGCCACAACTGCGCGTCCAGGAACGTGCCGTGTACGCCGCCCGCCTGGCCCGCCGACCCCTCACCGACGACGACCACACCGACACCGGTGCGACGTTCACGGGGGCGGGTTCGGTCCTGATCACCGGTGGTACGGGTGGGTTGGGGGCGGTGCTGGCTCGCCATCTGGTGGCTGAGCACGGGGTGCGGGATGTGCTGCTGGTCAGTCGTCGTGGTGAACGGGCCGATGGCGCGGTCGAGTTGGTTGCGGAGTTGGCGGCGTCGGGTGCCAGTGCGCGGGCGGTTGCCTGCGATGTGACGGATCGGACGGCGGTGGCGGAGCTGATCGCCACGCATCCGGTGTCGTCGGTGATCCATGCGGCCGGTGTGCTGGACGACGGGATGATCGCCACGCTGACCCCGGAGCGACTGGCTGCGGTCCTGCGGCCGAAGGTGGATGCGGCCTGGCATCTGCACGAGGCAACCCGCGGGCTGGACCTGGACGCCTTCGTCGTCTTCTCCTCCCTTGCGGGCGTGTTCGGCAGCCCTGGGCAAGCCAACTATGCGGCCGGAAATGCCTTCCTGGACGCGCTTATGACACAGCGTCAGGCCGCTGGCCTGCCCGGTCTCTCGCTCGCTTGGGGAGCGTGGGAACAGTCCGGCGGTATGACTGGCGCGTTGACGGACGTCGAGGCTGACCGCCTGGCCCGTTCCGGTGTCCCGCCGCTGTCCGTGGCGCAGGGCCTCGCCCTCTTCGACACGGCCCTGGCGACCGGCGAGGCCACCTGCGTGCCCGCACGTCTCGACCTGCCGGCGCTGCGCGCCCAAGGGGACGTGCCGTCGCTGCTGCGGTCGCTGATCCGCGGCCGTTCGCGTCGTGCCGCCGCCGCGGACTCGGCAACCGCCACCGGACTGCGGGAACGGCTCGCCAGCCTGAACCCGGTGGAACGACAGGAAGTCCTCCTCGACCTCGTACGCGGCCAGGTTGCGCTGGTCCTCGGCCACGCCGACGCCGCCGACGTCCATCCGGCGCGTGCCTTCCGCGAGTTGGGCTTCGACTCCCTCACCTCGGTGGAACTCCGCAACCGCCTCAACGCCGTCACCGGTCTGCGGCTGCCCGCGACCATGGTGTTCGACTACCCGACGGTCGAGGTGCTGGTCGCCTTCCTGCTCAATGAGCTGCTGGGTACGGACGCCGAGGTGACGTCTGTACGGCGGAGCGTGGTGGCGGTGGCGGACGATCCGATCGTCATCGTGGGTATGGCTTGCCGCTATCCGGGCGGGGTCGCTTCCCCGGATGACCTGTGGAAACTGGTCACCGAAGGGACCGATGCGGTCTCCGGTTTCCCGACGAACCGTGGTTGGGACGTTGAATCCCTGTACCACCCGGATCCTGACCATCTGGGTACGTCTTATACGCGTTCTGGTGGGTTCTTGTATGAGGCGGGGGAGTTTGATCCGGCGTTCTTTGGGATGAGTCCGCGTGAGGCGTTGGCGACGGATTCGCAGCAGCGTCTGTTGTTGGAGTCGTCGTGGGAGGCGATTGAGCGGGCGGGTATTGATCCGTTGACGTTGCGTGGTAGTGCGACGGGTGTGTTCGCGGGTGTGATGTACAGCGATTACAGCGCGATGTTGGCGAGTCCGGAGTTCGAGGGTTTTCAGGGGAGTGGGAGTTCGCCGAGTTTGGCGTCGGGTCGGGTGGCCTATGTGTTGGGGCTTGAGGGTCCGGCGGTGACGGTGGATACGGCGTGTTCTTCGTCGTTGGTGGCGATGCATTGGGCGATGCAGGCGTTGCGTAGTGGTGAGTGTGGGTTGGCGTTGGCCGGTGGTGTGACGGTGATGTCGACGCCGGCGGTGTTCGTGGACTTTGCCCGGCAGCGGGGGTTGTCGTCTGATGGTCGCTGTAAGGCGTTTGCGGATGCGGCCGATGGGGTGGGTTGGTCCGAGGGCGTCGGCATGCTGGTGTTGGAACGGCAGTCGGATGCGGTGCGTAACGGTCACGAGATCCTGGCTGTGGTGCGGGGTTCGGCGGTCAATCAGGATGGTGCGTCCAACGGCCTGACGGCGCCTAACGGCCCGTCCCAGCAGCGGGTCATCCGCCAGGCACTCGCCAGCGGCGGCTTGACCACGGACGACGTGGACGTGGTGGAGGCCCACGGCACCGGGACGACGTTGGGTGATCCGATCGAAGCGCAGGCACTGATTGCCACCTATGGTCGTGACCGCGATCCGGAGCGGCCGTTGCTGTTGGGTTCGGTGAAGTCCAACCTTGGGCACACGCAGGCTGCTGCGGGTGTCGCGGGTGTGATCAAGATGGTGTTGGCGATGAGGCACGGTGTGGTGCCGCGGACACTGCACGTCGACGCCCCGTCTTCGCACGTGGACTGGTCCGAGGGTGCGGTGGAGCTGCTGACCGAGGAGACGGCCTGGCCGGAGTCGGACCGGGCCCGACGGGCCGGTGTCTCCTCGTTCGGCATCAGCGGCACCAATGCGCACGTGATCCTGGAACGGCCGGTGGGTCCGCGACGCCCGGCGCCGGAGGCCGGCACCGTGGAGCCGTCCGTGGTGCCGTGGCTGCTGTCCGGCAAGACACCGGCAGCCTTGCGCGCCCAGGCGGCGAAGCTGCTGTCGTCGATCGGAGAGCACTCTGACCTGCGCCTCGTCGATGTGGGCAAGGCCCTGGCCACCAGCCGTTCGACCTTTGACCACCGGGCCGTGGTACTCGCCGCGGATCGTGGTGATGCGGTGCGCGCGTTGACCGCAATCGTGGCCGGTGGTGCAGATCCCGCCGTTGTCACCGACCGCATCGGTGCAGGTCGCCTCGCGGTGTTGTTCTCGGGGCAGGGGTCGCAACGTCTGGGTATGGGGCGGGAGTTGTACGACCGTTTCCCGGTGTTCGCGCAGGTGCTGGATGCCGTGGTCGAGTGTCTGGATGCTGAGCTTCCTGCCCAGGTCGGGTTGCGGGAGGTGATGTGGGGTGGCGGCGCCGCAGACTTGTTGAACGAGACGGGTTGGACGCAGCCCGCCCTCTTCGCCATCGAAGTTGCCCTCTACCGACTTGTTGAGAGTTGGGGTGTGCGGCCGGATTTCGTGGCCGGCCATTCCATCGGTGAGGTCGCTGCGGCGCACGTCGCCGGCGTACTGACGCTGGAAGATGCCTGTCGCTTGGTAGCGGCCCGTGCCTCGCTGATGCAGGCACTCGCCCCCGGCGGCGCGATGCTCGCCATCCAGGCAACTGAGGACGAGGCCACCCGGCACCTCACCGACGAGGTGTCGATCGCAGCCGTCAACGGGCCCACCTCCGTGGTCATCTCCGGCGCCGAAGATGCCGTGCTGTCCGTCGCGCAGCACTTCGCCGACCAGGGACGTCGCACGTCCCGTCTCCATGTCTCGCATGCGTTCCATTCACCGCTGATGGAGCCGATGTTGGCGGACTTCCGCGCGGTGGCGGAGGGCCTGTCGTACTCCGCTCCGTCCCTCCCGATGGTGTCGAACCTGACCGGTGGACTGGCATCGGCCGACACACTGTGCTCGGCTGAGTACTGGGTGCGGCACGTCCGTGAAGCGGTCCGGTTCGCCGACGGCGTCACCACCCTGGAAGCCGCGGGCGTCCGCACCTTCCTGGAACTCGGGCCCGACGGCGTCCTCTCCGCCATGACAGGCCAGTCCCTCACCGAGTCCTCCCTCACGGTCCCGCTACTGCGCAAGGACCGCCCCGAGGAACCGACCGCGCTCGCCGCACTCGCTCAATTGCACACCTCCGGCGCCGAGATCGACTGGTCCGCGGTCTTCGCCGGTACGAGTGCGCAGCGGGTCGAGTTGCCGACGTATGCGTTCCAGCGTCAGTGGTTCTGGCCGGTGGGCAGGGTTGGCGGTAGTGGTGGTGGTGATGTGCGTGCTGTTGGGCTTGGTTCTGCGGAGCATCCGTTGTTGGGTGCTGCGGTGGAACTGGCCGCGGGTGAGGGGATGTTGTTCACCGGTCGTCTCTCCTTGCAGTCCCATCCGTGGTTGGCCGATCACACCGTCATGGGCCGGGCGGTCCTGCCGGGTACCGCGTTGTTGGAGATGGTGATGCGTGCGGGGGATGAGGTGGGTTGTGATCGTGTGGAGGAGTTGACGCTCGCCGCGCCGCTCGTGTTGCCTGAGCTTGGCGGGGTGAGGGTGCAGGTTGCGGTCGGTGATTCTGATGAGGCGGGTCGTCGTACTGTGGGGGTGTACTCGTGCCCTGATGAGAGCGGTGTGAGTGTCTGGTCGCAGCACGCCACCGGCGTTCTGACCTCCGGAGTGACTGCCCGTGTCAGTGGTTTCGACGGGGCGGTGTGGCCTCCGCAGGGTGCCGCGCCGGTAGATGCCGAGGGGTGCTATGAGGTGTTCGCGGATGCCGGGTTCGGTTACGGTCCGGTGTTCCGTGGCCTGCGTGCGGTCTGGCGTCGCGACGACGAACTGTTCGCAGAGGTGGCGCTCCCGGACGGAGTCGCTGAGACGGCGGCCGGTTTCGGGTTCCATCCGGCGCTGCTGGACGCCGCCCTGCACGCTTCCCTGCTCGCCGCCCTCGAAGGCGACGACCAGGCCAGCAGTCCTGCCTTGCCGTTCTCCTGGGAAGGTGTGTCGCTCTTCGCTTCGGGTGCTTCGGTGTTGCGAGTGCGGTTGGCGCCCGCGGGCGAGGCCGCGGGCGCGGGAGTGGGTGGACGTGCGGTGTCGGTGAGTGCGGTGGACCCGACAGGGGCACCGGTCATCACCATCGACTCGCTCCGCACCCGCACCCTCACCAGCGAGGCGGGCGGCGGTACCGACGTCCACCTGCGCGATGCGTTGTTCGGCGTCCGGTGGACCGCGGTCCCCGCCGACCAGACAACCCCGACCGCCACCGTCGCGATCCTCGGCCCCGACCACCTGCGGCTCGCCGATGCGCTCGGCCGCTCCACCAGCGCAACCGTGGACGCGTACGAGAACGTCGGCGCGCTGACTGCCGCCGGTCCCGAGGCACCCGTACCCGCCATCACACTCGTCGGTGTCACCGCACAGGACGACACCGACGAAGGCGGCACCAGGGACGGTGCGACCGCAGACGCGGCTCACCGACTCACCACCGATGCCCTGCACACGATCCAGGCATGGCTGGCCGACGAACGCCTCGCCGCCGGGCGTCTGGTCTTCGTGACCCGGGGCGCGGCCAGTGGCCAGGATCCCGCCGCGGCGGCTGTCCAGGGCCTGGTCCGCTCGGCCCAGACCGAGCACCCGGGCGCCTTCGGCCTGATCGACCTCGACGCATCCGACACATCCGAGACATCCGACGGATCCGACGCATCGGATGCAGCCCTCGCCGCGGCCCTCGGTTCCGACGAACCGCAGCTGCTGCTACGCGACGGACACCTGCACGCCGCCCGACTGGCCCGCCTGACATCCCCGGCCGGCGCCCTCGCTCCCACCGACTGGGACCCGGTCGGAACCGTCCTGATCACCGGTGGCACAGGTGGACTCGGTGCGCAGTTCGCACGGCACCTCGTCGACAGGTACGGTGTCCGCAACCTCCTGCTCGTCAGCCGGCGCGGCCCGGACGCCCCGGGCACCACGGAACTGGTGGCGGAACTGACGGCGCACGGTGCCGACGTGAACGTCCAGGCATGCGACGTCGCCAAGGGCAGTGCAGTGGCGGCGCTCGTCGCCGGTGTTCCGGACGCGCACCCGCTGACTGCGGTGGTGCACGCGGCCGGTGTGCTGGACGACGGTGTGATCGGCTCGCTCACCGCGGAGCGGCTGGCCACCGTCCTGCGGCCGAAGGCGGATGCCGCCTGGCATCTGCACGAGGCCACCCGCGACCTGGATCTGGACGCCTTCGTCGTCTTCTCTTCCGTGGCGGGTGTGCTCGGCAGTGCCGGCCAGGCCAACTACGCCGCCGGCAATGCCTTCCTGGACGCGCTCATGCTTCAGCGCCGAACGGCGGGTCTGCCCGGCCTGTCACTGGCCTGGGGTCCGTGGGCCCAGTCCGGCGGCATGACCGGCACACTGACGGACGCCGAGGCAGACCGGCTCACCCGCTCCGGCATGCCGCCGCTCGCCACGGAGCAGGGCCTCGCCCTGTTCGATGCCGCACTCGCCCTTGGAGGTACGCACGCGCTGGGCACGGCGCCAGGCAGCGCCGACACCACCGGTACCGACAGTGCGCCAGGCATCCCACATACAGCGCTCGTCGCTCCGGTCCGGCTCGACCTCGCGGCGCTGTCCGCGAAGGGCGAGGTGCCCGCGATCCTGCGCGGACTGGTACGGACCCGCACCCGCCGGACGGCGGCCGGCGGTTCCGCAACCGTCGCCGGACTGGTCGGCCGCCTCTCCGGGCTTACGGCCGACGAGCGCCGTAAGGAACTCCTGGACCTGGTCCGAACTCAGGCAGCCCTGGTCCTCGGGCACACCGATCCGGCGTCCGTTGACCCCACGGCACAATTCCGCGACCTCGGCTTCGACTCGCTGACGGCCGTCGAGCTGCGCAACCACCTGAGCACCGCCACCGGCCTGCGCCTGACCGCAACACTGGTCTTCGACTACCCGAACGCCGACACCCTCGCTGACCACCTGCGGGACGAGCTGTTCGGAACCGTCGAGAACAAGACCCAGATGCCCAACCAGGCGCTTCCGCCGGCGGCGGACGACCCGATCGTGGTGGTGGGCATGGCCTGCCGCTATCCGGGTGGTGTCGCCTCCCCCGAGGACCTGTGGCGCCTGGTCAGCCAAGGCAGCGACGCCATCACCGATTTCCCGACGAACCGCGGTTGGGACATCGAATCAATCTACGACCCGGACCCTGAGCACCTGGGCACGTCCTACACCCGCTCGGGTGGATTCCTGCACGAGGCGGGGGAGTTCGACCCGGACTTCTTCGGGATGAGCCCGCGCGAGGCACTGGCGACCGACTCCCAGCAACGTCTACTCCTGGAGTCCTCCTGGGAGGCGATCGAGCGGGCCGGCATTGCCCCGCTGACCCTGCGTAGTAGCGCGACGGGTGTGTTCGCCGGCGTCATGTACAGCGACTACGGGAGCATTCTGGGCGGCAAGGAGTTCGAGGGCTTCCAGGGCCAGGGGAGCGCGGGCAGCGTGGCCTCCGGCCGTGTTTCCTACACCTTCGGCTTCGAAGGCCCGGCCGTTACCGTGGACACCGCCTGCTCCTCCTCGCTGGTCGCGCTGCACCTCGCGGCACAAGCCCTCCGGGCCGGCGAATGCACGCTCGCGCTGGCCGGTGGTGTGACGGTGATGTCCACCCCAGGCACGTTCATCGAGTTCTCCCGGCAGCGCGGTCTGGCTCCCGATGGCCGCTCAAAGGCGTTCGCCGATGCGGCTGACGGTGTGGCGTGGTCGGAGGGCGTGGGCATGCTGGTCCTGGAGCGCCAGTCGGACGCGGTCCGCAACGGTCACGAGATCCTGGCCGTGGTGCGGGGTTCGGCGGTTAATCAGGATGGTGCGTCCAACGGCTTGACGGCTCCTAACGGTCCGTCCCAGCAGCGGGTGATCCGTCAGGCACTGGCCAGCGGTGGCCTGTCCACGGTCGATGTCGATGTGGTCGAGGCGCACGGCACGGGAACGACCCTGGGTGACCCCATCGAGGCCCAGGCGCTTCTCGCCACCTACGGGCGCGACCGCGACTCGGCGCACCCCCTGTGGCTCGGTTCGGTCAAGTCCAACATCGGGCACACCCAGGCAGCGGCCGGTGTCGCGGGCGTCATCAAGATGGTGATGGCGATGCGGCACGGCGTGCTGCCGCAGACCCTCCATGTCGATGCGCCGTCTTCGCACGTCGACTGGAGTGCCGGCGCGGTCGAACTCCTCACCGAGCAGACCGCCTGGCCGGAGACCGACCGGGCCCGCCGCGCAGGCGTCTCCTCGTTCGGCATCAGCGGCACCAACGCCCACGTAATCCTGGAACAGCCGGAGAATGTGCGGCAGCCGGTGGCTCAGACAGCCGCCGTGGCACCGAACACCGTCGAGCCGTCCGTGGTGCCCTGGGCACTGTCCGGCAAGACGCCGGAGGCCCTGCGCGCCCAGGCTGTACGCCTCCATGCCCTCCTGGTGGAGCGGCCCGGACTGCGCCCGATCGACGTCGGCCACTCGCTGGTCGCCAGCAGGTCGCAGTTCGACCACCGGGCGGTCGTGCTGGTCGGTGACGCAACGAACCCAGCCGACGCCCTGGGGGCGCTGGCCTTCGGTGCCGCCGATCCGGCCGTCGTCTCCGACGCGGCATCCGCCGACGGTTCGGCAGTGTTGTTCTCCGGTCAGGGGTCACAACGTCTAGGTATGGGGCGGGAGTTGTACGGCCGTTTTCCGGTGTTCGCGCAGGCCCTCGACACCGTGGTTGCTTGCCTGGATGCCGAACTTCCTGCCCAGGTCGGGTTGCGGGAGGTGATGTGGGGCGACGCCGCAGACTTGTTGAACGAGACGGGTTGGACACAGCCCGCCCTCTTCGCCATCGAAGTCGCCCTCTACCGACTGGTTGAGAGCTGGGGCGTCCGGCCGGATTTCGTGGCCGGCCATTCCATCGGTGAGGTCGCTGCGGCGCACGTTGCCGGCGTACTGACGCTGGAAGATGCCTGTCGCTTGGTAGCGGCCCGTGCCTCGCTGATGCAGGCACTCGCCCCCGGCGGCGCGATGCTCGCCATCCAGGCAACTGAGGACGAGGCCACCCGGCACCTCACCGACGAGGTGTCGATCGCAGCCGTCAACGGGCCCACCTCCGTGGTCATCTCCGGCGCCGAAGATGCCGTGCTGTCCGTCGCGCAGCACTTCGCCGACCAGGGACGTCGCACGTCCCGTCTCCATGTCTCGCATGCGTTCCATTCACCGCTGATGGAGCCGATGTTGGCGGACTTCCGCGCGGTGGCGGAGGGCCTGTCGTACTCCGCTCCGTCCCTCCCGGTCGTGTCGAACCTGACCGGTGGACTGGCATCGGCCGACACACTGTGCTCGGCTGAGTACTGGGTGCGGCACGTCCGTGAAGCGGTCCGGTTCGCCGACGGCGTCACCACCCTGGAAGCCGCGGGCGTCCGCACCTTCCTGGAACTCGGGCCCGACGGCGTCCTCTCCGCCCTGGCCCAACAGTCCCTCGACAGCACCAGCACCAGCAACACCGTCACCATGCCCCTCCTGCGCAAGGACCGTAGCGAGGAGTCCGCACTCATGACGGCCCGGGCCCACCTCCACACCCGCGGCCTCACCGGCGACTGGCAGGACTTCTTCGCCGGTACGAGTGCGCAGCGGGTCGAGTTGCCGACGTATGCGTTCCAGCGTCAGTGGTTCTGGCCGGTGGGCAGGGTCGGCGGTAGTGGTGGTGATGTGCGTGCTGTTGGGCTTGGTTCTGCGGAGCATCCGTTGTTGGGTGCTGCGGTGGAACTGGCCGCGGGTGAGGGGATGTTGTTCACCGGTCGTCTCTCCTTGCAGTCCCACCCGTGGTTGGCCGACCACACCGTCATGACCCGGACTGTCCTGCCGGGTACCGCGTTGTTGGAGATGGTGATGCGTGCGGGGGATGAGGTGGGTTGTGATCGGGTGGAGGAGTTGACGCTCGCCGCGCCGCTCGTGTTGCCTGAGCTTGGCGGGGTGAGGGTGCAGGTTGCGGTCGGTGATTCCGATGAGGTGGGTCGTCGTACTGTGGGGGTGTACTCGTGCCCTGATGAGAGCGGTGTGAGTGTCTGGTCGCAGCACGCGACCGGCGTTCTGACCTCCGGAGTGACTGCCCGTGTCAGTGGTTTCGACGGGGCGGTGTGGCCTCCGCAGGGTGCCGCGCCGGTAGATGCCGAGGGCTGCTATGAGGCGTTTGCGGATGCCGGGTTCGGTTACGGTCCGGTGTTCCGTGGCCTGCGTGCGGTCTGGCGTCGCGACGACGAACTGTTCGCAGAGATCGCACCGCCCGACGAAGTGGCTGAGACGGCGGCCGGTTTCGGGTTCCATCCGGCGCTGCTGGACGCCGCCCTGCACGCTTCCCTGCTCGCCGCCCTCGACGGCGACGACCAGGCCAGTGGCCCCGCCTTGCCGTTCTCCTGGGAGGGCGTAACCCTCTTCGCTTCGGGCGCTTCGGCGCTGCGGGTGCGACTGGCACCCGCGGGAGAGGGCGACGGCGCGGGCGCGGTGTCGGTGACTGCCGTGGACCCGGCAGGCTCACCGGTCATCACCATCGATTCCCTCCGCACCCGTACCCTCACCGGCGAGCAGCTGAGGGCCGCCGACGGCGGCGCGTATCAGGACTCCCTGTTCCAGGTGGACTGGACCGCTGTCCCCACCTTGGCCGCGGGGCCCACTTCCCCCAGGTCCGCAGCCGTCATCGGAACCGACCCGTTCGGCCTCGTCGATGCCCTCGCGGGCTCCCTGTCCGTGGTGCGGGAGTCCGGCGGACTCACAGCGCTCGCCGGGTCGGAGGAGCCGGTGCCGGACCTCGTCCTCGTTCCGGTGTCGGGCGACCCGGCGGAAGGGGGCGCGGCCGGTGACGGCTCGACCGATGTGCCCGGCGCCGTGCGGGAGTGCACCGCGCGGGTGGTGGAGCAGGTCCAACAGTGGCTGGCGGACGACCGGTTCGCGGCGGCGCGGCTGGTGTTCGTGACGCGCGGCGCGGTGTCGGTGGACGACGCCGGTGTCACCGACCTGGCGGCCTCGGCCGTCTGGGGCCTCGTCCGTTCCGCGCAGTCCGAGAACCCGGACTGCTTCGGCCTGCTCGACCTCAACCCCGACCCCGACCTCAACCCCGACCTCGATCCGGCCGATGCGACCGCGCCATCCGCATCATCCACGCCATCCACGCCACCCGCACCATCCATGCTCGCCGCAGCCCTGCGCGCAACGCCCGACGAGCCGCAGCTGGCCCTGCGCGGCAGGACGGTGAAGGCGGCGCGCCTGTCCCGCACCATCGTCCCGGAGGCCGTCCCAGGGGCCGGTCCAGAGGCCGTCCCGGACGCCGAGGGCCCGGCGGACGCGCGGAGCCGGCGGCCCGGCACCGCGCCCGGCACCGCGCCCGGCACCGCGCCCGGCACCGTGCTCGTCACCGGCGGCACCGGCGGCCTGGGCGGGTTGCTCGCCCGGCACCTGGTGGCCGAGCGGGGCGTACGGAGCCTGGTCCTCGTCAGCCGCAGCGGTCTCGCGGCCGACGGGGCGGAGAAACTGGTCGCCGACCTCGAAGCGTTCGGCGCCGAGGTGACCGTGCGGGCCTGTGACGTGGCCGACCGGGATGCGGTCAGGGAACTCGTCGCCGGCGTCCCGGACGGGCGTCCGCTGACTGCGGTGGTGCACACGGCCGGTGTGCTGGACGACGGTGTGATCGGCTCGCTCACCGCGGAGCGGCTGGCCACCGTCCTGCGGCCGAAGGCGGATGCCGCCTGGCATCTGCACGAGGCCACCCGCGACCTGGACCTGGACGCCTTCGTCGTCTTCTCTTCCGTGGCGGGTGTACTCGGCAGTGCCGGCCAGGCCAACTACGCGGCGGCGAACACGTTCCTGGATGCCCTGATGGCGCAGCGTCGCGCGGCCGGGCTACCGGGCGTGTCGCTGGCGTGGGGCCCGTGGGACCGGGCCGGCGGTATGACGGGGACCCTGACGGACGCCGAGGCCGAACGGCTCGCGCGCTCCGGTATGCCGCCGCTCGCGGTCGAGCAGGGGCTCGCGCTGTACGACGCGGCGACGGCCGGTGATCGGGCCCTGGTGGTCCCGGTGCGGCTGGATCTCGCCGCGCTCCGAAGGCTCGGGGACGTCCCGGCGCTGCTGCGCGGCCTGGTCCGGACGCCCGCGCGGCGGACGGCGGCGACCGGTGCGGCGCCGTCCGCCGACGCGCTCGCCCGGCAGTTGGCCGGACTCGGCGCGCCGGAGCAGGACGAGGTCCTACTGACGCTGGTGCGCGGCCAGGCCGCGGTGGTGCTCGGGCACGCCGACGGCTCGGCGATCGGCGCGGGCCGGCAGTTCCAGGAGTTGGGCTTCGACTCGCTGACCGCGGTGGAGTTCCGGAACCGGCTCAACGCGGCCACCGGCCTGCGCCTGCCGGCGACCCTGCTGTTCGACTACCCGACGCCGGCCGACGTCGTCCGGCATCTGCGTGGTCGGCTCGGCACCGAGGAGGCGACGCGCGCCGGCTCCGTGCTCGCGGCGTTGGACAACCTGGAGGCGGTCATCGCCGGGTTGTCCCTCGACGACGCGGGGGAGCACCAGTTGGTGGCCGGCCGGCTGGAGGTCCTGAAGGCCAAGTGGGCCGGGCTGCGGCGGACGGAGGCATCAGGGGACGGCGGTGAGGACGTCGACCTCGACGAGGCGTCGGACGACGACATGTTCGCGCTCCTGGATGATGAACTCGGGCTGAACTGAGCCCGTTCATTTCGGTGAACAAGGCGGGCCCCCGGTGGCCGGACGCTGGATTCCGGCCACGGGGAGGGCCTTACCGGCCTCTTCTGAAGAAATGCAAAGAACTAGGGAATCACCCACAGTCCGATCATGTGCAATGAATTCCGCGGCTCGGAAACCCCTTCGCGAGCCGCAGAGTTACGGTGTGACCACGTGTTCGTCCGGCAGTGACGGCGTGCACAGGACGCCACGGCACGTCCCCGGCCGAGGCGTCCGGCTGCTGCTGCCCGGCGATGCGTGACACTCGGTTCGTCCCTAGGAGGTCCCCCATGACGACGTCCACCGAGGAGAGCCTGTGGGCTCGGTGCTTCCACCCGGCACCAGCCGCCCCGGCCCGGCTCTTCTGTTTTCCCCACGCGGGCGGCTCGGCCTCCTTCTACTTCCCCGTATCGGCCCAACTCTCCTCAGTGGCCGAGGTGTTCGCGATCCAGTACCCGGGGCGTCAGGACCGGCACAAGGAAGCCGGCGTCAGTAACCTCGGCACCTTGGCCGACCAGGTCTACGACGCGCTGCGCCCCCTCCTCAAGGAGCGGCCGACCAGTTTCTTCGGGCACAGCATGGGCGCGACGCTGGCCTTCGAGGTGGCCCGGCGCTTCGAGGCCGACGGCGGTGAGCTGACCCACCTCTTCGCCTCCGGCCGCCGCGCCCCCTCCCGGGTGCGTGACGAGTCCGTCCACAGGCGGTCCGACGACGGCATCGTGCAGGAACTGAAGCTGCTCGCCGGGACCGACGCCGCGCTGCTCGGCGACGAGGAGATCCTGCGGATGATCCTGCCCGCGATCCGCAGCGACTACCAGGCCATCGAGTCCTACCGTTGCCGGCCCGACGTCACCGTCCGGGCCCCGCTGACCGTCCTCACCGGCGACCGCGACCCCAAGACCTCCCTGGACGAGGCCGAGGCGTGGCGCGGCCACACCACAGGGGACTTCGACCTCAAGGTCTATCCCGGCGGGCACTTCTTCCTCAGCTCCGAGGCCCCGGCGGTCATCGACCTGCTGCGGAACCACTTCACCTCCTAGTCCCAGGGCTCGCGGACCTCCTCCGGCGGTCAGCGGGACGGCCCGTGGCGTGCCCGCGCCACCGAGTACGGCACTTCCGAGTACGGCACTTCCGGTACTCGGTGGCGCGGGTGGCGTCCGTCAGTGGAGCACCCTCCCGCGTGCGGCAGGCGCGCGGCGAGCGTGCGGCGGGTACGCCTGCCGGCCGGTGTTCCTGGCTGGCCGGGTGTCCGCCGGCGGGCTGTTCGGAGAACGTCAAATGTCTGACAGGTGCTGCCTATTCACCCCGCACTGCGCTATATGATCTTGTGATGGTACATGTGCGAAGCGTGCCCCTCGGCCGCTCCGCACATGTCACTCCTGGCCGCCCGGGCTTGCGCGCATCCGGACGGCCGCGGTCCCGGAACGCGACGGCGCGAGGTCGGCTTCTGTTCTCACCCCACGTGGAGGAACGCGTCATGCAGAACCCGTCCGGCGCTTCCGGTTTACCGACCACGCTGGTGGGACGCGACGACGAACTGCACACCCTCGCCCGGCACGCCGAGGCCGCCCGCGGTGGACGCGCCGGCCTGGTGCTGCTGCACGGGCCGGCCGGCATGGGCAAGACCAGCCTGCTGCGGGCCTTCACCGCGAGTGACGCCTGCCAGGGCACGACCGTGCTGTACGGCACCTGCGGCGAGACCGTTGCGGGCGCAGGCTACAGCGGCGTACGCGAACTCCTGGGCGGGCTCGGCCTCAGCGGCGGCGATGCCCACCACTCGCCCCTGCTGGAGGGACTGGCGGCCCGCGCGCTGCCCGCGCTCACCGCCGACCCCGTAGGCCACGAGGCCGCCAACGCCGCCTACCCGGTGCTGCACGGCCTGTACTGGCTCGCCGCCCGCCTCATGGCCGAACGTCCGCTCGTCCTCGTCCTCGACGACGTCCACTGGTGCGACGAACGCTCCCTGGCCTGGATCGACTTCCTGCTGCGGCGCGCCGAGGACCTGCCGCTCCTGGTCGTCCTGGCCCGGCGCAGCGAAGCCGAACCGGTCGCGCCCGCGGTGCTCGCCGACCTCGCCTCCCAGCGCCGCCCCACCGTGCTCCGTCTGCACCCGCTCGACCACGACCAGGTCGGCGAGATGGTGCGCCGGGTCTTCCGGAGCGCGGCCGCACCGTCGTTCGTCGCCCGGGTCGCCGCCGTGTCCGGCGGCAACCCGCTGACCCTGACCCGCCTCCTCGACGAACTCCGCGCCGAAGGCGTGCAGCCGGACGCCGCCGGGGAGCGCCGGGCCGCCGAGGTGGGCAGCCACGTCCTGGCCCGCTCCGTGCGCAGTCTGCTGGAGCGCCGGCCACCCTGGGTGCGTGAGGTCGCCCGCGCCGTCGCGGTACTCGGCGAGGAGTCCACCGAACTCCTCGCCGCCCTCGCCGGCGTCCCGGCCGCCACCGTCGACGAGGCCCTGCTCGTGCTGCGCCGGGCCGGCATCGTGGCCACCGACCGCATCGACTTCGTCCACGACGTCGTCCGCTCCGCCGTCCTCGACGACGTCGCCCCGACGACCCTGGCCGAACTCCGCACCAGCGCCGCGCTGCTGCTCAGCGACGCCGGCCGGCCCCCCGAGGAACTGGCCGGCCAACTCATGCTGCTGCCGGTGCTCAACCAGCCGTGGATGGCCGGGGTGCTGCGCGACGCCGCCGCGCAGGCGGAGCGCCGCGGCGCCCCGGAGGCCGGAGTGCGCTGCCTGTACCGGGTCCTGGAGGTGGAACCGGACAACGTTGCCGTGCGCATCCAAATGGCCCGCGCGCTCGCCGAGATCAACCCGCCGGAGGCGATCCGCCTCCTCAAGGAAGCGCTGTCCCTCGCCACCGACGTCCGCACCCGCGCCCAAGTCGCCGTCCAGTACGGCTTCACCTGCCTGGCCGTGCAGGAGTCCCCGTCCGGGGTGCGCATGCTGGAGGACGTGCTCGCCGAGCTGGCGGCCGAAACGGGCCCCGAACCAGGCCCTGCCGACCGCGAGTTGCGGACCCTCGTGGAATCCGTCCTGCTCATCGTCGGCGCCGACGAGAAGGCGACCATCGGTGCGGTCCGCGACCGGGCGGCCCGGCTCACCCTGCCGCCCGGTGACACCCCGGCCCAGCGGCAGATGCTGGCCATGACCACCGTTCTCACCGCCATGGACGGCCGCGACGCCCGGTCGACCGTCGACCAGGCCCGCCGCGCCCTGCGTTCGCCCGGCGTCGAGTTGGAGCCCTGGTCGCTGCTGTCCGCGTCCTTCGCGCTGACCCTCGCCGACGAGATCACGGACGCCCAGTACGCGCTGGACCTCATGCTCCAGTACGGGCAGGACAACGCCGCCGTGTGGACGTACGTCCTCGCGCTCTCCACCCGCGCCCTCCTCCACCATGGGGTGGGGGCCTTCCCGGACGCCCTCGCCGACGCCCAGACCGCCATGGAGATCATCGGCGAGGAACGCTGGGGCGACACCGCCGTACTGCCCCGCGTGGCCCTGGCCACCGCCCTCGTCGACCGCGGCGAGCCCGAACGCGCCGAACAGGTCCTGGACGGCATCACACGCGGCCACCTCGAACGGTTCGTCATCGAGTACCACTGGTACCTGGCGGCCCGCGCCTACGCCCGCTGGGCCCGCGGCGACTTCCAAGGCGCCCTCGACCTCTTCCTCGCCTGCGGCCGGTCCCTGGAGGAATCCCGCGTCAGCAACCCGGCGTTCCTCCCGTGGTGGGCCGAGGGCGCGGTGCTCCTGGCACTGTTGGACCGCCACGGCCAAGCACGTGAACTCGCCGCCTATGGAACGGAGTTGGCCGAACGCTGGGGTACGACGAGCAGCCTCGGCCTGGCCCACATGGCACAGGGAGTGGCCGCGCCGGACGGCTCCGGCATCGAGCACCTCACCGAGGCGGTCGCCCTGCTCGGGGCCTCCCCGGCCCGCGCCATGGAGTCCCGCGCCGAACTCCTCCTCGGACACGCCCACCTCCAGGCCGACGACCTGCGCGCCGCCCGGGAACACCTGCGCGCCGCCGTCGACCTCGCCCAGCGCTGCGGTGCCCTGACGCTCGGCGACGCCGCCAGGAAACTGCTGGTCACCGCGGGCGGCCGGGTACGCCGGATGACCACCTCACCGCTCGACATGCTGACCGGGATGGAACGCACCGTCGCGGACCTCGCGGTGACCGGCGCAAGCAACCGCGCCATCGCGGAAAGCCTCTTCGTCACCGTACGGACCATCGAAACGCATCTCACGAGCGTCTACCGGAAGCTCGGGGTCGGCGGACGTCCGGAACTGTTCACCGTTCTGGAAACCAGGCGCCCTTCCGGCCGACAGCCACCGGCCTGGGTGTCCCAAGCACGCGGACGCGATGGAGACGAACAGGACGAGAGGTAGCGGTGCACCTGAGCAAGGCGCGGAACCATCCGATCACCTGCACGCCGCAGTGCGCACCCGACGCCCACGGCGACCCCGCCATGCTCCTCGAATGCGGCCGGGAGCAGCGGCTCATCGGCGACCTCCTGCACCGGCTCGGCCAGGGAGCGGGGTCGGTCCTCACCCTGACCGGACGGCCGGGCCACGCCCAGAACGCCCTCGTCCGCTGGGGCGCCTGTCGTGCCAGGCACGACGGGCTGCGCGTCCTGCGGGCCCAGGCGACACCCGCCGAACGCGACCTCAGGCACGGCGCCGTCCTCCAACTGCTGGCCGCCCTCGGCGGCCCCGACGGCAGCACCCTGAACGCCTTGATCGGCCACGACGGGCCCCCGCCCCTGCCCGGGATCGCGGACGTGCTGAGATGCGCCGGCATCGCACCCACCCTGGTGGTGGTCGAGGACGCCCAGTGGCTGGACCCGGCCTCCCACACCTGGCTGCAGACCCTGCTGCACCACCTCGGCCCGCACCTCCCGCTCGCCGTCCTGGCCAGTAGCTGCGGTGGCACCAAGGCATTCGACACCGAGGGGAACGCCCCTACGGGCCCCGCGCACCGGGACGCCGTGCCCGCCCGGCACGTCGTGGTGCCCGCGCTCACCGACCGCGGGGTCGCCGCCACCGTCCGCGCGTACTGCGGCACCCCCGGCGACGAGGAGTTCGTCGCCGCACTCACCTCCGCCACCGCCGGCAACCCGGCCGTCCTGCGGGACGTACTGCGCGAGTTCACCGGCCTCGACCATCCCGCTGACGCCGCCCACCTCCCCGAACTCCACGCCCTCACCGCAGGCGTCGTCGGCGACCACACCGTGCGTGCCCTGGACGGCCTACCGTCCGAAGTGAACTCCGTCCTGCGGGCGCTGGCCGTCTGCGGCGACCTGCTCGACTTCTCCCGGGTGCACGCCCTCGCCGGCGCCCGCTCCCTGTCGGAGGACCGGATCCGCACCCTGCTGGCGAGCGTCGGCCTGACGGTGTCCGTAGGCGACAAGGTCCACATCCGCTTCCCCGCCTCCAAGGCGCGCGTCATCGAGGACATGCCCGCCGGGGAGCGCGCCGACCTGTACGCCCGCGCGGCCGAACTCACCCACAGCTGCGGAGTCAACGACGAGGACGTCGCCCACCTCCTGCTGCGCTCGCCGCCGCTCGGCGCTCCCTGGGTCGTGCCGCTGCTGCGCCGCGGTTTCGCCGCCGCACTCCGCCGCGAGGACCACCAACGTGCCTGTGCCTGTCTCTCCCGAGCCCTCCAAGAACCCCTCGGCCCCGACGAACGCAGCCGGCTGACCCTGGAACTGGCCGCCGCCGAGGCGGTTGCCCGGCCGGACGCGGGCGACCGGCGCCTGGGGGAACTCGTCCGCAGCGCCGCCAGCACCGTCGAACTCCCCCCGAACAGCGGTGGGTTGGGCGTCCGCGCCATCGACCTGGGATTCGCCCGGGGCAACAGCGAGTGGGCGCGCCGCACCGCGGGCGAGGCCCTGCCGGACGCCGCACCGGCCGACCGGGAAGAGCTGGTCGCCCTGTTCTGGCTGGCCGCCGTGCAGGACGACGACGCGCCGATGATCCCCGTGGTGCCCCCGTTGCCCGACCGACCGGTACCGCCGGCGCAGGCGGGCGCCCGTGCCTGGCAGCTCGCCACGGCGGGGGAGGACGCCGACAAGGCCAGAAAACTGGCGCGGATCGCCCTCACCGGCGACCCGCGGGAGAGCCTGATGATGCCGCGGCTGGCGGCCTGCGCCGCGCTGTTCGCCACCGACGACCACGACGAGGCGGTGCACGGCCTGGAAGGGATGCTCGCCACCGCCCGCCGCGCCCACCTGCGCAGCCTGGCCGCCCGCATCCTGAACCTGCGGGCCCGACTGCACCTGTGCGCGGCCCGGCTGGACGCCGCCGAACGCGATCTGGACGGCGCCGAACGCGCGCTGCCACCGGCGAGTTGGCACCCGCGGGCCCTGCCCAACCTGATCGCCACCCGCATCCTCGTCAGCGTGGAGGCCGGCCGACCGGACCGGGCGCGGCAGCTCGCCGTGGCTCCGGTGCCCGCCGGCAGCGAGGAGGGTGTGTGGTGGCCCTCGCTGCTGTTCGCCCGCGCCCGCCTGGCCGCCGCCGACGGTGACTGGGAGGAGGCGCGGCGACTGTCCCTGGAGTCCGGGCGCCGGCTGCTGCGCCGGCAGTGGTCCAACCCGGCCCTGCTGAGCTGGCGTCCGCTGGCCGCCGAGGCGTGCCTGGAGACCGGCGACCTGGTGGAGGCACGCCGTTTGCGCGACGAGGAACTGGCCCTCGCCGACCACTGGGGCACCGCGAGCGCCCGCGGGATCGCCCGCCTGCGGACGCGGCGCCTCTTCGACGACGACCACGACCAGGCCGTCCGCCGGACTCGCGAGGCCACCGCCCTACTGCGTGACTCGCCCACCCGCCTCGCCTACCTCTGGAGCCGACTGCGCCAGGCCGGCGCCGAGACGGCACAAGGGGACACGGCCGCGGCCGCACGCTCCTTGGCGGAGATCGCCCAGATCGTCGCCGTCCATCCCACCAGTCATCTCGCCACCACCGCCCGCACGCTGTCCGTCCCGGCCCGCCCCGCTCCCGTCGCCGCCGTACCGCGCACCACCGTCGTCCCACCCGGCTGGCGCGCCATGTCAGAAGCGGAGAAGAGCACCGTGCTGCTCGCCGCCCGCGGCCACGGCAACCGTCAGATCGCCGAACAACTCGCCGTCAGCCGGCGCACCGTGGAACTCCGGCTGAGCAACGCCTACCGCAAACTGCAGATCGGCGGACGCACCGAGCTGTACCGGTTCCTGGAGGCGCTGGAAGGGCCGGTCGCGGATGCTTCTTGAGCGGGAGAAGGAACTGGCCAGGATCCGGGCCGCCCTCGACGGCGCGGAAGCAGGCGACTCCTCGCTCCTCCTCGTCACCGGCCCCCTCGGCAGCGGACGCTCGACCCTGCTGCGCCGGGTGCCGGAGCTCGCCGGCGACGGCACCCGCGTGCTCCGGGCCTGCGCCGCATGGCGGGAACGCGACTTCCCGTTCGGGATCGCCCGCCAACTCTTCGACCACCTGCTGTCCGGAGCCGGCAGCGCCGGGCCCGCCGGCCGTACCACCGGAACCGAGTACGTCAGTCGCCTCATGGACCTCGGCGACTGCCCCGCCGGTACCGACCCCGCCCATGCGGTCTCCGACGCCGTCCTCCAGGGCGCCCAGTCGCTGCTGGCCGACGCCGGCGGGGACCAACGGTTGCTGATCCTGGTCGACGACCTCCAGTGGGCCGACGGCCCCTCCCTGCGCTGGTTGGCGCACCTCACCCGGCGGTTGCACGGCCTGCGCGCGCTCCTGGTGTGCACGCTCGCCGACGGCGACCACCGGGCCCGGCACCCCCTGGTACGCGAGGTGGTCGGCGCCGCCCGCGACGTCCTCCGCCTGGCACCGCTGACCCGAGACGCCACCCGCACCCTGCTCACCGAAGCGCACGGACGGCCACCGCAGGACGCACTCGTGCGTGCCCTGCACGAAGCGTCCGGGGGCAACCCGCTGTTCTTCACCGCCTTCCGCAGCGCGCTACGCCACACCGGAGATCCGGCGAGCCGCGAACAGGCAGCATCCGTGGGGGAGTTGAGCCCGGCCGTGCTGCGCGACCGGATCGCGGGCCACCTACGGATCCAGCCGCAGTCGGTGCGCGATGTCGTCGTCGCGGTGGCCGCCCTGGGCGACCACAGCGACCCGGCGCTCCTCGCCCAGCTCGCCGGCGTCGACGAGGTGGGCTTCTCCGGAGCCCGCCGCGCCCTGGTCCATACCGGCCTGCTCGCCCGCGGACGGGAGGTCCGCCTCGTCCACCGGGTCGTCCGGGACGCCGTGGACTCCCTCCTCACCCTCGACGAACGCGAACGCTCGCACGACGCCGCCGCCGATCTGCTGTACCGCTGCGGGCGGCCGGCCGAACAGGTCGCCGGCCATCTGCTGGCCGTCGTCCACCCGGGCCGGCCCTGGTCGGAGAGCGTCCTGAGGGCCGCCGCCGTCAACGCACTGCGCGCGGGGCGGCCCGGCGACGCCGCCCGGTACCTGCGCCGTGCCCTGCTGCACCACCGCACCCAGGACGACTGCCGGGCCCGGCTCCTGATCGACCTGGCCACCGCCGAGCGTGCCATCGACCCCGATGCCTGCGTACGGCACGTCAGCCAGGCCGTCGCCCTGCTGCGCGCCCCGCGGGACCGGGCCGCCGCCGCCCTGCGCGTCCCGCCCAGTCTGCTCGCCACCCCCAGACAGCCCGCCGTCGAGCTGGTGCGGCAGGCCGCCAGGACGCTCGACGACCCGGCCCAACGGGACGAGGAGGGCACCGGTGCGCTCGCGTTGCGGCTGGAGGCGTGGCTGCGGCACTCCGGCCACGAGAACCCCGTCGAGCTGACGTCGTCGGTCGACCGACTGCGGCGGATGGGACCGCGGCCCCCGGTGGAAAGCGTCGCCGAACGCGAACTGGTCTCGGTGCTGCTGTGCGCGGGCGCGCTGAGCGGCCGGCTCGGCGCCCAGGAGATCACCCGGACCGGCAACCGCATCCTCGAACGCGAACCGGCCACCGCCGCCCACGCCCACACCACGCTGCCGCTCGTGATGATCTCGCTGTTCGTCGCCGAGTCCGTGCAGGGCGTCGCCTCCTGGCTGTCCAGCGAACAGCGCACCCGACGCCTCTACGCGACCGGCGCGGACGACGTGCTGCTGACCGCCGAGCGGGCCTTCGTCCTGATGACGCAGGGCCGCCCGGCCGCGGCCCGGGAACACGTCGAAAGCGCCCTCACCATGGACACCAGCGGCTGGCTGGAACCGGCCGTCATGACCCTCGCCTCGGTCGCCTTCGAACTGCGCGACCGGACCCTGAGCGAACGCATCCTGGCACGCACCCGCGACCGCCGCCCGGTCGGACTCGCCCTCACCGCCACCAGGCAGATCCTCCAGGCCGGCGTCGACACCCAGCGCGGCCGCGGGCGCGATGCCCTGGACGCGCTGCTGGCCTGCGGCCGCCGACTGGAGACCGCGGGCTGGCGCAACTCCGCGCTGCTGCCGTGGCGTCCGTATGCGATCGGCCTGCACCAGCGGCTCGGCGAGACCGAAGCGGCGCTGCAACTCGCCGAGGACGAGCTGAGGTGGGCCCGGCACTGGGGTGCGCCGACGAACCTGGGTCGGGCCCTGCGCCTGAAGGGTTGGCTGTTGCGGGACGACGGAATCGACCTGCTGCGCGAGGCCGTCGACATCCTCCGCGCCTCGTCCTACGAGGTGGAACTGGCCCGTACGCTCATCGTCCTCGGGCAGCGACTGCACGGTGGCCCGGAGGCCGAGGCGGTGCTGCGGGAGGCCGCGGGGATCGGCGCGGCCTGTGGCGTTCCCTGGCTCGCCGAACGGGCCGAACACGGCCTGGGCAGCGCCACCGTGCCGCCGGTCGCCACCCTCACCCCCAGCGAACGGCGCGTGGTGTCCCTGGTGGGGCGGGGCCTGACCAACCAGGGCATCGCCACCGAACTCGGCGTGAGTTCCCGGGCCGTGGAGAAGCACCTCACCAGTGCCTACCGGAAGCTCGGTGTCTCCGGCCGCCGTGAGTTGGTGAACGCGCTCCCGGGTCGGTGACCCGGCGTTCGGCCGTTCCGGACGCAGTCGTATACCTCGTGACTCCCCGCATTCCGCTCGCCGCCCGTGTGTCGAGCTGTCTTGACGCCCGTACGGGCATGACAGAAACCTCAAGGAAACCTCAAACGGAAGCAAGGGCAGTCACTTTCCCGGAAGCAACCTTGTCCGGTGTGCGGCTTTTGGCCCACCGTAGCCCCGTCCTTGCGGACCGAACCTTGTCAAGTACGGACCACGGATTTAGGGGTGCGGAGATGTGTCGCGTTGACGTGCCGAGCAGCCGCTAACTACGCTCCGTTTCAAGGAAAATCGAAACTCCGCGACGCGATTCGCGGCGAACTTCGATCGAATTCCTGATTCCGTTCCTGGGAGTTCTCACAATGACGGGGGTTATCCGAAAGGATGGCGGTCTCGTGACTATCGCTCACCTCACTGACTCGCATCACCGTACGATCGGCGGGGTGATATCCGCTCAGACCGCACCGGCGGGGGAGCCCGGCAGCCCCGGGCTGATGGCGTCGCTCGACCGCGACCTCACCATCAAGCACGCCAATCAGGAGTTCCACCGCCGCTTCGGCAACTCCGCCGGCGACGTCTACGGCCGCAGCTTCCGCGATCTGATGCACCCGAGCGTGCAACAACCGCTGATGCGCCAGTTCTCCCGACTGATCGAGGGAAAGCGGCACCGCTTCGCCTCGCACGTGGTCGCCGTGGGTGCCCAGGACTCGGCCTTCGCCGGCACCCTCACCGCTTCCGTGGTCACCGGTGAAACCCCGGACGTCGCCGCGATCCTGGTGCTCATGGACTCGTCCGAGGGCACCGGGGCGGCCGACGCGGGTGTCGTGACCAGCCAGAAGAAGTTCCTGACCGAGATCGACGCACGGATCCTCGAAGGCATCGCGGCCGGGCTGTCCACCATCCCGCTCGCCGCACGGCTCTACCTCAGCCGTCAGGGCGTGGAGTACCACGTCACCGGGTTGCTGCGGAAGTTGCGGGTGCCCAACCGCGCCGCGCTGGTCTCCCGGGCCTACTCCATGGGCATCCTGAACGTCGGCGCTTGGCCCCCGAAGGTCGTGGACGACTTCATCAAGTGACTCCGGCGGGCCGACGCCCGCACCCCGGCCACCATCCGACCGCCACCCCGCCCGCCCGTGTCGCCGGCGCCCGCCTCCCGCGAGGCGGCGTTCGGCGACACGGGCGCTTCGTTCCCCGGTATGCGTTTATCCATTCCCGCGTTACGAACCCGCAATATGCATGCGCTCAGTCCCGGCCACTTCGGGCACAGCCCCACGGGGCTGACCGTCGCATCGTTTCTGCTGACCGTTTTCGTGGCCCACGGGCGCCGTACCTGGGGCTCTTTGCGGCGCGCCCCGCACGTTGCTGTGAGCGGCCGGAGAAATACCCACGGTAACCCCCGCTCTTCCTGGCCGAGTTCTTCTCTGTGCGTATTCTCCGGCACCTCGCATAACACGACTCGCCTGCTTTCCCTTCTGCCGCCACGGCCCTTGTCGCAGAAGGGTGACCGACCGAAGACACCCGGTCCACACATGTGTGGTGACATGGTCAAGCGGAACGCGTGGCCAGTCGTCCACACCGGCCCACAGGCTGTGTATCTGGTGACCGTTTTCAGCAACGGCCGGTCCGTACGCCGACGGTCCGTACACCGACGGGCCCCGCCGCCGGCCCGTGGCCGCAGCCGACCGCCCCGGCAGCGGGGCCTGGTCACCGCGGCCGAGGCTTGTTTGAATCACCCCATCCAAGCCGGACGGCGCTGCGCCGGACCGGTAGCGCAGGAGGAGAACCGTGGACGCTGAGGACCGCCGCCGGGGCATGCTGGAACGGGTCCGGAGTACCGGATCCGTCGATGTCGTCCGGCTCGCCGAGGAGTTCGCCGTCAGCCGGGAGACGGTCCGCCGGGACCTGAACGTCCTGGAGGACCACGGGCTGGTGCGACGCCGGCACGGCGGTGTGCACCCCGTGGCGGGGGCGGCCTTCGAGACCGCCCTCGCCACGCGGGCGATGCAGTGGGCGCCGGAGAAGACCCGGATCGCCGCCGCGGCGGCCGAACTCCTCAACGGCGCCGAAACCGTCTTCATCGACGAGGGCTTCACCCCACAACTCATCGCCGAGGCCCTACCGCGCGACCGACCGCTGACGATCGTCACCCCCTCGCTCGCCGTGGTCAGCGCCTTGGCGACGAGCGCGCAGATCGACGTACTGCTCTTGGGCGGCCGGGTCCGCCAGAACGCGATGGCCACCGGCGACCACTGGGCCGTCCGCATGCTGTCCGACTTCGTCATCGACCTGGCCTACCTCGACGCCCACGGCATCTCGCGCACCTACGGCCTGACCACCCCCGACCCGGCGGTCGGCCAAGTCAAGGCGCAGGCCGTCCGAGCCGCCCGCCGCCGGGTCTTCGCCGGGGTGCACACCACGTTCGGCCCCGCGAGCTTCTGCCGGTTCGGCGACGTGAGCGACCTGGAAGCGATCGTCACGGGCACCGGCCTCCCGGTCGCCGAAGCCCACCGCTACCAGCTCTTGGGCCCCAAGGTCATCCGGGTCTGATTCCCGCTTCCGCTCCGACCCGCACCGTCCACCGGGCCCGTACTCCCCACCGACGTGCCGAGGAACTGGCGGGTCCCGGTGTCCGCGGAGTGCCGGATCGTGTCGAGCAGACGGTGCAGGCGCAGCCCCGCGTCGAAGTCCGGGACGGTGTGCGAGCCGGTCCGGAGGTCGTGGGCCAAGTGGGCATACGCCTGGGCCACGTTGAAGCCCTCCGCGTCCACGGCGATGACGGCGGACCGACGGTGCCGGTCGGGGACGGGCAACTCCTGACAGGTGCCGCCCGGAGCGCCCGTTCCCCTCAGTCGTAGGGTGCCGATCTGAATGCCCGCCGGGCCGCTCACGACGGCGAGGTCACCTTCGGTGCCGGAGATCTCCAGGCGGGTCCGGGCGTCCCTGACCTTGGCGTCGTGGATGTGGGCGGAGACGACGGCGCCGCTGGTGAGGGTGGCGTTGAGCAGCAGGTGATCGGGGCTCGTCGGCTCGACCGGGGCGCCGGACTCGACGGTGGTGTAGACGGGACGCTGTACGGACAAGCTCGCCGAGAGCTCACGGATGTCGCCCCGTACGTACTGCAGCGCATCGAGGGTGTGCCCGCCCGCGACCTCAAGCGTGCCTGCGCCGTTGTCGCGGTCGAGGGTGTACGCCGCCCAGTCGGGGATCCGCGTACCGACCCCTTTGCCGCGGGCGGCGTGGACGGTGGGCGAAGTCACCCGTCCCAGCCGGCCGTTGGCGACCAGTTCGCGGGCGTAGGGAAGCGCCGGGGCGTACCGCGCCTGCAGTCCGATCGCGTGGCGGACACCCGCCCCGCGGGCCGCGCCGGCGAGGACGTCCGCTTCCTGCGCCGGAACTCCCCTCCCAAGCGGACAGTGTTGTCCGGTTAAGGACTCCAGTGAACCGGACAAGTCTGGTCCGCTTATCGTTAGGATGCGTTCCATGGATCAGCCGCGCACCACCGTCGATCGCCTGCTTGCCGACGCCTCGGGACGCCGCCCGCGCGCCGACGCGCGGCGCAACGTCGAGCGCCTGGTGGTGGCCGCCCGTGCCGCGGTCGCCGAAGTCGGCGTCGGGTTCTCCGCCCACGAGATCGCCCGCCGCGCAGGCGTGGGCGTCGGCACCTTCTACCGGCGCATACCCTCCCTGGAGGCGCTCCTGGAAAGCGTGCTCCTCGAAGTCCTCGACGAGATCGCGGACGTGGCCGATCGCGCGGCGGACGACCCGGACCCCTGGCACGGCCTCTGCGCCTTCGCCGTGGCCTATGTGCGTCTCAGGGCCGAGAGTTGCGGCATCAGCGAGGCGCTCGGCGGCGCCTGCGAGGATCTGCTCGCCCAACGCCTGGAGGACCTGCGGGAGCGCGTCCGCCGTCTCGTGGAGCGCGCCCAGTCAGCGGGCGCCATGCGCACCGACATCGCCTGGCAGGACGTCCCCTTCCTGTTCGCCGCCGCCGCGACCGGCGGGCGGACCATCGGCCTCCAAGCCGGCGGGCAGCAATGGGAGCGCAACCTCCACATCGTCCTCGACGGGCTCCGCGCACCCCGGCCGAGCCCACTGCCAGGCACACCGCCGGCCTGACGGGACGCCTCGTGGACCGGGCCCGGCGGTGCGTCAGCCGCGCTCCGCGGGTGCCTGGCCCGTGGGCTTCTCCCAGAGCGCGAGCGGTGTCGCCCCGACCCGGTAGCCCTCCTCGTCGAGGAGCTGGCCGCCGTGCTTCATGGACCAGAGGGCGACCGCGCGTTCGGTGACGGTCAGGTCCGGCGCCCGTTCGGCGAGGCGGACCTCGAAGCGCTGGGCGTCGTCGAGGGAGCGCACCCAGGCGACGAGGTGCAGGTTGTGGCGGCTGATGACGCTGGCGCACAGGCGGACCTCGCGCATACCGATGACCCGACGGGTCACCTCGCGCAGCCGGGCGGCCGGGACATGACCCCACAGGCTCACCGTGACCGGCCACTCCGACAGCGGGCGGGCGAGTTCGCACCGGGCGTGCAGCATGTCCGCGGCGAAGAGCCGGCCGACGTGGCGGCGCACGGTGTCGGGACCGGCACCGCACTGCTCGGCCAGCGCCCGGTAGGTGGCCCGGCCGTCCACGGACAACGCGGTGACCAGACGTTGGTCCAGGTCGTCGAGGGTGAACGCCGGGGTGTCCGGACGGCGACGGGGCGCGACGGCGGCGAGCCGGGCGACCTGACTCCGGTCCAGGGCCCGCAGACGCCACCGGCTGCCCTCGGTGTGGACCGGACCCGCCAGATGCGTACGGACGGCCAGGATGCCGTCCAACGCGGCGAGGTCGTGCGTCATCCAGCGGGACAGCGCGGCCGGGTCCCGGGCCATGACGTTCAGCTGTAGGTCGTGGTCCCCGGTGACGTGGGTGAGTGCCGCGACGTGCGGTGCGGCGGCCAGCGCCCGGGCGACCTCGCGCAGCCGACCGGGTGCGCAGTCGATCTCGACGAAGGCCAGGCACCCCTGGCCCGACGCGGCCAGCACCGGGGCCGGGTGACAACTGATCCAGGCGGCGCCGGCCCCGGTCAGCCGGTGCCAGCGCCTGGCGACCGTCACCGCGTCCAGACCGAGAGCGGCACCGATCCGGGTCCAACTGGCCCGCGGGGCGATCTGCAGGGCGTGCACCAGGGCCTGATCCACATGATCCAGGGACCGGGGTGGTGGCCCGGAATCCTGCACCAAGAAAGCCTCCTTGCGTTTTTCCGGCGAATCCGGGCCGCCGGTCGGCTCAACCTTCAGCCTGGAGTCGGGTACGGGCGGACCGTACCAGGCAACCCCCGAGCAACAGGAGTGGGATTCGGCATGTCGGCAGTGGAACGCGCCAAGGAACTGCAGCCCGAGCTGGAGCGGCTGCGCCGGTCGCTGCACAGGGAGCCGGAGTTGGGCCTGGCGCTGCCGCGCACGCAGGAGAAGGTGCTCGCGGCGCTCGACGGGCTGCCGTTGGAGATCACCCTCGGCACGGGACTCACTTCGGTGACCGCCGTCCTCCGGGGCGGCAAGCCCGGCGGTGCGGTACTGCTGCGGGGCGACATGGACGCCCTGCCGGTCACCGAGGACAGCGGTGTCGCCTACGCCTCCGAGATCCCCGGCCGGATGCACGCCTGCGGACACGATCTGCACACCGCCGGACTGGTCGGCGCGGCCCGGCTGTTGGCCGAACAGCGGGAACGCCTGCACGGCGACGTGGTGTTCATGTTCCAACCGGGCGAGGAGGGGCACAACGGCGCCGGCGCGATGATCGAGGAAGGCGTCCTGGACGCGGCGGGCAAACCGCTCGACGCGGCGTACGCGCTGCACGTGGCGGCCAACCAGGTGCCCGGGGGTGTGGTCATCACCCGCTCCGGCACCATCACCTCCGCCTCCGACCTGCTGACGGTGACGGTGCGGGGCAAGGGCGGTCACGGCTCGACGCCGGCCATGGCCAAGGACCCCGTCCCGGTGGCCTGCGAGATGGTCACCGCGCTGCAGAGCTGGGTGACCCGCACCTTCGACATCTTCGACCCGGTCGTCGTCACGGTCGGCACCTTCCACGCCGGCACCCAGGCCAACGTCATCCCCGACACCGCCGAGTTCCGGGCCACCGTGCGCAGCTATTCGGAGCGCGCCCGGGAACAACTCGCCGTGGGACTGCCCCGTTTGGTGCGCTCGATCGCGGCCGCGCACGGCCTGGACGCGGAGGCCGACTACGCCAGGCACTATCCGGTCACCGTCAACAACGCGGACGAGACCGCCTTCGCCCTGGCCACCGCCCGTGACCTGTTCCCGCCGCAGGAGGTGTGGGAGTCCCCGAAACCCACCAACGGTTCCGAGGACTTCGCGTACGTCCTGCAGCACGTCCCCGGAGCGATGCTGCTGGTGGGCGCCGCCCCGGAGGGAAGTGACTGGCAGCACGCCCCGATGAACCACTCGCCGCGCGCCGTCTTCGACGACCGGGTGCTCCACCGGCAGGCGGCGCTCCTGACCGAACTCGCGGAACGCCGCCTGGCCGCCACGGCGGAGGTCGAGCACGCGACGACGGCGTGAACGGTGGGCGGGCCGGTAGGACCTGACGGGGCCCGTACGCATGGGCGTACGGGCCCCGGGCCGATCTCCGGGCCGACTGCTGCCGACTACCTGCGCCTATCTACGTCTGCTCACGCCTACTTGCGCGCGGGGCACTGCTTCCAGGCGAACTGGTACAGGGTGTTGATGCTGCCGTCGGTGGAGTCCATGGCCATGAAACTGGTGGTCTTGGGGTCCGCCGACGTGCCGTCCACCCGCATTTCGGTGTTGATGTTGAAGTAGCGTTCCTCGCCGCAGGGCGCGTAGACGAGTTGGTCGACGTCGGTCTCGTCCGAGGTCTGCCAGTTGGTGTCGTAGGGTCCCGCGAACGTGTGGCTCTTGCGGGCCGTCTCCGGCTGGCCCTGGAAGTAGTAGTTCGCCTGCTCCAGGCCCTTGGCGCCGGGGGACAGCGAGGCGTAACCGCGGTAGTCGGCCCGCGCGACGGCGTAGGTGAAGCCCTGCGGGACGTGCACGTTGAGGGCGATCTGACAGTTCTTGCGGGCGTCGGTCGGTTTGCTGCTGCCGCCCACCTGGGCGAGGTATTCGCTGTAGGTGACGGTGAACGCGGTGTTGTCGGGGGCCACGGCCACGGCGGCGCTGCCGGGTCTGCACCCCGATCCGTTGACCGTGGCGACGGTGATGGTGATCTTTCCGGTGGGCGGGTCGTCGCCGAACCGCGCTGGCGTGGTGGGGGATGCCGATCCGAGGAGCAAGGCTGCCACTGCGGTACCAGCACTGAGCGTGCTGAGCATGGGCTCTTCCTTCCGGTCGTCCTGGACCCGCGGCGCGGGCACACCAGGAGTGGGATGACGAGCGCATGCCAGCACGGGAATCTCGGCTTGAACAGCTCTGCTCCCCAGGATTGGGGTGAACCTACGCCTTGATTCGGACGCCTGAGCCCCGATCCCGAGGGGATCTTGAGCCCCCGCCCCAAGGGGTTGTGGGTGGGGCCGTCAGTAGCTGATGAGGAAGCGGCGCTGCACGAAACGCGGCAGTTCCGCCTCGTCGATCAGGGTCGCGGCGGCGTCCTCCACCGAGATGCGGCCGCACCCGACGGCATCCAGGACGGGTGGTCCCCGCCGAGTCGGAAGCGGCCGGTGCGCTCGCCGGGGGCGAGGTCCTCCGCCGTGCTGAAGGAGGCCCGCAGCGTCGCCCGGCTATCGTGCCGGATTGCGCCTGTGGCCACCGGCCGCCCGGTCGGCTCAGCCGAAGTCCGCGGCGTGGTCGGCCACCCAATCCCGGTACGTGCGCGCCGGTGCCCCCGTGACGGCTGCGACGGTGCCGGTGACCGCGGGGCGCGGCGCCGCCAGCATCTCCGCGTAGCCGTCGAGCAGCGGGTCCACGAACGAGTCGGGGAAGCCGTCGTCGGCGAGGAGTTGGCGGCGCGCGGCGTCCCGGGACAGCTCCTCCCAGCGGATCGGTCGGCCCAGCACGTCGCCGATGACGCGCACCTGCTCGATCTGGGTGAGGGCCGCCGGCCCGGTCAACGTGTACACGGCCTCGGCGTGACCGTCCTCGGTCAGCGCCCGTACGGCAACGGCCGCGATGTCCGCCTCGTGCAGCAGGACCATCGACAGCGCGCCGTACGCTCCCCGCACCGTGTCGCCGGCCCGGATCTGGTCGGCCCACCACAGCGTGTTGGCGGCGAACGTACTGGGCCGAAGGTGGGTCCACTCCAGTCCGGACCGTTCGATCCGCTGCTCGACGGCTCGGTGCCACTGACCCACCGGACCTGGCTGCGCCTCGGGCTCGACGCCGTCCTGCACTGAAACGGACGAGAGGAACGCCACGCGGCGGGCGTGCCGGCCGAGGGCCGCCACGACCGGGGCGGCCGGTGCACAGCCGTGGAACGGCCACATCAGAAAGACCGCGTCCACCCCCTCCAGCGCCGCGTCCAGACCGTCCGCATCGGACAGATCGCCCCGGACCACCTCCACGCCCCGCGGCAGCCCGGCCGTCTCCGGGCAACGGGTCAGCGCCCGGACCTCAACCCCACCCGCCGCCACGAGTTGCGTCGTCACCTGCCGCCCCACGTTTCCCGTCGCACCGGTGACGAGAACCCTGCGCACTGCACCCATCGAAGACCTCGAATCCCGCGCCACCGCACCGCCGGTCCCTCCGGCACGCCGGGCGCGACATCACCCTCCGCGCCGCGCGCCGGGGCGCAACAGCTCCGGCGCCGTCGACGACGAAAACCGTCAGACGGGATGTGGTCGATGACGACGACCGTCATCCTGCTGCGGGGGAGTGCGCCGATCGCCGTGCGGCTCACCGACCGGGTTGACCGACTGGATTCACCGACCGGGGTACACCGGCTGAGGCTCTGCCTGGAGAGCGCCGGCCCAGGCTCACTGACTCAGATTCGCCGCCCTGCGGGCACGTTGGGCGAAGACGTCCTCGCGGCGGTCCGCCATCTGCCGCAGTGCGTCCTTGCGGTCCCGCTTGGCGAGCCGGTCGAGATAGGTGTGACCGATGAGGTGGTCGGTCTCGTGCTGCAAACACCGGGCGAAGTAGCCCGTCCCCTCGATGACCAGGGGATTTCCGTCCTTGTCGAATCCGCGGGCGACGGCTCGATCGGTACGGGGGACCTCCATGGCCGCACCGGGTACGGACAGGCACCCTTCGGAGTCGTCGAGGAGTCGGCGCCGCCCCGGATCGGGGAGGTCGAGAACCGGGTTGACGAGGTGGCCGACATGCCTGATCCCGTGGTCGTCCGGGCAGTCGTACACGAACAACCGGAGGTCGACGTCGACCTGGTTCGCGGCGAGACCGGCGCCTTCGGCGATGTGCATGGTCAGGAACATGTCGTCGATCAGCGCGGACAGCTCGGGGGTCCCGAACTCGGTCACCGCGCGGCACGGACGGCTCAGCACCTCCTCGCCCACCACCGTGATCCGGCGCACCGAACCCCGTTCGGCCTCCGGTGGCAGAGCTGGATAGGACTCGACCGGTTCGCCCTGGACCCGGACCCGCCGGTCCATGGGATCCGGTCGATCGTTGTGACGCGGCACCGCAGTCTCCCCCTCATCTCGTCCCGAGCGCGCCGGATGTGACGGCTGCTCGGCCCGTCCCGGTAACAGGACTTGCCTGGTGCTTTGCAAAGTAGCAGACTTTGCAAAGTGACTGAAGAAGACCTCAACCCCCAGCCCGGCCAACCCACACGGACCGGTGAGGAACTGCCCGCGCACGAGGTCCGGACGGCCCTGCTGGCCCTGCTCGCCGAAGTCGGCACCGTCACGGCCACCGAAGCCGCCGCTCGCCTGGGCTACAGCTCCGGGCTCTGCTCGTTCCATCTGCGGCAGTTGGCCCGCCACGGCCACATCGAAGAAGCCCCGCACAGCGGTGGCCGCGCTCGCCCGTGGCGTCTGCGACAGTCGACTCGCGCGGCCGGCCCGTCCGCGGACGACTTCGGTGACCTGGCCCGCGGGCTGGAGGACGAGAGTTGGCAGCGCTGGCTCGAACTGCGGGACCAGGCACCGTCCGGATGGCGCCACGACGAAGCCTTCAGCGCGGTCGCCTATCTGACTCCCGAGGAGATGAGCCGGGTCGCCGCCGCGATCCGCAAGGCACTCGCCCCCTACAACGACCGCGAACAACGCCCCTTGGCCCGCCCCGCGGACGCCCGTCCGGTAGCGCTCATCACCCGACTCTTCCCCCTGCTTCCCCATCCGGCTTCCGGTCCGGCGGACGACGACACGGACCGGGACCGAGGAGAGCGGGGCAGATGAGGACGGTGGGGAGTTGAGGGCCGCCGTGCGGTCCGGCGGCCCTCAACTGCCGTGCTCGGAGTCCGTTGTCGAGCAGGGCGCCGATGTCGCGTCGTACCGGCCGTGCGGGAACTGCACGGCCCCATGTAGGGCGGCCCCGGTACTCACGTCCCGGGGCCGGTGCCAGCTGTCGCGCGCTGCGGTGCGGGTGTTCCGTTCCCGGGCGGTGGAGGGGGCGGCGGTTACTGCTGCTGCGCGTTCCGCAGATCCTCGGCGGTCCCGTCATGGGGAGTCGCGTCGTCGCCCTGTTCCGACTCCGACTTCGACTCCGTTTCCTGCTCCTGCTCCTGCTCGGCGGACCGGCGCCGGGTGGCGACGAGGTAGACCAACGACGAGACGATCAGGGCCACCGAGACCCAGTCGTTCAGGCGCAGGCCCAGGAAGTGGTTGGCGTGGTCGATGCGCAGGGCTTCGATCCAGACGCGGCCCGCCGCGTACGCCAGGACGTAGGTGGCGAACAGTCGGCCGCGCGGGAGCCGGTAGCGGCGGTCGAGCCAGAGCAGCAGGGCCATGACGCCGACGTCCCACAGGGATTCGTAGAGGAACGTGGGGTGGTAGAAGGCGACGGCGGGGCTGTCCGGGGGCCGGTGGGCGGGGTCGATCAGCAGCTTCCACGGCAGGTTGGTGGGGGCGCCGTAGAGCTCCTGGTTGAAGTAGTTGCCCCAGCGGCCGATTCCCTGGGCCAGGACCAGGCCGGGCGCGACCGCGTCGGCGAAGTCGGCCAGTTTGATGCCGCGCCGACGGCAACCGAGCCAGGCACCGAACGCACCGAGGGCGACCGCGCCGGGGATGCCGAGCCCGCCGTTCCAGACGTAGAGCGCCTCGATGGGGCGCTTGCCCGGTGCGAAGTACAGCTCCGGATCGGTGATCACGTGGTAGAGCCGGCCACCCAGCAGACCGAACGGCACCGCCCACATCGCGATGTCGGCGATCTCCTGCGGATCCCGGCCCCGCGCCGCCCACCGGCGCTGTGACAGCCACACCGCCACGAAGATGCCGAGGATGATGCACAGTGCATACGCGCGGATGGGCACGGGGCCCAGGTGCCAGACCCCCTGCGAGGGGCTCGGCAGATACGCCAGGTTCATACGGTCGACCGTTCTCACGGGCGGACCCGGCCGTCTGCCGGGAGGGACGGGCCCGAGATTACATCGGACACCGAAATTTCTCCCAGGATGGCCCGTGGGCAGCGTGGGTAAAGTGCCTGCATGCCCCCGCAGTCCCGCTCCCGTCTCCCCGCGCACCGGACGGGGAACGCCACGGATTCCCGTCTGCTGACCGAGGCCGTCACGCGCCTGCGGCGCGCCCTGCGCGCATCGATCCGCACCGATTACCCGTGGGAGACGCTGCCCATGGCCCAGGTCGAACTCCTCCAGGTGCTCGCCGAGCACTCGCCCGCCCGGATCGGGGATCTGGCAGCCCGCCAACGGCTGGCCGCCAGTACGGTCAGCGGCCTCGTCGGGCAGATGATCAATGCCGGGTTGATCGCCCGCGCCGTCGACCCCGCGGACCGCCGCGCCTCCGTCGTGACCCTGACCAGCGCGGGCCGGAGCCAGCTCGCCGCCTGGACACGCGCCCACGAGAACCGGTTGGACGCCGCCCTGGAGTCGTTGGACGAGGCCGACCGCGCGGCCGTCCGGGCCGCACTGCCCGCCCTCTTCCGCGTCGCGGAGTTCCTGGAGGACTCCGAAGGGTGACGTTCGGGGGATGGTGTCCGAAGGGTGACGTGCGAAGGCTGACGTGCGAAGCGTGGCGGAGGGCGTTGAGCGAGCGCGGCAAGGCCGGTTCCGGTTCCGGTTCCCGAGGCTGACAGTGCCCGGGGTTCACCACACGCCCGGTACGAGCCTGCGGGTCCGGGCCGCGTACGCCCGGTACTCCTCGCCCAGGGCGTCGAGCAGCATCCGCTCCTCGACGTGTATCCGATAGCCCACTGCGATCAGACAGCAGACCGTGAACGCCAGCCAGGACGCCGCGTTGTCCAGGAGCAGTGCGAGGTCCGTCCCGGCGAGCAGGATGCCGGTGTAGGCCGGGTGCCGCACGTACCGGTACGGCCCCGAGGTGACGACCCGGTGCCCGTGCTGGATGTGCACCGTGCCGCGGAAGAAGCGGCCCAGCGTGACGATGGCCCACAGCCGGAGCGCTATCCCGGCCCATGCCACGACCAGTACCGCCATCCGCACGGCCGGCAACTGCGTGGAGTACGACAGGGCGGGCACCGCGTGCCGGATGGGCGCCGCCAGCGCGATCCCGCCACCGATCAGCACCGGGAAGATCAGGAGGCTGAGCCACTCGGTCCGCTCGGTCCGCTCGCTACGGGTCCGCTGCCGCACCTGGAGCAGGATCTCGGCCGCCGCCCAGACCCACACGGTGACGGCGAGCGCGGTGTTCACGGCGTGCTGCATCACAGCACCTCCTGGCCGTTCCCGGACCCCGTACCCCGACACGGGGTCGTGCGACTTCAGCTTCGCACCCGGGCCGGGTGGAGTGGATCCACTCAGGGGTGGAGCCCGGGTGGATCCACACCGGTGGCAGGGCGCCCGCCGGTGCCCGTCAGCCGCGGTCTCAGACAGCCCTCAGACCGATCTGAGGTCCGCCGCGAGTTCGTCGGGATCGAGCACGTCCTCGCCGTACAGGCCGTGCAGCCAGTTGGTCTGGTAAATGGTGTCCAGGTAGCGCTCGCCGAGGTCCGGGGCGATGGCCACCGCGGTGAGGTCGTGGCCGTCGTGCCGGGCCAGCCACTCCACGGCACCGCTGACCACGGTGCCGGTGGACCCGCCGAAGAGGAAGCCGCGCCTGGCCAGACGGTGGCAGGCCCGGACGGTGTCCGCCTCCTCGACGCGGACCAGATCGTCGACGTAGGACTCGTCCAGCAACGCCGGGCGCACGCTCGTCCCCAGCCCGGGGATCATCCGTCGACCCGGCTCGCCTCCGAAAGTCACCGAGCCGACACTGTCCACCGCCACGACCTGCACCTGCCGGTGCAACTCCCGGAAGTAGCGGGCGCACCCCATCAGGGTCCCGGTGGTGCCCGCTCCGACGAACAGCACGTCCAGCCGCGGGAAGCGGCGGGCGATGGCCGGCGCAGTGGTGCGGTAGTGAGCCTTCCAATTGTCCCCGTTGGTGTACTGGTTGAGCCATACGTACCGGTCATCGGCGGCGCACAGCGCCCTGACGTGGGCGATCCGTGCGCCGAGCAGACCGCCCTCGGCCGCCGGTTCGGCGATGATGTGCACCTGGCTTCCCATCGCCTCCATGAACCGCCGCGCGGAGAGGTTGCAGCGGGCATCGGTCACGCACAGGAAGCCGTAGCCCTTGCTGGCGGCGAGGATGCTCAGGGCGACGCCCAGGTTCCCCGACGAGGACTCGACCAGGATGGATCCCGGTTTGAGGAGGCCGTTCCATTCGGCGGCCTCCACCATCTCGGTCGCCGCCTTGAGCTTGATCGAACCGGCGAAGTTGAAGCCCTCACACTTGAGAAACAGCGCATGCCCCACGATCGCCCGCAGGTCGACGTAGAGATCCTCGGCGTTGAAGTCCATGGGAACGGAAATGACGGTCATGACGTCCACCTCATCAGCGGCACCGCTCCGGGCCGGTCAGCCATGGCGGCGCAGTTCGTGAAAGAAGTCGTCGACGACGTGCAGTTCGCCGGAGCGGACCACCTCGTCGTAGACGTACTTGCCGACCGCCAGATCCAGGACCCCGAGTCCGAAGGGCGAGAACAGCACGGTCCGGTCCGCAGGTGGCGTCACCCGCCCCGCCAGTACGTCGTCGAGCGTCCCCAGGAGGAAGTCCCGCCGCCCGGTGCGTTGTTCGGCCAGGTGCGGCGAGGTGTCCGCCTTCAGGCAGTGCTCGATGTCATCGACGATGTTGGTCGAGGCGAGCACGATCTCGGGGGCGAGGTCGCGCAGCGAGATGTGCAGCACCAGCGGGTGATGGTCGAACCACGACACCTCGCTGACGTGCGGTCGTCCCGCGATGGTGGCGAAGACGATCAGATCGCTCGTGCGGATCAGCTGCTCGGCACTGTCGTGCACGGTGATCCACTGGGTGGCGCCGGACTGCTCCAGGTACAGGCGGAATCCGGCGGCGCTGTCGGCGGACAGGTCGTGCACGCCGATCTGGTCGAACTCCCAACCGGTGTTCGCCAGGAAGGTGTGGATGTAGCGTGCGATCAGGCCCGTGCCGAAGAATCCGACGCTGCGGGGGCGCGGCCGGCCGCGGCTGAGCCGGTCGGCGGCCAGGGCCGCGGACGCCGCCGTCCTGGTGGCGCTGATGATCGAACTCTCCAGACAGGCGAACGGGTACCCCGTGTCGTGGTCGTTGAGGATCAGTACCGCGGAGGCCCGCGGGATTCCGGCCGCCACGTTCGTCGGGAAGCTGGAGATCCACTTGAGGCCGTCCACCGGGGCCGACCCGCCCATCGAGGCGGGCAGCGCGATGATGCGGGAGGTCGGTCGGTCGGGGAACCTCAGGAAGTACGAGGGCGGGTTGACCGAATCACCGGTGCCGTGCAGACGGTAGGTGGCCTCGACCAGGTCCACGATGGCACGCGCTCGTCCCTGCAAGGCGTGCTGGACCTGGGCCCCGGAGATCACCGCGAAGGACGGTGCGGTGGGCGGCGCGGGGTCGGCGGGCTGGGGAACGGAGGAGTGCAGGGTCGTCACGGGAGGATCACCTCGATGCTGGGGGAGCAGTCGGCAAGGCGGATGGGGTCGGCCATCGCGACGAGCACTTCGCGGGCCCCTTCGAACGGCTCCCTGCTGTGTGCGGTGCGGATGTTGTCCACGAGCAGCAGGTCGCCGTCCTGCCACGGTTCTCGTGCGGTGTGGTGCTGGTAGACCGTGTTCAGCAGCTCGATGACGTCCGCGTCGATCGGGTCGCCGTTGCCGTAGCGGGTGTTGAACGGCAGTCCGTCGGCGCCGTAGGTGTCCACCAGGTACTCCCGGATCTCCGGGGCGATCGTCCACTCGTTGAGGAAGGCGATCTGGTTGAACCAGCAGCGGCGGCCGGAGAGCGGGTGACGCACCACGGCGCTGCGCCGCTGGCGGGTGTGGAGGGTGCCGTCGGGCTGCCATCGGACGTCAATGGCGTTGGCGCGGCAGTACCGTTCGACGGTGTCGCGGTCGTCGGTGCCGAACGCCTCGGCGACGGAGGCTCCGATCTCGTCGTTGTAGGTGCGGGTCAGCAGCCAGCCCTGCCGGTCGAAGCGCTTGACCACCTTCCTGGGCAGTGCGTCCAGGACGGTGGTCGCGTCGGCCACCGCGGTCGCCCCGCCGTCGGCGGGGGCCCGCAGGCACGCGAACAGCATCAGACTGGGGAACTCCAGGGTGTAGCTGAGTTCGTGGTGCATGCACATCGGTTGGTTCTGGGGCCACTTCGAGGATGAGTACACGCCCGTTTCGTAGCGCTGCCGGGGCGCGAAGCTCTCCGTCTCCACCATCAGATCGGTGGACAGTGCCTTGAAGGTGGCTGTGGTCCCGGCGGTGTCGTGCAGGCCCAGACCACGGACCAGGACGGCACCGTGTTCGGCGAGGGTGGCGCGCAGGGCCTCCCGGTGCCGGGCTGCCCAGTGTGCCGGGTCGCCGTGGGGTTCGGCCAGGAGCATCGGCGGTCGGCCGGGCCGCAGAGCCACGTCGAGCAGGGTCACTGAAGGTGGCGATGACATGTCGGTGCCTCTCCTGTTGTGGGCAACTTCGTGTCCCGTGGGTGGGGGTACGGGGTGGTGCGGCCGATGTCTTCCGTGCGGTTCACGAAGGCATCGGGAGGGGGACGGCGGACAGCACGGTCTGCGCTGTCTCGGCCGGTCGGGTGCGGGGGAAGAAGTGGCCGCCGTCGGGGAGCCGGTGCAGGTCGACGTGTTCGGCCAGGAGCTGCCAGTCGAGGTGCCGGTGTGCGGCGTCGGCCGTGCTCGGGTCGTCGTCGGCGGCGACGACGGTCAGGGGCGCGGTCAGCCTCGTGGTCGGCGGGTGGTCCAGGGCGTCGGCGAAGTAGTGGTGCGCGGCCACGCAGTCGTGCCGGTAGGCGGCGCCGGTGTGTGCGGCGTGCCGGGAATCCGGTGTGCCTCGTGCGGGGTGGTCGCGGTCAGCGCTCAATTCCTCGGCGAGCTCCGTATTGCTCCGTGTGGTCAGGGCGCCGGCGGCGGCGCGCCGTTCGGCGGCGTCGCCGAGCAACTGGGCGCCGAGGAAGACCCGTTGTACGGGCACCTGGCGGGCTTGGAGCCGCTGGGCGGTGGCCACGGCGAGTGCGGCGCCCGAGGAGTGGCCCCACAGCAGGACCCCGGTCAGGCCGCGCCGGACGATCTCGGCGGCGGTCTGCTCGGCGACGTCGTCCAACGGTGCGAAGGGCTCGTGGTCGGCGGCCGGGTCGTGGCCGGGCAGTTCGACGGCGTGGACGGCCAGGCCGCTGTTCCGCAGTGCCTGGGCCAGCGGCCGGAAGGCGACCGCGTTGCCTCCGGCTTGGGGGAAGCACACCAGGTGACCCGTGGGTTCGCCCGCCGGCTCGGCGAGGGTCTGGAGCAGCCCGTGGTCCGGTTCGCGGCGGCCGTCGACCAGTTCGGCCAAGTCGGCGAGTACCGGGTGGCGGGTGAGGTCCTTGAGGGAGACCGTGCGGTCGAGGGCGATCGCCAGTTTCACGGCCGACAGCGACGTACCGCCCCGGTCGAAGAAGTGGTCGTGCCGTCCTATCCGGTCCTCCCGGATGCCGAGGACCTCCGCCCAGGCACGGGCCAGCCGCCGCTCGGTGGGGGTACGCGGGGCGCGATGGCCCTCCCCGGGCGTCTCCGGTCGGGTGGCGAGGGAGGTCAGCGCCTTCTTGTCGATCTTGCTGTTGGGGGTCAACGGCAGGTGCGCCCGCCAGTGGAAGGCGCTGGGAAGCATGTAGGGCGGCAGCGACTCGGCCAACCGCTCGCGCAGGGACTCCGCCGCCAAGGGCTGCGGGCCGCAGTAGAACGCCACCAGGTGCTTGGCCTGACCGTCGTGCCCGGCGACCACGACGGCACCGTCCCGGACACCGGGCACGCGCAGCAACGCGTTCTCGATCTCACCGATCTCGATCCGGAAGCCGCGGACCTTGACCTGGGCGTCCCGGCGCCCGAGGAACTCCAACGTGCCCCCGGGCAGCCACCGGCCGTAGTCGCCGCCTTTGTAGAGCCGTTGGCCCGGTCGGTGCGGATCGTCGAGGAAGGCCAGGCGGGTGCGTTCGGGGTCGTTGACGTACCCCCGGCCGACGCAGACACCGGAGAAGACGATCTGGCCGGGGGCGCCCAGCGGCACCGGCTCCAGGAGCTCGTCCACGACGTAGACGCGCACGTTGTTCACGCACGGCCCGAGCGGGACCCGGTCGCCGTCGGGCGCCCGGTCCATGACCGCGTGGTTGGTGTCGTCGGAGGTCTCCGTCAGCCCGTAGGCGTTGACGAGCCGGACGCCCGGCCGCGCCGCGAACCACCGCTGGACGAGCTCGTGCTTCAGCGCCTCTCCGGTGACCGAGACGCACCGCAGGTCCGGCAGGGGGCGCGGGTGGAGTTCCAGATGGGACAGGACGGCTTCGAGGTAGGACGGTACGACCTGGAGGACGGTGACGCGTCCGTCGGCGAGGGTGTCGACGAAGCGCTGGACGTCCAGGACGGCCCGCTGGTCGACCAGATGGGTGCGGCCGCCGACCAGGAGGGCGGAGACCAGCTGCCAGAGGGAGATGTCGAAGCACTGGGGGGCGGTCTGGGCGACGACCTGGCCCTCGGCGATCCCCAGGTCGGTGATCTTGGCGTGGAGGTGGTTGAGGAATCCGGCGTGCTCGCACATCGCGCCTTTGGGCTCCCCGGTGGAGCCGCTGGTGAAGTAGATGTAGGCGAGCTGGTCCGGGCCGACCGTGACACCGAGGTCGTCCGCCGCGTAGTCGCTGTCGTGGGCGGCGCCGACGCCGAGCGTACGGACACCCGGGAGGGTGGCCAGGGCCCGGTCGAGGGTGACGGTGGCGCCGGGTTCGGTCAGGACGAGGCCGCACTCGGCGCGGGCGAGCACGGCCGCGATGCGGTCGGCCGGGAAGTGCGGCTCGATGGGCAGGTAGACGCCGCCCGCCTTGAAAACGGCAAGGACGGCAGCCATCCAGTCCAGGTTGCGTTCGGTGACGACGGCGACGACGTCCTCGCGGGCCAGCCCTCGGGCCAACAGGGCGTGCCCCAACCGGTTGGCGCGGCGGTTGAGTTCCCGGTAGGTGCACTGCTGGTCGCCGTGCACGGCGGCGACGGCGTCCGGATGGGCTCGTACCCGCTCTTCGAACAGTTCGTGGAACCGAAGGTCGGGCAGCTCCCGCTGGGGCCCGGCCAACCCGTCGAGTTGGAAGCGGCGTTCGGCGGCGGAGAGCAGGCTCTGCCGTCCGTGTGCGGCGTGCGGATCCGCAACGAACCGGGTCAGGGCAGTGAGGTGGTAGCCGGCCGTGCGGGCTGCGCTCTCCGCGTCCAGTACGTCGGTCCGGTACCGCAGCCGTAGGGTGAGCCGACCGCCGTGTCGCGCTGCTGTCACCCGTAGCACCGTGCTCGCGGCCAGCTCGTCGCCGGTACCGGACAGGTCGAGTTCGGTCTCGAACGGGGCTTCGGGCAGGCCCAGTTCGGCTGTGAGGTCGTCCACCGCGATGCCCCGGTGCGCGAGGAGTCCGGTCACCGTCCGGGCTGACTCCAGGGCCAGTTCGTGCCAGGTATCCGGGGCGGTGGACACCCGGCAGGGCAGCGCCGTACCACCGTCGGCGGCGAGGTAGCCGGTGGTCACCTCCTGCTCTCCGGAGAGCGCGGCGAGCACCGTGGCGTGCGCGGCCAACAGGGCCGCGTCCAGGGGCAGGCGATGGGTCTCGGCCCATCGGTCCAGTCGCGTCACCAGGTCGTCGGGGAGGGGCAGTTCGTGTCCGGCGAGGCCGGCCGTCGGCGCGGTGGCCCATCGAGGGATCGAGGTGGATCCTCCGCCGGCGAGGACCTTCCGCCAGTACGCGCGGTCGTCGTCCGTCGGCTTCTTCATCGGGCTTCCTCTGCTGGCTCGTGCCGTGGCGCCGCCGGTCGCCGGTCGCGGCGATGCGGTGGTGGCTCGTCCGGTGTGGCCTGGTGACGGGGAGCGGGCAGTGACGGTGCCCGGCGGACGGCCGACGGTGCAGGCCCGGGGCCGGAGTCCGTGCCGGGCGTCCGCTGCCGGCGGTCGCGCGTCTCGGCGGCCGGGTTCCCGGCCCACCGCGCGTGCCGGGGTACGTCCTCGCCCTTCATCAGGAAGGAGTCGGCGGCGAGCACCGCGCCGTCGCCCATCGTCACGCCGTAGTGGACCAGCGCGCCGACCCCGAGGGTGCAGCCCGCGCCGAGCGTGCTGCGGTCGGACTTGAAGGTGCCGTCCTCCTGCGAGTGGCACTGGATCCTGCTGCCGGCGTTCAGGGTGCAGTCGTCACCGATGGCGGTGAGTGTGCGCTCGGAGGGGTAGCAGCCGTCGTCGAAGACCCGGCGACCGAGCCGGACCCCCAGCAGCCGCCAGACGACGTTCTTGAACGGGGTTCCGTTGAACGCGTTGAAATGGGTGTCGGGTACCTTCCACAGGCGCTCGTGATGCCAGAAGTACGGGTCGTAGATGGAGCACACCTGCGGCCGCAGCGGGCGGAACCGCGTCATGCACCGCTCCACCAGCGCGTAGTAGACGGCCGTGAACCCCATGGCGCACACCAGGAACCCGGCGTCCAGGAGGTTCCCGATGCCGTCGTCGCGGGTGGCGGTCGCCAGGCTCAGCAGCGTCACACCGAAGACGTGCACCCACCGGATGAGCAGGACCAGGCCCACGGTGCGGAGGTTGTAGCGGTTCTTGGCGGCCAGGAGGCGGTGCAGTTCGTCCCCGCTGCGCAAGTGGTCGAAGCGGGTGTCGCGCTCCACCGACCGCGGGATCTCGAAGCACGGCGAGCCGAGCAGCCCCACTCCCGTCCGGACCTCTCCGTCGAGCGGGACCATCACCTTGGTCGCCAGCAGGCAGTTCTCGCCCGTGCGGCCCTGTGCGGGGTAGGCGATGTAGTTGCCGAGGAAGTTGCGCTTCCCGATCGCCGTGCGGGAGACGCTGAAGGAGGTGCGGGAGACCTCGGCGTTGATCAGCGAGAGGCCGTCGGCGACCATCGTGCCACTGCCGACGACGCTCAGGTGGGGGGAGTCGTGCTGGAGCCCGATGCCGAAGTTCGAGCCGGTCTGTTCGACGGGGGAGAGGCCGTACCCCAGACGCTGTAGGTAGGTGACGATGTAGGAGCTGTCACCGAAGAGCCAGATGAAGAACTTGAGGTTCGTCATCCGCGCGACCGTGCGGTGCACCGCGTAACGGAAGCCGTAGAGCGGATAGGCCGTCCCGGGTTCGATCACCCGGTGCGACAGGCGCGGGACGGTGCAGAGCACGGCCAGTCCCACGACGACGAAGCCGAAGAACACCACGAGGGACAGAACCAGCGCGTTGAGGTAGAACGCGGCAGAGGCGAAGGACCGCTGGGCGAGGTCCTCCCGGCCGCCCAGCACGGGCACCCGGGTCAGGAGGAGGGCGGCACCGGCAACGGTCAGCGGCACGACGACGAGGAACGCCTTCACCAGGCCGACCACGCCGAACGCGGCCCGTCGCCAGGTGCCGCACCGTACCGGCGCCACCCGTACGTAGTTCACCTCGGTTTGCTGTGCCGGAGAGCCGTGCCACCGTTGGCCGCCGGGCACGGTCTCGCCGCGTTGCAGGGCGGAGGTGTGGCCGAGCTGCGCACCGTCCCCCATCGCGGTGTCGATGTCCAAGACGGTCCGCTCGCCGACGAACACGTCCCGGCCGAGGGCGACCGTCCCGGTCTGGATCCTCCCGGCATGCGCCCGGTAGCAGAGGAAGAACGAGTCCTTCCGGATCACCGTTCCGGCGCCGACGGTGAGCAGGTCGGTGCAGACCGGGACGGTGCGGGACAGGATCGTGACGTGCTTGCCGATCTTCGCGCCGAGGGCCCGCAGATAGAGCACGTACACGGGGCTACCGACGAACAGCACCACGGGGTTGGCGTGCACCAGCACCTTGACGATCCAAAAGCGCAGGTAGGCCAACCCCCAGACCGGGAACTCGCGGGATCTCCACCGGCCTATGAGGAGCCATTTGGCCAGGACCGGGAATGCGCACAGGCCCAGGAATTCGGTCCCACCGAAGAGGGCCGCTCGCCCGTAGACGCCGATCGGCCCCGAACCGTCGGCGACCCACCGATAGCCCCTCGCGGTGGTGAATGCGACGAGGTAGGAATATCCAAGGAAGAACAACAACTGCATTGCCCCGCACAGGACATAGCGCACGGTGCTGCCGGAGAGCGGCGCCTCGTCCGGCATCGGGTCAGCCGGGGCAGCTGTGGTGGCCCGTTCGGGTGTGGCATCGGCCAGTGCTGCCGCCAGACTTCGGATGGTCGAGTGCTGGTAGACGTCCTTCATCGACACCGGCGGTAAATCCGGTCGTTTTCTGACGCGTGCGCAGAAATGCGCCATCACCAGCGAGTCGGCACCGAGATCGGCAAAGAAATGACCGTCGACCGGGACCTGTTCGGTACGCACGACCTCGGCCAGCAACTCGGCGAAGGCGCGCTCCACGCCGGCCGTTGAATCCCCGCTACCCCGGGGGCACGTTACGGATTCCGGTGGGCCGTCGGATGGGCCCTCGGCAGGTTCTCTCACCATGCGAGCTCCTTGCGCGCGTCATGCGCGTTTCTGCGGGCTGAAGTCGATTCACCGGACCTGCGGTCGGGACGAGCCCGTGACGTGCCGCAGTGCCGATGGAAGGCGTGCCGTGGTGCAGTGCATCAGAGTGCGTTCACCGTGATGAGCGCGTCGGCCGGGCCGTTGCGGGCACGCCGCCGTTGCGGGCATGCCGGCCACCGGGCCCAGGGCCGAAAGAATGTGAGCTTTCCGCGCCGTCCCCACGACGACACGTAGACACCGCTGCCGAACGGGAATATTGCCGAGCTTTTCTCACCTGACGAACACGGCCGGACGCAGCACGGCACGCTGATCCGGGTGAATGCGGCACCTGCCCTCAGGCGTAACGCGGATGGCCAACGGAAGACGGCTCTCCGGTTGATTTCCCGGCGTGGGAGAGTGACGCCAACCCTCGACCTTTCCGCCCCTGTGCAGACGTTTCTCACCATGGGCGTGACGCTGACCCAGGTTCCCCGGGCTCACCCTCCGGCGCTCTTTCGCGGCCCGGCCGAAGGTGGAACCTGGGAAAACCATTGCCCCCTTTCCGATCCGACCGAATGGGGTCGTTGAAGAACGTAGGACTCGACCGGATGACGAACTAGGCAGGTGTAGGCCAATAAAAATGCGCCCGTGCACACAACGAAAAAGGATCAATCCGGCCGTTCCTCGGGGGTTCGGCCACTGTGCGACGCAGCCTCATGTGAGGTTCACCACCTGCTGGTTCGTTCCCTCCATACCCCGCTCGGAACGCCAGCGGCCCGGCCGCCCCGGATTTACAAAAGGGAGAAGACCCGCAATACTCGAAAATATCACATTCGGAACAAAAAGGTCGAATGCCTACGCTCGGCGGTAGGGGGAAGGGAACGCTATCCGCGTCAACAGTCAACCGGACTGGCGCAAAGCAGCCGACGGGCTGAGACCCGTCGATAAAGATTCGCCCCCTCTCCGGTAATGGCGCGCCACACTCCGGTAAACCGGTTGCCAGGGCGCTCGGAAGAGATTTCCCTCAGTTCCCGTAACCAAGGACAATCCGTATGTCAGGGGCGGGGAGGGTGTGTGACGGTGTTCGTGTGCGCGGGATGTGACGCCGCGTTGAGTGCTCCGGTGTCGCAGGTTGCGCTTCCCGTCCACGCCCACCAGACATGGGGGAACGGAGTGCTGCTCCCGGTGCTCATGGACCCGGGCACCTATGCCGTGGACCCGGACCCATGGGGGCCGCCGTGGCGGCGGTGGTGCGAGGTCGGAGTGGACGAGGCGGCGGCCCGCGGTGTGTTCGCGCCGGTGTATGCCCTGTCCTTCGGCGCCCCGGGAGCGATCGTCATCGCGCCCGGTGACGCACGCGGCACCGTCCTGATCCCGGAGCGATGCGGCGGCTACTGCTGTGGACTGGACGGCAGCGACGGCCCCAACCTTGCGTGCGAGCGGTGCGGCCGGGCCGTGGCCACCCGCATCGACGACTGCTCGCTCTGGCAGACGGTGTGGTTCGCCCCGGACGCCGTACGCGGTCGTCCCACCGACGAGCCGGCCGGTCGGCCGACCGGCGAGGAGGCGACGCCGGCGCGAGAGCGGTACGGATCGCCGCCGGTCGACCAGAGCGGGCGATGGAGTCCCCAGTGGGCAGCGGCTGTCGGGGCAGCGCTGGCGCACCTGCTGGCTGCTTCGTCGGGGACAGCCGTGGCCGTCCCCGACGGCCTCGTCGCGGACTTGTTCGGCCGTGCGCTCCACGCGCTGCTCCCGGCCGGGACACCGGCGAAGACCGCGGCGTTGGCCGGCCCGGGCCGGCCCGCCCCGGACCCGGCCCCCGACATCCTCCTGGTGCCGCGGCACGTGCGGACGGGGCGCCCATGGCGGCCCTCCGCCACCGCGAACACCGCGCAGACCGTTCCCCTGCCCGTCGAAGTGTGGACGCATCTAGCCTTCCCCGACGAGCGGCTGCCGGTCCCCGCGACGGGCGGACTTCCCGACGGCGTCCTCCGCGACGATCCACTGCCGATGCGTCCGTGGAGCCCCTTCCGGCCGGACGGAGAGGTCTTCCTCCGCACCCTGGCACGGCTTCCCGCCGTCCGGCAGCCGTGGCTGCGCAGGATCTATGACCGAGTACAGGAGCGTCCGTACTCTCACCCCTTCTAGGCGCCGCGGGACGAGCAGGTGACCACCTCGTGCGACCGGACCCTCCTTGTACGAGAGGACCCTCGACGCCTTCGTCGATCGCCTCGGTCATGGGATCGGAGCGGTGGGCGATCCGCATGCAGTCGTGAGGAAACGTCACATCAAGGGCAGAGCTTGTGAACGTCATCCAAAAGCGGTAATGGCCGCAGACCACTCAGCCGCATATCATCTGCGACATGACGCCCACATGCGTCCCAGACGCCACTGCCGAGGCCAACGAACGGATACGCGCGTTCATGGCCGCCCGAGTAGGTCGGCCGCTATGGCCCGAGGAACAAGCCGAGTACGAGCAACTGCTCGCCATCTGGGCGAAGTCCCTACAGCCACGTCCGACCACGAGCTGAATGGCCATGCGCCCCGCCCCTGCCGAGGTAGGGGCGGGGCGCATTGCTCGCTCCAAGGGTGCACGGGGACGACGGGCGGCAAACTCGTTCCGCTCCGGCAGTCCGCCGGACGCCGGCCTCACCTGCACCGTCAACGGCGAAGTCGCCCCGCTGGCGGAGTCACGACCACCCGCACCGCCGCGCGCTCACGGTTTGCGGGCGATGATGACCCCGTTCGCGGCGGGGGCGGCGAACGGGCGGATCTCGGCGTCGATGAACCTGACGTCCAGCAGCCAGGACCCGGTACTCCTCGCCCGTGTAGTTGCGACCGAACGTCTCCACGACGACCATCGACAGGCTCATCAAGGTGGCGTCGAGCGGGCCGTCCTTGGCGTCGGCGACGAGCAATTCGCTGATCAGCAGCTGGCCGCCAGGGGCCAGTGCGCCGTAACAGCTTCGCAGGATGCTGCGGCACTGATCGACGTCCCAGTCGTGCAGGATCATGGACAACAGGATGACGCCCTGGCCGGTCGGGAATGGGTCGGCGAAGAAGCCCCTCGGAGTGAAGGAGATGCGGTCGGCGAGCCCGGCCGCGGCCGGCACCGCCGAGCAGGCCCGCCCACGGGGGCACCGCCACCGGACTGGCAGCACCGCGACATCGGGGACGCGGCGCGGTCGTGTGGCGCCGCCGGTGCGCCTGCTGAGCGTCAACGCGCCCGGGAACCACCCCGCGGTCCATTCGCTGTGGCTGGCGGCCCTCGCCTTGGGCTAACAGGCACACGTTCCCGCAAGAAGTCCCATGAGTGCCGTCGCGCTCTGTCTGAACCGCGTGTCAGGTCAGACGGAGTGTGGCGGCACTCGCCTTGCACCAGCGGAAGTCCGGTCGCTCGTTTCGGATCGTTGTGCGAAGCAGCCACGGACGAGGGATGTGGGTGTTCCCCGTCCCGGCGCACGCATGCCTGGCAAATGCGGTGAACGAGGGGCGTGTTGGTGCGCGATTCCGTTCTGCCTGCAACATCCCGGTGTTTGCGCCCCCTGAATACGAAGCCGCCCCCCTTCACGCCGTACCGAGATGATCTCTCGCCTGTTTCGCTTGACCCTGCGCACGGCCACCCTGCGCACCACTGGCCGTTCTGCTTACTTCTGTTCACGTCCCGGGAGGGAATGTGTCCACACCGGACAGCGTCACCGGTTCCGCCACCGAGGAGCCCGTACTCGAACCACCCGCAGACAGCGCGCGCACCAGCCTCAGCACACAGGCCGCGCGCCAACTGGCCACCACCACCAAGTCCGAGCCCCAGATGCAGGCCATCACCTCGCGGTGGCTGCTGAAGAAGCTGCCGTGGGTGGACGTCAAGGGTGGCACCTACCGGGTCAACCGGCGTCTGCAACTCCGAGTCGGTCGGGGCCGTGTCCAGTTCGAGCAGAACGGCGCGGACAACATCAAGGTGATCCCCGAGACCCTCACCGAGTTGCCCGTCCTGCGCGGTTACGACGACATCGAGGTCCTCAAAGAGATCGCCGGTCGCTTCCACGTCCGGGAGGTCCGGGCCGGCCAGGTCCTCTTCGAGGCGGGGCAGCCCGCCACCGAGGCGTACCTCGTCGTCCACGGCCGGTTCGCCCGCTATCAGGCCGGAAAGTACGGCGCGGAGGAGGTCGTCGGCGTCGTCACGGACGGCGACCAGATGGGGGACGAGGCGATCGGCCGGCCCGACCCGCTGTGGTTGAGCTCGGTCCGGGCCGAAACGGCGGGCGTGCTGTTGGTGCTGCCCTGGGACGTGATCCGGGAGTTCACCGACCGCGCGCCGTCCCTGGCCGCACACCTGGCGGCCTACGCGGAGCAGCAGCAACTCCCCATGAACCGCAAGGGGGAAGCCGATGTCCCGGTACAGGCGGGACACGTCGGCGAGCCGACACTGTCCGGCGGATTCGTCGACTACGAGCTCGGCCCGCGCGAGTACGAACTCTCCCTGACCCAGACCGTACTCCGGGTGCACAGCCGGGTCGCCGATCTCTACAACGAACCCATGGACCAGACCCAGCAGCAACTCCGGCTCACCGTCGAGGAGATCCGCGAGCGCCAGGAGTGGGAGCTGGTCAACAACCGGGAGTTCGGCCTGCTGCACAACGCCGACTACGGCCAGCGCATCAGCACCTACACCGGCCCGCCGACCCCCGACGACATGGACGAGCTGCTGTCCATGCGCCGCAAGACCCGGCTGTTCCTGGCCCACCCGAAGGCGATCGCCGCCTTCTTCCGGCAGTGCAACCAACGCGGACTGGTGCCGGGCACCGCGGACGTCGACGGGCACGAGGTGCCTGCCTGGCGCGGGGTCCCGATCTTCCCGTGCGGCAAGATCCCGATCGGCAACGCGCACACCAGCAGCATCATCGCGCTGCGTACCGGCGAGGCGGACCAAGGCGTCGTCGGCCTGTACCAGACCGGCATCCCCGAGGAGTTCCAACCGGGTCTGAACGTCCGCTTCATGGGCATCGACCAGGCCGCCATCATCAAGTACCTCGTCACCGCCTACTACTCGCAAGCCATCCTCGTGCCCGACGCCGTCGGAATCCTGGAGAACGTCCAGCTCGGCCGGAGCGCCGACTGACCCGGTGGAGTACGAACCATGAGCACGCCCCCCAACACCGCCGCCGGGTTCTCGATGCCCGGCCCGCCGAACCTCGCCCGCGACCTGCGGGCCCGCCGCGGCGGAGCCGTCCCCGGGCTGAAGTACCGGCCCGCCGCCCCCGCCGACCCGGAAAAGGCCAAGGAGATCGACCGGAGGCTGGAAGCCTGGGCCCGCCAACTAGACCTGTTCCCCGCCCAGTGGACCGGGGACTTCGCGGAGTTCCAGTGCGGCCGGGCCGTCGTCCTGCAACATCCCGGCGCGGCCGACCTCGAACGCCTCACCGTCGCGGGCAAGTTCCTGCTGGCCGAGAACGTCGTCGACAGCTGCTACTGCGAAGAGGACGAGGGCCGGGGTGCCTCCCGCAGCGACCTCGGCGGTCGCCTGATCCTGGCCCAGTCGGCCCTCGACCCGTACCACGCCACCCCCGCACTGGAGGAGGAGTGGCGGGCGGGCATGCAGGCGGACGGACCCCTGCGCTCGTACTACTGGGCCCTGAAGGATTATGCGGCCGTCGCGACGCCCAGCCAGACGGACCGGTTCGTCCACGACATGGCCCGGCTGCACCTCGGCTATCTCGGCGAGGCGTCCTGGGCGGAGACGCGGCACACCCCGCAGGTCTGGGAGTACCTGGTGATGCGGCAGTTCAACAACTTCCGCCCCTGCCTGTCCCTGGTCGACGCCGTGGACGGCTACGAACTGCCCGAAGCCCTCTACGCCCGACCCGAGGTCCAGCGGGTCACCGCCCTGGCGTCCAATGCCACGACCATCGTCAACGACCTGTACTCCTTCACCAAGGAACTGGCCAGTGACCCGAACCACCTGAACCTGCCGCAGGTGGTGGCCGCCAACGACAAACGTGGCCTGAAGGCCGCCTACCTGAAGAGCGTCGAGATCCACAACGAGGTCTTCGAGGCGTTCGAGACGGAGTCAGCCCCGCTGTCCGCCCTCTCGCCCCTCCTCGAAAAGTACGTCCGGGGCCTGGCCGACTGGGTCTCCGGCAACCACGAGTGGCACGCCACCAACACCGACCGCTACCAGCTGCCCAACTACTGGTAGACCGATCCACGCACCACTGCAAGGAGTCACCGTTGACCACTGCACACGCCGACACCGCAGCCCGCACACCGGTGCCGACCCAGTCCACGTACCAGTCACGGGTCGCGGACTACTGGAACGCCGAGGAAAACGCGGTCAACCTCGAACTCGGAAAGATCGACGACCTGTACCACCACCACTACGGCATCGGGGACGCCGACTGGTCGGTGCTGGACGAGCAGAACCCCGACCTCCGCCGCGATCGGGTCACCGGCGAACTGCACCGGCTGGAACACGCCCAGGCCGAACTCCTCGCCTCCCACCTCGGCGACCTCTCGCCGACCGACCGCGTCTTCGACGCCGGGTGCGGACGCGGCGGCGGCAGCGTGGTCGCGCACCTGCGCCACGGCTGCCACTCCGACGGCGTCACGATCTCCGCCAAGCAGGCCGACTTCGCCAACGAACAGGCCCGCAAGCGCGGTATCGACGACAAGGTGCGCTACCACCACCGCAACATGCTCGACACCGGCTTCACCGCCGGCGCGTACGCGGCGTCGTGGAACAACGAGTCGACGATGTACGTCGAACTGGACCAGCTGTTCGCGGAGCACGCGCGACTGCTGCGGCGCGGTGGCCGCTACGTCACGATCACCGGCTGCTACAACGACGCCTACGGGCGCGCCTCGCGCGAGGTGTCCCTCATCAACGCCCACTACATCTGCGACATCCACCCGCGTTCGGAGTACTTCCGCGCGATGGCCCGCAACCGGCTCGTCCCCGTGCACGTCGAGGACCTGACGGAGGCCGCGCTGCCGTACTGGGAACTGCGCCGCCAGGCCGACCACCTGGTCACGGGCATCGAGGAAACCTTCCTGAACGCCTACCGCAACGGCAGCTTCCAGTACCTGCTGATCGCCGCCGACCGCGTGTGAATCTCCGGGGCCGCGCCACTGACGGCGCGGCCCCGGCGAGGTGACACCGACGATCGGGCGCCAGTCAGGCGCCCGATCGCTGAAGGTGTTCCGCTCGCAGGACGACGTCTGCGGCGCATCGTGACGCCCAGGCACGCGAACGCCCGGCCACGGCTACCGGGGGACGCTTCCCGGTACGCCTTTCTTAGCCGCAGTGGTCGTTCTCCCGGTGGCTGTAGCTGCCGCCGACGACGCCGCCCCAGTCCACGCACGCACCTCTGGCGTTGACCCACACGGGGCCGGCGTACGACGTGTAGTCACCCTCGTCCGAGATCCAGGTCGAGGAATCGTCGGACCGCATGAGGAATACCGACATGGGGACAGTGTCGCCGGTCCCCTTGCGGATACTGACCGCGCAATTACTTCCCGAGGACTTCTGGTACGTGAGGTACACCGTCCCCTCGTTTCCCCCCCGGCAGCGGTTGTCCCTTCTCGTGGTCGAACCTCGCATGCGGTGCGGCTGGGGACGCGCAACTCCCGTAGGGCACAGGTCGGCGGGCCGGCCGGTATAACCTTCCCCATGCCGATTGACGAAGCCGCATCGCAGAAGCCCTCCGGCCGGCCCGCCGAGTGGTCTGATCTTGATGAGGAGGCCGAGGAGGTGACGGTCGCCGTCATGGCGGCGTCCCGTCTGCTGATCGCCGTCTCGGCACGCGCCCTCGCCTCGATAGACGACGCCATGACCCTGCCGCAGCTGCGGGCCCTGGTGGTGCTGGAAAGCTGCGAACCCCTCAAGCTCGCGGCAATGGCGGCCACCCTGGGCGTCAACCCGTCGACCGCGATGCGGATGGTGGACAAGCTCGAAGCGGTCGGTTTGGTCGACCGCAGAACCAACCCGGACAACCGCCGCGAGGTGGTCCTGCGACTCACGGCAGCGGGACGGGACATGGTGGAGCAGGTCCTCGCGCATCGTCGGGCCGAGATCTGCGCGTTGGTCGGTCGGTTGCCGGCCGAGCAACGGGCGGGTCTGGTAACGACGTTGCGGGCCCTCACCCAGGCTGCCGGCGAGTTGGCCGTCGACTCCTTCGACGAGGTGCGGCGGATAGCCGGGCTCGTCGAGGACCCGCTCGCATCGGGAGGACGTGACGGGCTGGGCCTGGGTGAGCGGCACCGGCGGCGGCCAGCCTGGCGGGGTGGGTCGCCGTGCCGGTCGGCGCGGTGTGTCGACCTACCGTCGTTTTGCGGCGGGTTTCCGTGTGGCGGGGCGGGCGGTGGCGGGGTGGCGATAGGGCGTGGCGCGGGCCCGGGAGCGGTAGACGATGTACGGCCGGACCAGGTAGCCGACGGGGGCGGTGAAGGCGTGGATGAGCCGGCTGAAGGGCCAGAGCGCGAAGAGGGCCATGGCGAGCAGGGCGTGGAGTTGGTACACGAGCGGGGCGTGTGCCATCGCCGGGACGTCGGGGTCGAGGGCGAACAGGCTGCGGAACCAGACGGAGACGCCGAGCCGGTAGTCGTAGGGATTGGCCACGGAGGAGGCGGTGGCGGTGAGACCTGCCAACAGGACCACGGTCAGTAGCGGATGGACGAGGCGGTCGCTGCGGCTGGTCGCCTGGCGGACGGCGGGCACTCGCAGCCGGCGCCAGAGGAGGACGGCCAGGCCGCAGACGGCGGCGATGCCGGCCGCACCGCCCATGGCGAGGGCGACCGTGTGGTACATCGTCTCGCTCACCCGGAGTCGTTGGGTGAGCGATTCGGGTACCAGGAGCCCCATGACGTGGCCGCCGGCGACGAAGAGCAGGGCGTAGTGGAAGAGCGGGCCGCCGGTGCGCAGCAGTCGGGACTCGTGGAGTTGGCTGGAGTGGGTGGTGAAGCCGAAGCGGTCGTAGCGGTAGCGCCAGAGCGTGCCGGCGACCAGGACGGTCAGGGAGAGGTAGGGCAGGACGCCCCAGAGGGCGATGCGCACGTGCGTGGTCACCGGCGGACTCCTTCGTCGCCCGGGGTGGTCAGGATCGGGAAGGGGACTGGGGTGGGGGCATCCGGTACGGGCACGGGCAGTGGGCCGGCGGGCACCGTGCGCTGGACGGCCCGCAGGACGTCGGCGTAGGGACTGTGGTAGGCGTCGAGTGCCTGGGCCAGGAGGTCCACGGCACCGCGGTACTGGTGGAGCAGGGGGGTGCCCGCCTGGGGGCAGCGGGCGGCGAATTCCAACATTGCGGGGAGGAAGTCGGGTAGTTCGCCGGCGTCGGGCTCCCAGCCGTGCTCGCGGTACCGGGCCTTGAGCGCGGCGAGGGAGGCGCCGCGGCGGCGGGTGTCGCCGTCGGTGTAGTGGGTGAGGTGCAGGGTCCGGCGGCGGCTGCGGTCGAACGTGGTGACGTAGCGCGCCGCCAGGTCCAGCGGTGGGGTGAGCGCCGCAGCGCGGCAGAAGCGGTGCAACAACTCCGTTTCTACGCAAGGGAGTTGGGTGAGCGCGGTGGTGACTTGGGTGACCCGTTGCGGCCAGGCCGGGTCGGGGTACGAGAGGAGCAAGGCTGCCGCCTGGTGCACGGCGCGATGGCGGTTCATCGGCTCCCGCCCTCGGCGTCGTGGGGCGGGAAGAGACCGTGTGGCCGGCCCCGGCCGTTCCAGTTGAGCAGGTTGATCCGATCCCGCAGTCCGCCCTTCGGCGCTCCGGCGGTGGCCACCGGCGCGGCGTGGAAGGCGTCCGGGTCGTACATGCCGGGCCCGCCGTGTCCGTCCAGGCTGCAGCCGGGGTCCCCGGTGTCGGCGTCCCGGCCGGTGTCGGCGGCGTATCCGGTGGGGATGACGTAGCGTTCCTCGTACTTGGCGAGCGCGAGCAGCCGGTACATGGCTTCGATGGAGTGCTCGTCCATGCCGACGCCGCGGGCGATGTCCGGGTCCCGTTCCTCGCCGAGGTTGAGCCGGCGCATGTGCGCGCGCATCGCGGCGAGCCGGCACAGTGCGGCCTCGACCGGCTCGGGGTCCCCGGCGGTGAAGAGCCCGGCCAGGTAGTCGAGGGGGATGCGCAGTGTGTCGATGGCGCCGAAGAGGTTGGCGGGGTCCTCGCCGTCGTGGCCGCTGCGGGTCAGCGCGTCGACGACGGGGGAGAGCGGGGGGACGTACCAGACCATGGGGAGGGTGCGGTATTCGGGGTGGAGGGGCAGCGCGACCCGGTATCGGGTGATCAGGTCGCGGACGGGGGAGTGGCGGGCGGCGGTGATCCAGTCGTGCGGGATGCCCGACTCCTCGGCGGCGCGGGCGACTTCGGGATCGTCGGGATCGAGGAAGCAGTCGAGTTGGGCCTCGTACAGATCCCGCTCGTCGGGGACGGCGGCGGCCGCACCGGCCTTGTCGGCGTCGTAGAGCATGACCCCGAGGTAGCGCAGCCGGCCGACGCAGGTCTCCGAGCAGACGGTGGGCTCGCCCGCCTCGATGCGCGGGTAGCACAGGGTGCACTTCTCGGCCTTGCCGGTGGTGTGGTTGAAGTACACCTTCTTGTACGGGCAGCCGCTGACGCACATCCGCCAGCCGCGACAGCGGTCCTGATCGACCAGGACGATGCCGTCCTCGATGCGTTTGTACAGCGCGCCGGAGGGACAGACCGCGACGCAGGACGGGTTGAGGCAGTGCTCGCAGATGCGCGGCAGGTAGAACATGAACGCCTGCTCGTACTCCAGCTTGACCTGGTCGTTCATCCGGCGCAGCACGGGGTCGCCGGCCAGGTGCTCGGGGCCGCCGCCGAGGTCGTCGTCCCAGTTGGGGCCCCAGGTCACCGCGGTGGGGCGGCCGTCGATCAGGGACCGGGGGCGGGCGGTCGGCAGGTCGTCGCCCAGGGGTGCGGAGATCAGCGTGTCGTAGTCGTAGGTCCAGGGCTCGTAGTAGTCGTCGAGCGCGGGGAGTTCGGGGTTGGCGAAGAGCCGGGCCAGGCGGCGGGCGCGGCCGCCGGAGCGCGGCACGAGGCGGCCCCGGCCGTCCAGGCGCCAACCGCCCTTCCATTTGTCCTGGTCCTCGTGGCCGCGGGGGTAGCCCTGGCCGGGGCGGGTCTCGACGTTGTTGAACCAGGCGTACTCGGTGCCCTGGCGGTTGGTCCAGGTCTGTTTGCAGGTGACCGAGCAGGTGTGGCAGCCGATGCACTTGTCGAGGTTCATGACCATGGCGACCTGTGCCATACAGCGACCGATGGTGGTCTTGCGACGGGGCATCTTCAGTACTCCACGTGCTGGGTGCGGCGGCGGATGACGGTGACCGCGTCCCGTTGGTTGCCGGTGGGCCCGTAGTAGTTGGGGGCGAACGAGAGCTGTCCGTAGCCGCCGATGAGGTGGGTGGGTTTGATCAGCAGGCGGGTGAGGGCGTTGTGCACCCCGCCGCGGCGGCCGGTCGCCTGGGTGCGGGGGACGTTCACCAGGCGCTCCTGGACGTGGTACATGAACACCGTGCCGGGCGGCATCCGGTGCGAGACCACGGCCCGGGCGGTCACCACGCCGTTGGGGTTGACCGCCTCGATCCAGTCGTTGTCCGCGGCCCCGATGGCCTCGGCGTCGGTGACGCTCATCCAGATGACCGGTCCGCCGCGGGCCAGGGTCTGCATGAGGAGGTTTTCTTGGTATTCGGAGTGGATCGACCACTTCGAGTGCGGGGTGAGGTAGCGGACGGTCACCGAGCGGGAGTCGTCCTCGGCGGGGGCGGCGCCCTGTACCGCTGCCTGGTCCAACGGTGGCCGGTAGACGGGGAGTTGCTCGCCCAGTTCGGCCATCCAGTCGTGGTCGAGGTAGAAGTGCTGGCGTCCGGTGAGGGTGTGCCAGGGTTTGTGGTGTTCGGTGTTGACGGTGAAGGGTGCGTAGCGGCGGTCCGGGGCCTCCTTGCCGGACCATTCGAAACTGGTGCCGACCTGGACCGGCCGGTTCTGGGTGTCGGAGAAGACCACCCGGCGCTCGCGGACCGCCTCGGCGAGCCCGGCGAATCCGCTGCCGGGACCGCAACGTTCGGCGAGCCGGTCGAAACCCTCGGCGGCCAGGCGCCCGTTGGTGGTGCCGGACAACGCCAGGACGGCCTCGCACAGCTTCACGTCGGTGTCCAGGAGGGGACGTCCGCGGGCCGGGCCGGCGGCGGCGGTACCGCAGCGTTCGGCCAACCAGCGGGCCTCCGGCACCGGGTGGACGGTGATGCCCTTGACGGTCATGCCGTGTTCCTCGGCGAGCGGGCCGAACGCCGCCAGCTTCGCGGCGACCGCGGGGTAGTCCCGCTCGACGACGGTGAACATCGGGAGGTTGCGGCCCGGCTCCGGCGGCGTACCGTCCCGCCAGTCCCGCAGCGTGCCGCCGGGCTGGGCCGTTTCGCCGGGGGTGTCGTGCTGGGGTGGGGTGGCCACCAGGTCGTACGCGGTGTCCAACCGGCCGGTCGCCAACTCGCTGAACCGGGCTGCGAGTCCGTGGAAGATCTCGAAGTCGGTGCGTGCCTGCCAGGGCGGGTTGATCGCGGGGGAGAAGGCGTGCACGTAGGGGTGCATGTCGGTGCTGGACAGGTCGTGCTTCTCGTACCAGGTCGCGGCGGGCAGGACGAGGTCGGCCATCAGCGTGGTGGAGGTCATCCGGAAGTCCAGGGCCAGCAGCAGGTCCAGCTTGCCGCGTGGCGCCTCGTCGTGCCAGGCGAGGTCGCGCGGCCGACTCCCGTCCGGTGCTTCCTGCGCGCGGGCGTTGTCGCTCGCCCCCAGCAGATGCCGCAGGAAGAACTCGTTGCCCTTCGCCGAGGAGCCGATGAGGTTGGCCCGCCACACGGTGAGCACCCGCGGCCAGTTGGCCGGATCGTCCGGGTCCTCGCAGGCGAACGCCAGTCGGCCCGCGGCGAGTTCGGCGGCCGCCCACTCGCCCGGTTCGTGGCCCGACTCGTGCACCCGGCGGCCGAGGTCGAGGGGACTGGCGGTGAACGTGGGGGCGGACGGCATCCAGCCCAGCCGCATCGACTGGGCCACCAGATCGGCGGTGTGCCGGCCGGCGAACGCGCCGCCGGCGGTCGCTGCGGCCAGCATGCCGGCGTCTTGACCGTCATACCGCCACTGGTCGGTGTGCAGGTACCAGTACGGCGTGCCGGCCACCTGGCGTGCCGGGCGCACCCAGTCCGCCGCGGACTGCAACTGCTGCCAGCCGGTGTACGGGCGGACCTTCTCCTGCCCGACGTAGTGGGCCCAGCCACCCCCGTTCACGCCCTGGCAGCCGGTGAGCAGCAGCAGGGTGAGGAACGACCGGTAGATGGTGTCGGAGTGGAACCAGTGGTTGGTGCCCGCGCCCATGACGATCATGCAGCGGCCGCGGGTCTTCTCGGCGGTGTGCGCGAACTCCCGGGCCGCGCGCACCACCGCGGCCGCCGGCACCGACGTGATCGTCTCCTGCCAGGCAGGGGTGTAGGGACGCGTGGCGTCGTCGTAGTCCTCCGGCCAGTCGCCGGGCAGCCCCGGCCGCGGAACGCCGTACTGGGCGAGCAGCAGGTCGAAGACGGTGGTCACCCGGCGCCCGTCGATCTCCCGCACCGGGACGCCGCGCCGTACGGAACCGGGCGCGTCGAAGCGCGGCATCAGCACCGGGACGGAGGTGCCGCCCTCCCGCTGGAAGGTCAGCGCGGGCTCGATCCCGTTCAGGTCCAGGTTCCAGCGGCCGGCGCCGCCCTTGGACCAGCGGTCGCCGAGGGTGCCGTGCGGGACGACCGGCCGGCCGGAGGCCGCATCGAGCAGCACCGGCTTCCAGGCCGCTGCTGCCTCGTCATCCGTCTCCAGCCCCAGGGTCGCGGCGGTGACGAACTTCCCCGGCACGAACTGCCCGTCCCGCTCGTCGAGTTCCACCAGGAACGGCAGATCGGTGAACTGCTTGACGTACTCGACGAAGTACGGGACCTGCCGCCGGACGAAGCACTCGGTGAGGATCACGTGCCCCATGGCCATCGCCAGGGCGCCGTCGGTGCCGGGATGCGGATGCAACCACTCGTCGGCGAACTTCGTCGCGTCCGCGTAGTCGGGGGAGACCACCACCACCTTCTGGCCCCGGTATCGGGCCTCGGCCATCCAGTGCGCGTCCGGGGTGCGGGTCACCGGCACGTTGGAGCCCCACAGCATCAGATAGGCGGCGTCCCACCAGTCGCCGGACTCCGGTACGTCCGTTTGGTCGCCGAAGACCTGCGGCGAGGCGATGGGCAGGTCGGCGTACCAGTCGTAGAAGGAGAGCATCGGCGCGCCGATCAGGGACATGAACCGTGCGCCGACCGCGTGCGAGGCCATCGACATGGCGGGGATCGGCGAGAAGCCGGCGACCCGGTCGGGGCCGTACGCCGCGATGGTGTGCACGTGGGCGGCGGCCGCGATCTCCAGGGCCTCGTCCCACCCGATCCGCACCAGGCCGCCCTTGCCGCGCGCCGACTGGTACCGGTGCCGTTTGTCCGGGTCACCGGTGATCTCCGCCCAGGCCGCCACCGGGTCGCCCATGCGCTCCCGCGCCTCGCGGTAGAGCTCCAGGAGCACCCCGCGCACGTGCGGGTAGCGCACCCGGGTCGGTGAGTAGGTGTACCAGGAGAACGAGGCGCCCCGCGGACAGCCGCGCGGCTCGTACTCCGGCCGGTCCGGGCCCACCGAGGGGTAGTCCGTCTCCTGCGTCTCCCAGGTGATCACGCCGTCCTTGACGTACACCTTCCACGAGCACGAGCCGGTGCAGTTCACCCCGTGCGTGGAACGGACGACCCGGTCATGGGCCCAACGTTCCCGGTAGGGCGTGTCGTTGACGCTCTGGTCGGTCCGGTAGACCGCCCGTAGGTCCGGCGTCGTGGGTGCCTTCCGCAAGGCCGTTCCGATCCGCAGCAGCTGCTCTGCGGCCGCCGCCGCAACGCGTTCGGCTTCCTTGCGGGCACCGCGTCGTACCACCACCGTCGCTCCTTTCACGGTACGCGGGTGGCAGCGCCGACCACTCGGCCCCCGTGCCGGGAAGGTCGCGTGCCACCGGGACCAGCTTGACCGTGCCGCGGCGTTCCTGACGCACCACCACGGAAGGGTTGATGAGAGTTATACGTAGTTTTTCTTGCGCTTTGCAATACTTGCCAATGGCATGTACTTCGAATCGGTGAGGAGAAGAAGAGTGAGCAGGGAGATGGCAGTGCTGAGCCGCATGGGCCGTGTGATTGACGGAGCCGTCGGTGGGGATCTATGAGCGACATGACGTCCCCCACTCCTCGCGAAGCCTTCGAGCTGCTGCTCGCCGGCAACGAACGCTTCGTCGCCGGCGCACCCGCACACCCCAACCAGGACGCCACGCGCCGCACCGAGATCGCGCCGGTCCAGCGTCCTTTCGCCGTACTCTTCGGGTGCTCCGACTCCCGGTTGGCCGCCGAGGTCATCTTCGACCGCGGCCTGGGTGACCTGTTCGTCGTCCGCACCGCGGGCCAGGTCGTGGGGGCGGAGGTGTTGGGCAGCATCGAATACGGGGTGGAGGTGCTGGACTGCCCGCTGGTCGTGGTCCTCGGCCACGACTCGTGCGGCGCGATCGGCGCCGCCTGTACCGCACTCGAAACCGGTGTGACGCCGGCCGGCTACATCCGGGACGTCGTCGAGCGCGTCACCCCCAGCGTGCTGGCTGCGCGGGCCGCCGGGCGCGTGCGGCCCGACGAGATCCTCGCCGAGCACGTACGGCACACGGTCGACTTGCTGCTGGACCGCTCTCGGGAGCTGGCCCGGCGGGTGGCGGCCCGCCGGGCGGCGGTGGTGGGGCTGTCCTACCGGCTGGCCGACGGTAGCGCCCACCTCGTCGCGGCCCGCGGCCTCGACGAACCCGCCGGCCCCTCGTCCTGACCGTCCGAACGGCGTCGGTCGGGGCTTGTCGGGGTCGGGGGGGGAGTCCCGTCCGTCGCCATGCGTAACCGTGCGTAGCCCGGACGGTGCGTGCGGCTCCGGAGTACCTACATGTGTGTGCCCCGCGTACGCGGCGGTGACGGTGGGCACGGTGTTGCTCACGGTCTGCCTGGCGCGGGCCGCGGCGCTGGAACATTGCCTACCGCAATACTTTCCTGGCGATAGAATGGGTTCGGGTGGGCGCACAGGAGGCGGGTGAGTCTCATGAAGTGCTTCGACTGCGCGTGGGCCGAAGAGGTCGTCGACGCCGTGGGTATCTGTCATCACTGCGGTGTGGGTGTCTGCCTCCGGCACTGTCATGTTGCCTTGGAGCCCGGCCATCGGCTTGCCGGGGTCGGCCAGTCGACGCTCTCTCGGCCGGCGCGCGAACTCACCTGTCTGACCTGCCACTTCGCGATGGCTCCCACGTACCAGGCTGAGGCGAAGAAGAGCGTGCGTTAACGGCGCCGGCCCGGGGTGCGGGTCGTGCGGGCGGCGTCGGGGTTGGCTGGGGGGCGGGTCCGCGTGGGTGCCTGGGGGATGCCTGTGCGGCGGCAACGCGCCGCCCCTCGTGATCCGGGCCGGTGCCGTCGGCTGCCTTGACGTCTCCAGGGTGGTGGGGAGTGGTGCGCTCGGGCGCACTTCCTGGGGTGTCCGCCCCCGGGAGCCGACCACCGGTCCGTCCGGGTGCTGGACACCACCTGTCTGCAAGTCTTGCACACTGCAATACTTGCGCTATGGAAATCATACGAACGTGCCTGTGGTCAGGCGGGCGAGCGGTGTCCACCGACGCGCCGCGATGTGGTGGGTCGCTGCGGTGAACGGGGCGCGCACGGGGAAGACGAGACACCGGGGCGCCCACCTCGGTGACTTCACGGTTCAGCCGAGAATGCTGGTGATCTGCGGCTGGGCATTGCTGGTCGGCGGCGCAGGTGCGGTGGCAGCGCTGGCGTTGTTGCGGTTGATCGGACTGGTCACCAACGTGGTGTTCTACCAGCGTTGGTCGACCTCGCTGGTTGCGCCGGGCCTGGAGCACCGGCCGTGGTGGTTGGTGCTGGGCGCGCCGGTGCTCGGCGGACTGGTGATCGGTGTGATGGCGCGCTACGGGTCGGAGAAGATCCGCGGGCACGGTATGCCCGAGGCGATCGAGGCGATCCTGACCGGTGGCAGCCGGGTCGAGCCCCGGGTGGCGGTGCTCAAGCCGGTGTCGGCGGCGATCAGCATCGGCACCGGCGGCCCGTTCGGTGCCGAAGGGCCGATCATCATGACCGGTGGCGCGATCGGCTCGATCCTGGCGCAGGCTCTGCGGCTGAGCGCCGATGAACGCAAGACGCTGCTGGTCTCCGGGGCGGCGGCCGGTATGGCGGCGACCTTCAACTCGCCGCTGGCGGCCGTGCTGCTCGCCGTCGAACTTTTGCTCTTCGAGTGGCGCCCGCGCAGCTTCGTGCCGGTGGTCGCGGCGGTCGGTGTCAGCACTGTGGTGCGCGGCTTCCTGCTGGGGACGGCCCCCGTCTTCCCGGTGTCCGCCGCCGGCCTCCACGTCGCCCCCGCGGTCAACGTGCTCTGCGCGGTGGCCGGACTGCTCGGCGGTGCCCTGGCGGTGGCCGCGACCTGGCTGGTCTACCGGGCCGAGGACGGCTTCGCCCGGCTGCCCTTCCACTGGATGTGGTGGCCCGCCATCGGCGGGCTGGTCATCGGCCTGGGCGGGTTGGTCGAGCCGCGTGCCCTCGGTGTCGGCTACGACGTCATCGAGCAGTTGCTGACCGGCCGCGCCACGGTGTCGCTCATCGTCGGCATCCTCATCGTCAAGACGTTGATCTGGTCGCTCTCGCTCGGCTCGGGTACCTCCGGCGGGGTCCTCGCTCCGGTCTTCATGATCGGTGGGGCGGTCGGCGCGGCCGAAGGGCTGGTCTTCCCCCACGTCATTCCAGGCTTCTGGGCGATGATGGGACTGGCCGCCGTGGTGGGCGGGGTGATGCGGTCACCGTTGACCGGAGTGGTCTTCACCCTCGAACTCACCCATGCCTGGGGCGCGGTGTTGCCGTTGTTGATCTCCTCCACCGCCGCCTACGCGCTGTCCGCTCTCCTGCTCAAGCGCTCGGTGCTCACCGAGAAGATCGCCCGCCGTGGTCTGCACCTGACCAGGGAATACTCCACCGACCCGCTGGAGACGTTCTTCGTCGAAGAGGTCATGGAACGCCAGCCCCTCCTCCTTGAGGGAAAGGGCGGCGTGGACGTCGCGATCAAGCTCATCAGGGATGCGGAAGGCTCCGCAGGCGATGGACAGCGGCTGGTCCCGGTGACGACCGACGAGGGTACGACGGGCATGGTGACGACCCGGGACCGGCTGCTGGAAGCGCTCGCCCAGGACGCCGGTCTGCAAGGGAGCAGCACCGTGGCGGATGTCTGCGTACCGTCTCCGGTGACCCTCCGGCCGGACGACACCCTGCGCCGTGCCGCCTACCTCTTCGCCGAACACGACGTGACCCAGGCCCCCGTGGTCAGTCACGGCCCCGACGCCCGCGTCGTGGGGACAGTCACGCTCCACCATCTGCTCCACGCGCGACGGCACGACCTGACGGAGGAGCACCACCGGCAACGTCTGCTTCCGGGCAACCGTCGACGTGACCCGGACGTCGTCCTCACCTGAGTTCCCCCGGGGCCTTCGTCGCGGCGAAGGCCCCGTTCGCACACCTGGTTCGTTCGGCTCGCCGGACCTCTCGACACCCGGCCAACCTGCCTGGGAACTGCGTCAGTCAGTACCGCTCCGTCAGCGAATCGACGGTTTGCTCACCGGCCGCATCGGTCAGGGCGCGCAGTCCCCGCACCAACTCGGCGCGCCGGTCGGCCGGCAGGCTGGCGACGATGGCCTGGATCTCCTGATGCCGGTGGGCCAAGACCTTCTCGACCAGGCGCCGGCCGTGCGGCTTGAGGCCCAGGATGACCTCGCGACGGTTGTCGGGGTTCATCTGACGGTCCACGAGGCCGCGCGCCTCCAGCTTGTCGACCATCCGCATCGCCGTGGACGGGTTCACGTCCAGCCCTGCGGCGAGCGCGGCGAGCTTGACCGGGCCCTCACTGTGCAGGACCACCAGAGTGCGCAGTTGCGGCAGCGTCAGTGTCGGCTCGGTCTCGGCGAGTGCCCGCGCGGAGAGCGCAACGAACAGGCGGGACGCCGTCATCACGGCCGCGGCGACCTCCTCCACGGTCTCGTACAGGTCGTCCGCCGGCCGGTCGGCCGGGCTTCGCTGTCCACCGTCCTGAGCTTGTCGCACCATACCGCTTTTATACCGTTCCCCAGGGTGGCGACGAAGGGCGAGCCCCCGTGCGGACTGGTGGGTGCACGGAGCTGTCGGCGGGCGGTCGAGGGGTCTCGCTCAAGCGTGATCTGCCTGGCTGGCTGGTCCCGTGAGGGTACGTTCACGGTTCAATCAACATTTTGTTTATGATCAGGAGGCCGCACCTGCCTGCCTGGAGTCCCTGCATGTCCGTACCACTGCCCCCTGCCACCCCCAGGCCGCACCCGTTGCACGTGTTGAGGGAAACCGCCTTCGCCATCGGTGCCCTGCTCCTCCTGGTCGGGATGGGTGTGCTGCTGCACGAGCCGCTGTTGATCCCGCCCCTGGCGGCCAGCGCGGCCCTGGTGCACGGGGCGCCCGGGCTGCCGATCTCCCAGCCGCGCAACCTGGTCGGTGGCCAGTTGATGTCCGCTGCGATCGGCTTCGGCACCCTGGCGGTGACCGGGAGCACCGCCTGGGGCGCCGCGGTGGCCGCCGGGCTTTCGCTGGGCGCGATGATGCTCACCCACCTTTCCCACTCTCCGGCCGCCGCCACGTCGGTGATCGTGGTGCTGCAGGCCCCGCATCCGATGCCGTTCCTCCCGCTGCTCGGGCTGGCCACCGTGCTGCTGGTGGCGATCGGCCTGTTGCCGGGCCGCATAGGAGGGCACCCGGTTCGCTACCCGGTTGCCTGGTGACACTGCCGCCCCACCGCCTCTGATAGTCCGCCCCGCACCCACTGCGCCCACCATGACGCACACGGCCCGGCGCCCCCATGACGTCCCGTCAATCCGCCTGACGCAGGCGCGATCACCGCCACAGACGCAGCCACGGGCACTGCCACCGGCGCAGTCGGTACCGTGCGCCCGCGAACGCGGCTCTCCCGGCCGGCGCGGCCCGCTGCACCGCCGTCCAACTCGCCCGTCGATCAAGCGAGTACGCCCCCTCAATCCTGGGCGGTGGGCCGGACGACGATGTCACCCACGTCGACACCGTCCGGCTGCTCGATGGCGAACGCGATGGCGCGGGCCACCGCGTCCGGCGAGAGCCCCATCGCGTCCATCTTGTCGACGATCCGGGCCTTCACGGACGGATCGATGCGCTCTGCGAACTCCGTACGGACGAAGCCCGGCGAGACGACGGTGACGCGGAGACTGTCGCCGGCTTCCTGACGCAGGCCCTCGGAGAGGGTGCGGACGGCGTTCTTCGTGGCGGCGTACACCGACTGGAGCGGAACGATGCGCAGTCCGGCGGTGGAAACGGTGTTGACGAAGTGTCCGAAGCCCTGTGCCCGGAAGACGGGCAGGGCGGCGGCGATCCCGTACAGCACCCCTTTGACGTTGACGTCGATCATCTCCTCCCAGTCCTCGACGCGCAGGTCGTCCAGGGGGGAGATCAAGCCGACCCCGGCGTTGCTGACGAGGACGTCGAGCTTGCCGTAGCGGTCGCACGCCAGCGTGACGAGGTCGGACAGGTCCGCGCGCCGCGTCACGTCCGTGCGGGACCAGGCGGCTTGGCCGCCGGCCTCTTCGATGCGCGCGGCCAGGGCCGCAAGGCGTTCCGGGCGGCGTGCCCCGAGGACGACCCGGGCGCCGCGCTCGGCGAGCAGCAGGGCGGTCGCCTCGCCGATGCCGCTGCTTGCGCCGGTGATCGCCACGACCTTGCCTTCGATTCCCGACATGATGGACAGCCCTTCCAGGAGGGGGAAGAGGGCAGACCGGAGCCATGCCCTACAGTGAAAGTGGGGGCGCCGCCACTTGATCGTACGTTAAGTGGCGACGCCTCCAGTTAGCAACCGGTGAGGAGAGGAGAGCCACCGATGGCCCGAGCCGCAGATCGCCCACTGAGGGCCGACGCACAGCGCAACCGGGACAAGATCCTGGCCGCGGCGGTGCGGGTGTTCACCGAAGAGGGACTGGACGCACACTTCGAGCGCATCGCCAAGGAAGCGGGCGTGGGCAGCGGCACCCTGTACCGGAACTTCCCGACCCGGGAGGCCCTGATCGAGGCGGCCTACCGCAATGAGGTGGCGCGGCTCTGCGATGCCGTACCCGGCCTCCTGGCGACCTTGCCGCCCGATGAGGCCCTGCGCGCGTGGACGCGTCGCTTCATCGACTACGCCACCGCCAAACTCGGCATGGCCGAGGCCCTGCGCGCCGTCGTCGCCGCGGGCGCCAACCCCTACGGCGAGAGCCGCGAGATGATTCAGGCGGCCCTCTCCTCCCTCCTGGAGGCCGGTACGACAGCCGGCGTGTTCAGGTCCGACATCCGCCCGACCGACATGTTCGCCGCCCTCGCCGGCGTCGCCCTCACCTCGGCGCGACCCGAGCAGCGGGGGCAGGCCGAACGGCTCCTCGACCTCACCGTGGACGGACTGAAGCACCTGGTGCCGCGCACCCCGGAACGCTGACGGGGCAGGGACCCGATCAGACCGCTCCCGCCGTCGGATGGCACGCCGCGGTGTAGTGCTCCTGGTCTTCCGTGCGTGTCCATCCGCCCCTCCCGGCGCCGGGGTCATCGAGGGCGAAGCCGTTGCTGAGCAACTGTGCGCGCAGGCCGTCCGCCGGGAACCCGGCGCCGTCCGGGGTTGCCCCGGTGGGCCAGAGCGTGACGAGGACGGCCTCGGTGTCACCGGTGTCGGGTTCGCGGTCGAGGCTGGTGATCTCCAGGTGCCAGCGCCCGTCACGGGCGAAGGCCGCGGCTCGGAACGCCGCCCGCCGGGTGCGGGCGGTCTGCTCGGTGTCGGTCATGCGATGTCGACTCCTCGGCACGGGGTGCAGGGGGGAAGGGAAGCGCGGGGCAACGCGACGCGCCTGCCGGGGTGGGGGTCCCGGCAGGCCGTCTCCGTTGAGTCTGACCGCTTTTCCGTAGATCGCACGGAGAACGCCGGGGGATTTTCCCTCCGCGGCACGCTGGGGCCTGTCCGGTGGATCAGGCCCGGACAGGCCCCAGTTGCCGCATCCAGCAGGAGGGGAACCGGCCAGCCGCCCCTACAGCACCCGATCGACGCGCGGTATGCGGCGGACGACGTAGGCCACGGCCCAGCACAGGGGCAGGGCGAGGGCGGCGACCAGCGCGAACTTGGCGACCGCCGGGGCGTCCAACCAGCGGAAGGCCAGCCCGAGCCCGACCAGTACCGGCGCGTGCAGGACGTAGACCCCGAAGGCGTGCCGGGAAAGGAACGCGGCCTTCCGGCCTTGGCGGTTGAGGCGTTCCCGGAAGAGCACGGTCAGCCCCAGGACGACCCCCACCGCGAACGTCGACTCCCAGGCGGCCGCGGCCAGCGACTGCCACGTACCGTGTCCGTCCGTCGCCCCGGCCTTCGCCGTGGCGAGGACCGGCAGATAGGCGAGGGTCGCGACGCTGGCGACCATGAAGCCCACCCGCCCCGTACGGCGGGAGAGGGACTGCGCCCAACCACGGCGGTGCGCGAGCACGCCCAGCACGAAGAAACTCCCGTACTGCACGGCATAGCTGGGGGTGGGCAGCCCGACGAACGGGACGTACACGCCGACCGGTACGAGGATGCGCCATCCGTAGGTGGCCAGGGCGAGAGCGAGGGTGAAGAGGACGATGGCACGCGGCCGCAGCGGCCGCAGTGGCTGGGGCGTCGGGAGGCCGTTCGTCGACGTGCCGGCCGCGGCCAGGGCACGCCGGGCGCCACGGCGCCGGACGAGGGCGTAGAGCAGGGCGAACACCAGGAGCACTTCCACGAACCACAGCGGGCCCGCGTCCCAACTCGCCAGGTAGTAGACCCAGTAGGGCAGGGCATCGCCGCGCTCCGCGAAAGCGGTCTTCAGGTGGAAGTACGCGTCGAGGCCGGTGAGCGGACGTATCAGCAGCAGGAAGGCGAGCAGCGGGATGCCGAGCCGCTTGAGTCGGTCCCGGAGGAACGGGCCCGGGCCCTTGCGGTCGTAGGACGCCGGGGTGAAGAACCCGGCGATCATGAAGAAGAAGCCCATGAAGAACGCCTGGTTGACGACGACGAAGGCGTCCAGGATCAGCCCGGTCCCGTCCTTGGCGGGCTCGGTGTAGTACCAGGCGGGGATGTTGCCGTAGGTGACGGCCGTGTGGTGCAGCACCACCAGCGCCGTCAGGGCGATGCGCAGGTTGTCGACGTAGTGCAGGCGTGGGCGCGTCGGCCCGGCGGTGTCGGCGGGCGCCACCGTACGCCCGAGGTCATGTGCCATGGAAATTCCCCCGTTGGGTGTGGTTCAGGACGCGGACGGGCGGTCCGCGCGGGTGGCGTGCCAGAAGAGGTCGGTGAGCTCGCGGGCGTGCGCCGTCAGGTCGTGGTCGGGGTGGACGCTCCAGTACGCGAACATGTCGTCGATCGCGGCCTGAAGGCTGACGGCCATCACCCGGGCGTCGAACGCACGCAGTTCCCCGCACTGTTGGCCCGCGCGGAACACGTCCTCCAAGTGGGCGTAGATCGACTCGCTGGAGGCGATGCCGTACCGGAGACCCCCGTCCTCGGTGCGGAAGTTGGTGAAGATCTCACCGAGCGCACTGAGTTGGATCCGGTGGTCGGCCATGTACTCCGCGATCGAACCGATGTAGACGCGCAGCCAGGCGGCCGTGCCGGTCTGTTCCGGGAGGCGGGATGCGACGAAGGTGCCGAGGCCGTCGTAGACCTGCTCGACGGTCCGCTCGATCAACTCGTTCTTGCCTGCGAAGTGATACGAGATCACGCCCTTGCTGACGCCGGCCTGCTCGGCGATCTGCGCCATCGAAGCCTTCGCGAACCCCCGTACCGCGATGACTTCGATGGCAGCCTCGACGATCTGGGCCCGGCGCACCTTCTCGATGAGCGAACGCTCCGGCTCCGGCGCCGGCTGTCTGCTCTTCCCGCCACCGGGCTGGCCGCTCGGACCATTTTCTGACCGCATGGCCAGAAATTTAGCCGCCCGGCCAATCGATGTCCAGCGGAGACCGATGACCGACCATGCCTGACGCCACGTCAAAGCCCCACAGGCAACGGTGTGGACTGCCGTGACCAGCAACGCAGCCGGTTCCCGACCTGCTGTGGCACGATGCCGCGATGACCACCAACTCGCCCCAGCCGACCGGCGCGCCAATCGCCGCGCCAACCGCCGCACCCACCAGCGCACCGACCGGTATCCCGGCCGTCGTGCCCGCGGGCCGGATGGCCCTGCACAGTCAACCCGTGCTCAATCTGCCGAGTGGTTGGGCACTACGCCCCTGGCGCCCGACCGACGCCGATGTCCTGGTTGCCGCCAGTCAGGACCCGGCGATACGGCAGTGGAACCGCCTCCTGGTGGAGACGGCCGAAGCGGCCCGGCAGCGGATCGAGCGCATGCACCAGCGCTGGCGCGCCGAGCTGAGCGCGATCTGGGCCCTGGCGCAACCGGACGGCGAGGCCGTCGGGCTCATCGGGTGGGGCGACATCGATCTCCGGGGCGGCAGCGCCGAGATCGTGTACTGGCTCCTGCCCGCGGCACGCGGTGGCGGTGTCGTGACCGAGGCCACCCGACGCGTGAGCCGGTGGGCCCTGGACGACCTCGGTCTGCATCGGCTGCGACTGTGCCACTCGGTGGCCAATCCGGCGTCCTGCCGGGTCGCGACCAAGGCCGGTTTCTCCTTCGAAGGCACCATGCGGAGCGCACTGCTGCACGCGGACGGATGGCACGACGAGCATCTGCACGCGCTCGTACAGGGCGACGTCTGACCTGCTGACGCAACTCCGCATCGGGTGCCTGCCACCCACCCCACGCCCCGCTACCCGCCCGACGGGCCTCGGGAAACGGCCGTCGTCAACGACCGGTTGGGGAGCGGACTGGAATAGACGACGCTCGTGGTGACGGAACCCAGGGCGGCGATGCGGCCGGTGGTGACTTCAAGGTCGCGCATCGAACGCGCGACGACCTTGAGGACGAAGCAGTCCTCGCCCGTCACATGGTGGGCCTCCACGATCTCGGGCGTGGTGTCGAGCAGGTCATGGAACGGCTTGTAGTTCCCGTTGGGATAGCGGAGCCGGACGAAGGCCAGGACGTCGAGCCCCAGGGCCTCCGGGCGCACAAGGGTGGAGTAGCCGGAGATGACGCCGCTCTCCTCCAGCCGACGTACCCGTTCCGTGACGGCGCTCGGTGACATTGCCACGCTGCGGGCCAACTCGGCATAGCTGGCCCGCCCGTTGCGCTGTAGCGCTTCCAGCAGTCGTATATCGGTGGGGTCGAGGGAATCAGCGGCCATGGCCGAGTAATACCACGGAAATCCCGGCGCGGAGCAGGCAGGGCCGTGGATCGCGGGTTCTGGAGAGGGGGCGGGGAGCATAGCGTTTGGGGCATGACAAAGACCCAGATCAGCGCCGCCCTCCGGGTGCCGCCGGCGGCACCCGCCGACGCGGCCGCCTTCTTCGCCGCCCGACTGGCCTTCCAGGCGGACGTGTCCGATGTGCATGCCTCACTGGAATCCGGCGACCCCGGCTTCGTGCTCGTCGACTCGCGCGGGGACGCCGCATGGACGCAGGGGCACGTGCCTGGCGCGGTGCATCTGCCCACCGCCGACATTCCGGCCCGCGCCGCAACGCTGTTGGATCCGACCGTGCCCGTGATCACGTACTGCTGGGGACCCGGCTGCGACGGGGCGACCCGTGCGGCCCTCGCCCTGGCCCGACTCGGTTACCAGGTCAAGGAGATGATCGGCGGAATCGAGTACTGGACCCGCGAAGGACTGCCGGTCGCCGACGCCAACGGCGACCTGCGGCGCGCACCGGTCGACCCGTTGACGGCCCCGATCGGATCCCCCCACTGCGCCTGCTGAACAGGCGCAGCACGCGGTGCCTCGCCCCGCATCCGGGCGTCGACGGACCTCGGCAACCTGCCGATGGCCAACGCCTTCCACCGCGCCGGCCACGTCAACTTCGGACGCGAGCTCACCATGACGTGGGCCGACCGCCGGCAGGAAGAATGACGAAAGTCTGACGTTCCGTCGCGGTGCGGCCGGCGGGCTGGCGGGCGGCCGTACGGTCGGTGCCATGCTGATCCTGGTCACCGGAGGCGCGGGCTTCATCGGCTCGCACCTCGTCACCGCACTCACCGGGGCCGGGCACGCCGTGCGCGTGCTCGACGCCCTGCTGCCCGCCGCCCACCGCACCGCCCCGCCGATCCCCGACGGGGTGGACTGGCGGCACGCCGACGTCCGCGACGAGGACGCCGTCGCCGATGCGCTGCACGGCGTCGATGCCGTCTGCCACCAGGCCGCAATGGTCGGGCTCGGCAAGGACTTTGCGGACGCTCCCGCCTACGTCGGGTGCAACGACCTGGGCACCGCCGTGCTGCTGGCGGGCATGGCCGCGGCCGGGGTGCGACGTCTGGTCCTGGCGAGTTCGATGGTGGTTTACGGGGAGGGCCGGTACGTGTGCTCCCGGCATGGCGTCGTACGGCCCGGGCCGCGTCGGGTCGCGGACCTGGAGGCGGGACGCTTCGAACCGTCCTGCCCGACGTGCGGCGAGCCGCTCGCCCCCGGGCTGGTGGACGAGGACGCGCCGACCGACCCGCGCAACGTGTACGCCGGAACGAAGCTCGCCCAGGAGCATCTGGCCGCCGCATGGGCGCGGGCGACCGGCGGGCGGGCCGCGGCCCTGCGCTACCACAACGTGTACGGCCCCGGGATGCCGCGCGACACCCCCTACGCGGGCGTCGCCTCGCTGTTCCGCTCCGCGTTGGCGCGCGGCGCGGCGCCCCGGGTGTTCGAGGACGGCGGCCAGCGGCGGGACTTCGTGCACGTGCGGGACGTCGCCGCGGCCAACCTCGCGGCCCTGGCCGGCGTGCACGACCTGCCGTCGGGCGCGGCCCGGGCGTACAACGTCGGCAGCGGCGAGCCGCACACGGTGGGGGAGATGGCCGCCGCCCTGGCCGCGGCCTACGGCGGTCCGGCGCCGGTCGTCACGGGGGAGTACCGGCTCGGCGACGTCCGCCATATCACCGCCTCCTCGCACCGGCTCCGTGCGGAACTCGGCTGGCAGCCGGGGATCGCCTTCGCGGCGGGGGTGGCGGAGTTCGCGGCGGCACCGCTGCGCGCCGGCTGACTTGCCGGTGATGTCGGTGATGTCGGTGATGTCGGTGATGCCGGCGGAAGGCGGCGGAGGGTGGCCGCCGTCCGCCGTCCGCCGTCTGCCCTCCGTCGACGGTCGTCCCCGTCGTGCGGCCCGTCCGTCCCGTGCCGCGACGTCAGCGATCCGTAAGGCTACAAAGTCCTTTTCGCGCCCTTTGGGCTCGTAGGGTGAGTGGGGTGAACGAGCCCTCCCCCTCCCCTTCAACGGTCGATGTCGTGCTGCCCTGCCTGGACGAGGCCGCGGCGCTGCCGTGGGTGCTGGACCGGATCCCGTCGGGCTGGCGGGCGATCGTCGTCGACAACGGCTCCACCGACGCCTCCCCGGACATCGCCCGCCGCCTCGGCGCACACGTCGTCCACGAGCCCCGCCGCGGCTTCGGCGCCGCCTGCCACGCCGGCCTGACCGCCGCGACCGCCGACGTCGTCTGCTTCTGCGACTGCGACGCCTCCCTCGACCCCGGACTGCTGCCCGAGGTCGCCGGGCCCGTCCTCGACGGCTCCGCCGACCTGGTCCTCGGCCGCCGCCGGCCCACCACACTGCGTGCCTGGCCACTCCACGCCCGCCTGGCCAATGTGGAGTTGGCCCGTCTGGTCCGGCGGCGCACCGGACTGCGGCTGCACGACCTCGGACCGATGCGCGCCGCCCGCCGCGAGGCACTGATCGCCCTGGCCCTGACCGACCGTCGTTCCGGCTACCCGCTGCAAATGCTGGTCCGGGCCGCCGACGCCGGCTGGCGGGTACGGGAGACGGACGTGCCCTACCACCCGCGCACGGGCCGTTCGAAGGTCACCGGCACCTGGCGCGGCACCTGGCAGGCGGTCCGCGATATGCGCGCGGTGCTCGCCGAGCGGCCGGCCACCGGCCCAGCGAGGACCGCTCACGTCCCCGGAGTCGAGCGATGACCGCCCGCATCCCGGCGCCGGGCCCGGCCACGCTCCTGGTCCTCGCCAAGGAACCCACGCCCGGCCGGGTCAAGACCCGGCTCACCCCGCCCTATACGCCCCAGGAGGCGGCCGCCCTGGCCGAGGCCGCCCTCGCCGACACCCTGCACACCGTGTCCCGGGCCCCCGCCCGGCGGCGCGTCCTCGTCCTCGACGGTCGTCCGGGCCCCTGGCTTCCGCCGGGCTTCGACGTCCTGCCCCAGGCGACCGGCGGCCTCGACGACCGCATCGCGGCCGCCTTCGCCCAGTGCGACCGCGGACCGGCGCTCCTGATCGGCATGGACACGCCCCAGCTGACCGCCGCTCTCCTCGCGGGGGTCGGCGGAGAGGAGCACGACGCCTGGTTCGGCCCGGCGGCCGACGGCGGATTCTGGGCCCTGGGTTTCGCCGACCCGGCGCGCGCCCCGGCCCTCGTGCCGGGCGTCCCGATGTCCACCGACCGCACCGGGGAGATCCAGCGCCGCCGGCTCGTCGCGGCGGGACTGACGGTGTGCGACCTGCCGGTGCTGCGTGACGTGGACACCGCCGCCGACGTCGCCCCGGTCGCCGCCTGCTGCCCACCTGGCTCGCGGTTCGCCGCCACTGTCACCCTGCTCGCGGGCGTGGCGCGGTGAAGGTCCCGGCCCGTACCGGCACCGTCGTCACCGCCGTCCTGCTCGCCACCCTCACCGCTGCCGTCATCGGCACCCTGCACGCCGGTGACAGCCAGCGCGCCCCCGGCCGCCTCGTGGCCGGCTACGCCCTCGCCTGGGGCCTGTTCGCCGCCGCCGCATGGACCGTGCGCAAGGTCCCGGCGCGCGCCGCCACGGGACTGGTCCTGGTCGGTGCGGCGGCCCTGGCGCTGGCCGGGATCACCACCCCGCCGCGCACCAGCACCGACATGTACCGCTATGCCTGGGACGGCCGCGTCCAGGCCGCCGGCATCTCCCCCTACGCCCAACCGCCCGCCGCCCCCGAACTCGCCGGACTGCGCGACGACTGGCTCTTCCCCACCACGGGCCCCTGCACGGGCTGGGGCCTGACCCGCACCGAAACCGGCCTGTGCACCCGCATCAACCGCCCCACGGTCCGCACCCTCTACCCTCCGCTCGCCGAAGGCTGGTACGTCGCCGTTCACGCCCTTTCCCCACCGGACAGCCGCCACAAGCCGTTCCAAGTCGGCGGCGCCGCCCTGGCGTTCGGGACCACCGTCGCCCTGCTCACCGTGGTGCGCCGACGCGGCGATCCGCACCGGGCCCCGTCCCGCGCCGCCCTGTGGGCGTGGTGTCCGGCCGTCCCCTTCGACGCCGTCAACAACGCCCATATCGACGCCCTCGGCGTCCTGCTCACCGTGCTCGCCCTCGGCACCGCGACCGCCGGGGCCCGCCGCGGTGCACTCCTCGGTGCCGCGATCGCCGTGAAACTGCTGCCCGTCCTGGCGCTGCCCGGCGCTCTGTCCGGTCAGCGCACCCCGAAGCGGGTGATCCGCCTGCTCGCACCCCTGCTCGCCACGATCGCGCTCGGCTACCTGCCGTACGTCCTCCTCTCCGGCCAGGCCGTCCTGGGCTACCTGCCCGGCTACCTCCAGGAGGAGGGCTACGCACCCGGCGACGTGCGCCGCTTCGCCCTGCTGCGTCTGCTGCTGCCGGATACCGCCGCCGCGGTGACCGCCGTCGTGCTGCTCGCGCTGCTCGCCCTGTCCGTGTGGTGGTACGGCGACCCCGCACGCCCCTGGCGCGGCGCCCTCCTGGTGACCGGCACGGCTCTGTTGCTGCTCTCGCCCAACTACCCCTGGTACGCCCTGCTCGTCGTCGGCCTCGTCGCCCTCGACGGCCGCTGGGAGTGGCTGGCGGTCCCCCTCACCGGCGCCGTGCTGTACCTCGCGGGGCCTGTGCTGCCCGGCTTTCCCCTCCAGGCGGTGACGTACGGCAGCGCCGCCCTGGCCGTCACGGCCGGTACCGTCGCCCGCGCCGATACCGCCCGGCACCTCCTGACCGGACGTCATCTCCGGTGCCGGCCGCCCGCCTGAGCCGGCCGCCTGAGCCGGCCGGGCGCCGGACTGTTGCAGACCCGCACCCGCGGGGTCCGGTACGACGCCGCGCCCCAGACAGGACAACCGGCCGCCGGCTCCCTCCCTCCCCGCACGAGCAACGCCGTTCAGGATTCCTCTTCCCACAGCGGATGCTCCCGCCGTGCCCAGTCACGGGAGGCGTAGCCGGTGCGCAGGGCACGGCGGGCCTCCGGGTCACGGGCGGCCATCCACAGGTGGCCGAGGACGAGGACGCCGACGAGCAGGGCGGTCCAGTCGTGGACGAAGGTCGCTCCGGTCCGCCAGAGCAGGGGTGCCAGACGCGGGAACCACAGGAGCAGACCGGTGCCGAGCAGGACGAGCGCCGATCCGGCGATCAGTGCCGCGTACAGCTTCTGCCCGGCGTTGAACTTTCCCGAGGGGCGGCGTTCCCCGCGCAGGGCGGCCCGGACCCAACCGCGGTCGTGTGGGCCGAACCGGTTCAGCCGGCCCAGATCCGCGCGGAGGGCCCGCGAGACGAGACCGGCCAGCAACGGCAACGGCAAGGCGAGCCCCGCCCACTCGTGCACGGTGACCACCAGCCGGCGGCGCCCCACGAGTTCCGCCAGCGACGGCACGTACAGGCAGGCCGCGGTGACCAGCAGGACGCCCATCAGCGCCGCCGTGGTCCGGTGCACCCACCGCTCCGCGACGCTGAACCGCCGCAGCGTCCCCGATGCCCGCACCGGGGCCGAAGACTCAGGCGACCGGGGCATCGTCACGCCCGTTCGACCTGCCGACCCAGGCATCCACGTCATACCCGTACTGCTCCCAATAACCGGGCCGGACACGGTCGGTGACCGTGATGCCGGACAGCCATTTCGCCGATTTGTAGAAGTACATCGGCGCGGCATACAGGCGGACCGGGCCGCCGTGCCCGTCCGTCACCGGTCGGCCCGCCATCTCGTACGCGACCAGCATGTCCGGCCGCCGGGCCTGATCCAGGGTGAGGCTCTCGCTGTACACGCCGTCGAAGCAGGTGAAGCGCACTGCCGCGGCCCCCGGTTTCACCCCGGCCGTGGTGAGCAGATGGGACAACAGCACCCCGGCGAACGGTGTCTGGGGAACCCGCCAGCCGGTGACGCACTGCACGTCCCGCACCAGCCGGGTACGCGGCATCCCCTGGAGGTCCGCCAAGGTGTACACCGCCGGACGCTCGACGAGCCCGTCCACGGAGAGGCGATAGTCGGTGGCGGACCGCTGCGGGACCGAGGACGCCACCGAGTAGAACCGGAACCCGCCCGAGCCGGGCAGTACGCCCGTGATGCCGGTGGGGTCCTTGTCGCGCACCGCGCCGAGCACCCTGCCCACGCCGTCCTGTAGGGGCGCCCCGGCCGCCACTCCCACGGCACCCAGACCGAGCATCCCCAGGATCAGCCGTCGCCCGACGGGCCTGCCTTGACTCTCTCCGACCATGCGACCAGCAGAACATTGCTCCGGGGTCGCCGACCAGCCCGTGTGCCCTGTCGTCAGCGATTCGTAAGGTTCGGCCCCGCCGACCGCCGACCGTGGGGGCGTCAGCGACGGCGGCGGAAGACGAGCAGCCGCAGCACGGTGAAGCGCACCACGGTCACCAGGGCGGCGCTCGGCACCAGTACCGCGATCTCCGCTGCGGTCGAGGCGGTGGGCCGGAGGTGGCGGAGCAGCAGGACCGCGCCGGAGGTGATCAGGTAGGCCAGGACGAACAGGCCGCCCGCGGCCAGGTGGGTCCGGAGGACCCGGACCCCGGATCCGCGGAAGGTCAGCCGCCGGTTGGCCTCCGTATTGAGGACGGTGACGACGACGAGGGAGACGAAATTGGCCGACAGGGGCGGCCACCAGTGACGCAGCACCCAGTACAACAGGCCCTGGGCGACCGTGGAGGCCACCCCGATCACGACGAACCAGCCGACCTCCCTGGTCAGCGTGGCGCGCCCGGGCCGGGCGGAGCTGGCTGCGGCGCACCGTGCGCGGGGGTTTCGCACCCCACCATGATGGGGCCGGCACGCGGGAACCCGTAGCACCGTGCGGAGCAGCGGTTCGCCCGTTCGGTTGGAGCCGGACCCGCGCGGGCACGTCGGACCCGACCGGTGGAGCGGACCTGGGGCACTTTGAAGCCTGCCCACTCTGCCCACTCTGCCCACTCACCCGGCACCGGCGCCAGGCACCTGAGCCAGTCACCTGAGATGAGCCCATGAACTGGGCACCGATGGGACGCCACGGGCACCGCATCACACCGCACCGCACCGTGCCGCGTAGGCCCAGGACGGAGGAGAGAACCGATGGAAGAGGGCGGACGGCCGTCGGCCCCGGCCGCATCCGGCGGGCCGGAGCGCCCGGCGCCGGGCACGCGGCCGAAGCGGGGACGGGGGAGTCTCCGGGGGATCCGCACCGCCACGGTGGCTCGGGCCGCCGGGGCCGCAGCCGGCGTGGCCGCCCTCGCACGGCGAGCCGGCCGGATCCCGCCGCCCCCGGGGCCGTTCCGCCCGGAATTCTGGCGCAGCCCGCTCCGCGGCCCCTGGCTGACCTCGGTGTTCGGCCTGGTACTGCTCTTCGGCATCCCGCTGATGTTCGTCACCGGAATGCTGTCCTACGCCGCTTACAACCCCGGACTGGGCCGCATCAACGACCAGACCCCGGACAAGGGCCTGCTGGGCTTCTACCTCTTCGACTGGCCCACCCGTCCCCCCTGGTTGTACCGGCTGACCCAGGGCGTGCACGTGACACTGGGCGTGATGCTGGTGCCGGTGCTGCTGGCCAAGTTGTGGTCGGTGATCCCGAAACTGTTCACCTGGCTGCCGGTCCGCAGCCCCGCCCACGGACTGGAACGCATGCCCCAGCACGCCGCCGCCCTGCCGATCGCCTGTGTGGAGGGCTGGTCCACCCCCGACCAGCACTGGAGCGGCCTGCGCCTGGCGGACCTCGCCGCCATGGCCGGACTGCCCGGTGCCGGCAGCGTCCTGGTGGAATCCGTCCAACCCCCGGGCCCCTACAGCTCCGTGCTGCTCAGCGGCAACCAGATCCACGACCCGCGAGCGCTGCTCGCCCTGCGCGTCAACGGCGCGGCTCTCTCCCTCGACCACGGCTACCCGGCCCGCATCATCGTCCCGGCCAACCCCGGCGTGAACAACACCAAGTGGGTCCACCGGCTCACCTTCAGGACCTGACCGTGGCACGCTTCGTGCGCTGGTACGGCGCCAACCCCCTGCACCTGCTCGTACTGGTCTGCTCGTTCGCCCTCACCGGCTACGCCCTGGTGCGGCTGCTCGCCGTCCGGCCGCTGGCCGTGGCGATCTGGTTCCTCGGCGCGGCGATCCTCCACGACCTGATCCTGCTGCCCCTGTACTCCCTGGCCGACCTCTCCACCCACACCGTGCTGCGGCACCGCACCACAGGCATGCCGACCGCACCATGGATCAACTACCTCCGCGTGCCCGCCTTCCTCTCCGGCGTGCTCCTCCTCGTCTGGTTCCCCCTCGTCTTCGGTCTCTCGGCCCCCTACCCCGGTGCCACGCGGTTGTCCGAAGACGTCTACCTCGGCCGCTGGTTGGCGATCACGGGTGTGCTCTTCGGCGCCTCCGCCCTGGCCCTCGCCCTGCGACTGGGCCGCATGCGACGCGCCGATCGTGTCGCCCGTGCCGCCCGCGGAGACAAGGACCGCTGACGAGCACGTGGTCCACCGCCCACCGCCCGGCAGGTGCGCCACACGGACGTCGGGACCAAAGCCCCTACGCGCTGCGGAGGATCGTCGGTTGCATGGTTTCCCACGACGTTTTCTCCGTTCCGCCCCTACCGGATTGGGACCTCCATGAGCCATGTCTCCAGGCGCCGCCTGCTCGCCCTCGCCCCGGCCGCCGGCCTTGCCGCGGCCGTCCCCGGTTCCCTCGCCACTGCCGGCACCGCGGCCGCCGCCCCCGGCCGACCGAGCGCCCGGCCACAGGGGGGAGCGGCCGCCCCGCAGCGCAAGGCGGCGGCCCGCTCGTTGCAGGAGATCACGGACGCGTGGGGGGCATGGATGGCCAAGGAGCGCTTCCCCGGCTCCCACGGCTGTCGGTTCACCGCCTCCACCGACTACGGCAAGCAGAGCGCGCTCGGTGACTACCACAGGCACCAGGTCGGCGCCGAGTACCACGGCATCACGTACGACCCCAACGCCCCCTCGCCCATACCGGGCCAGGTCAGCTCCGTGACCACCAACTACCGCAACGGATCCACGGTCGAACAGGTCGTCACGTACAAGCAGGCCAAGACGACCGAACAGGACCTGCGGATCTCGGTGACGGAGTCGCTGAAGATCGGCGTCACGGTGGAGGTCTCGGCGGAGGTCCCGGCCGTGGCGAAGGTCAGCGAGACGACCTCGATCGAGGCGACCCTGACCTCGACGCAGGAGTTCACGCACAAGGAGACGCAGAACTGGAGCGTCGACCTCCCGCTGCGGATCCCGTCGAAGTCGCTCATCGAGGCGTCGCTCGTGGTCGGTACCCAGAAGTACGACATCGACTGGACGGCCACCGTGAACCTGGTGGGAAACGTGGCGATCTGGTTCGAGGAGAAGGTCGACCTCCAGCACGACGGTGACTACCACTGGCTCTGGTTCGTCCCCATCGAGGAGGTGTTCCGCGACTGCCGCGCCCACGCGATCGTCGACACGACCGGCTACGAGATCACCACGGACGGCGTGGGCGCCTTCGCGAGCGGGAAGTTCAGCGGCGGCCAGGGCGTGTCCCTCAACGTGAACGTGGTCCAGAAGGACCTCGAAGGGCGCGAGCGGCGCGACGCGCCACGGACGGTCCCGGTCCCGCTCAGCCGGGACGGCGCGAAGGTCATCCACGCCGGCCGCTGACCGGTGGAAGCCGTCCGGGATGCCCGGGCCGCCTCCCCGTGGCGCAGCGGACGAAGAAGCCCCGCCGGAGTGAGGCTTGAGTTCTAGTGGTCGTCGCAACACCCCAGCTCAGGGGATGCGATGGACTTCGAAATCCGCAAGGTGCGGAAGGCTCAGGGGCCCAAGAAGCTGCGTCGGGAGCGGGAGGAATACTTCCGCCTCATGCAGCTGGGGTACTCGAACAAGGAAGCCTGCCGGGTCGTCGGGATCAACCTGAGAACCGGCCGTGAATGGCGGAACGGCAGGACGAGTCCCAACCGGACCGTGGCACCCGCGCTTGCTCCGCGGACGCCGCGGTCCACTGCGTCGCGGTACCTGCGCGAGGACGAGCGCATCCACATCGCCGACCGGCTGCGGGAGAAGGCCACCATCCGGGCCATCGCGGCCGAACTGGGCCGCAGCCCCTCCACCGTCAGCCGGGAGATCCGCCGCAACCGCACCATCGGGGCGCACAGCCAGTGGCACTACCGGCCGCATGCGGCCCAGGCCCGCGCCGATGCCCGCCGGCCCCGGCCCAAGCCCGCAAAGATCGGCCAGAACCCCGAACTGCGGGACTTCATCCAGGAGCATCTGACCCGGCGGTGGAGCCCCGAGCAGATCTGTCAGGCTCTGCGCAGACAGTTCCCCGACCGGCCGGAGATGCACGTGACGCACGAGACGGTCTACCAGGCCCTCTACGTCCAGGGCCGGGGCGAACTCCGCCGCGAACTCACCAAGGCTCTGCGGACCGGACGCGCCCGACGCCGACCGCACCGCCAGTCCAGCAAGCGCCAGCCCCGCGCGGTCAGGGACATGGTGATGATCAGCGAGCGCCCGGCCGACGCTGCAGACCGGGCCGTCCCCGGCCACTGGGAGGGCGACCTCATCATCGGCACGGAAAACAAATCCGCGATCGGCACGCTCGTCGAACGCACCACGCGCTACGTGATGCTGGTCCACCTCCCCATCGACCACACCGCGCCGAAAACCAGGGACGCCCTGGTCGAGACAGTCAGGACACTTCCGGCGTATCTGCGACGCTCGCTGACCTGGGACCAGGGATCGGAGATGGCCGCCCACCGGGCGTTCACCATCGCCACGGACGTCCCGGTCTACTTCTGCGACCCCGCCAGCCCCTGGCAGCGCGGCTCCAACGAGAACACGAACGGCCTGCTCCGGCAGTACTTCCCCAAAGGCACCGACCTGTCCGTCCACAGCCGCGAGGACCTCGACGCCGTCGCCGCCGAACTCAACAGCCGCCCACGCAAGACGCTCGGCTGGGAAACCCCAGCCGAGCACCTGTCTAAACTGCTCGCGGCCTGATCAACCGACCACAGTGTTGCAACGACCCCTCGAATTCACCGTGCCCGGAGGGCGCCGGAGAGGTCGACGCCGCCGTACGCCGCCCACTTTCCGACCAGCGAGCCCGTGCCGTTCGACGTGCCGGTGGCCGTGCCGGTGACCTCGGCGCGCAGGTACGGGGCCAGTGTGCCGGTGACGCCGACGGTGCCGTAGAGGCCGACGCTCGCCTCTGTGCCGAGTGCGGCCTTCACCTTTCCGGCGGCCGTTGCCGTCGCCGTCACCGGGGTGCCGGTCATGTCGGCCTGGGCGACGGGCGTCCAGCCCTTGGCCCGGCTGTAGGAGCCGCCGACCCGGAAGTGCCCCTTGACGTCCTGCCTGACGTCGACGCTCACCTTGCCGTCGGCGTCGACCTGGAGATAGCAGGTCAGGTCGAGGTTGACCACGACCGGCACCACGCCGACCTGGATGACGGGGTCGGCGTGCAGCTTGGCGAACGGCACCCGGACCGGTTTGCCGTCCGGAGTGGAGGTGGCCGCCTGGCCCTTGAGCTCCCACTGCGAGGCCCAGTCGCCGGACAGGCTCACCGATGCGGTGCCTGGTGTGCCGGTGGTGTGGCCCTGGCCGTCGTAGGAGAAGTCGACCTCGGGTGCGAGCTGGACGAAGCCCGAGGCCGACGCGTCGACGGTACCCGCCGGCGTCTTGACCGTGGGCAGCACCGCACTCACGTCGACCCGCAGGTTGCCCAGCGGCAACTGCGCCCCCTCGGGCCCGAAGTGCACGCTGCCGGTCTTCGCCCAGGAGACCTTGACGTTCGGGGTGAGCGGCTCGACCTTCACCGCGGAGGGGTCGACGGGGACCCGCCCCTTCGCCGTGGAACCGCCGAGCAGCGCGCCCAGGGTGGCCGGGGCGGTCTTGACCTCGGTGCCCTGTTCGGTCTTGCCCACCACCGCGGTGACCTTGGCCAGCGTGCCGTGCGGCGCACCAGGGGCAGGGGCGCTGGCGATCACGTCGCCGACCGCAACGGGAGCCGGGTGCTGGGGAGTTGAGCCCTTCCCGTGGTCCCCGGCCTGGTGCTCGTCCCCGTTGCTGCCGTGGTCGCCGCCTTTGCCGGCGCCCTTCGGCGGGGCAGTGGGGGCCGCCGCGGCGAGGACGGCCCGACCACTGTTCCTGTCGAACGCGACGATCTTCAGCGGCGACTTGGCCGCCGGACGGCCGCCTGTCCCCGGTTTCGCCACGGCGCTGGGGGCACCGGCCCCGGTGGGCGCCGCGGTCACGGCGAGCGGTGACTGCGCGTCGGTGTCCTCGACGGCGCTCACCGGCCCCTTACCGTCGCTTTTCCCGGCGGCGGAGGTATCGGACGGCCCCTGCGCACACCCGCTGACGACGAGCAGGGACGTGGCCGCGAGTGCCGGTAAAACGGCGTATCTGATGGTCTTGCGCACAGTTGGTTCCTCGGGGGCGTGATGTGGGGCGGCCGGAGGGAGGAAGCACTCCGGCCGAGCTATTACCCGCAGGTAATGATTGGGATGATCATGCCATGTGTCGTCGGTGCGCAGAAGCCGTCAACCGGCACTTACCTGCCCCAGATCCTCCGGTACGCCGCGCGATAGCCGGGCGGGTCCCAGGTCGTCGCCCCGCGGCTGTTGGCGGCCGTGGCGATGTGCACAGGCGCGACATATCCGCTGGCGGGGGCGCCTGCGAAGGCGCGGTTGAATTCGTCGAGGATCTGCCAGCCCTGCTGGGCGAACGGCTCGGGAACGGTGGCTGCCTGGAACTGCCGGCTGTTGATGCGCTGGAAGGCGGACGGATCGCCGTCGCCCGCACCGATGTTGAAGGGGGCCGCCGCCCCCTTCCTGCGTGCCGCGCGCAAGGCCGGGGCGGCGTCGGCGAAGTACACGTCGTTGATGGCGACCGAGTGGGTCCAGGCATCCCGGTAGCGGGCGAGGAGCGAGGAGACCTCCACGGGAGTCCGGCTGCTGGAGTCCGGGATCGGGATGTTCTCCTCCGCCAGCAGCCGCACACCGCGGCAGGTGGCGAGTTCCTTCTCGATCAGTGCGGACTTGCTTCGGGCGAACGGGATCGAGGCATCGGTGAACACGACGACTCCGGCGTGGCCGTGGGAATGCGCGATGACCCAGTCCGCACTGGCCTTCGCGACGTCCTCCACCTCGGTGGTGACGTTGCTGAAGAGCGCGGGGTGCTTGCTCGGGCCGGGGGAGCCGACCGCGTGCCAGCCGACGAGCGGGAGGTGTTTCGCGGTCGCCCGCGCGACCTGAGCGGACGTCAGATCGGGGTCGAACCCGCCGATGACGATGCCCGAGGGCCGGAGGTCGACGGCCTGGTCGAAGGCTGCCTGGATCCCGGCGGGGGTGCCTTGGCCGTCGATCAGCCGGAGGCGCCAACCGATGGCCCGGGCGGCCTCCTGCACACCCTTGGCGGCGCCCGCGACGCCGGGGTTGGTCATGGTCTGCGCGACGTACACGATGTTCTTGCCGGAGGCTGCCGTGGGGCCGTCGGGGATGCCGTGCGCTGCGGGGATGGTCTTCTCGGCCCGCTCAACGGCCGCCTCGGCGCGAGCCAGGGTGGCGGGGCAGCCGGTGCTCGCCGGGCCCGCCGAGAAGGAACCACCGCCGACCGAGGCGCCGCGCTCACAGCCGACGAGGACGGCGCTGCCGGTGAGGACGGCGGCCGCGACCAATACGGCGACGGCGCTGTCCATGGCGGTCCTGTGGGGCGAGGGGAGCGGGCCTCCTCGCGCAGCGGCGGCGCGGTGGTGACGGGCGGAGGTCACGAGGTGACCTTGGGCAGATCAGGGACCGCCCGCGGAGGTTCCTTGCGCCGTTGCCGCAGCTGCCGTCGAGCGGTGTAGCCGGCCAGGCCGACGGCGAGGAGCAGGGTGGTGCCGTGGAACAGCGGGGTGACCCAGAACTGGGCGCCCAACTGGCCGATGCCGGCGAGCCCGATGGCGAGGACGACGACGGCGACCAGGGTGCCCAACGCGTTGGCCCGGCCGGGTGTGATCGCGGTGGAGCCGAGCAGCGCACCGACGAAGGCGGGCAGCAGATAGTCCAGGCCGACGCTGGGATTGCCGATGCGTTGCTGTGCGGCGAGCAGCACACCGGCGATGCCGACGACCAGCCCCGATCCGACGAAGGCGTGGATGACGTAGCGCCGGGTGGGGATGCCGACCAACTCGGCGGCGCGGGGGTTGGAGCCGATGACGTACAGGTACCGGCCGAGCGGCAGCCGTTCCAACAGCAGCCACAGTACGGCGGTGAGGATCAGGACGTAGCAGGCGGATACCGGAAGGCCGAGGAACCTGGAGTCGTACAGATCGGTGAAGGCGGCCGGCAGGCCGTGCGGGCCGGGGACGATCCGGGCCCCGTCGGTGATCCAGCCGGTGACGGCGTACAGGATGCTGCCGGTGCCGAGGGTGGCGATGAAGGAGTCGATCCTCGCGAATTCGACGACCACACCGTTGAAGGCGCCGACGACCGCCCCGCCGAGTACCACCACGAGACAGGCGAGCGGCCAGGGCCAGGCTTCGTTGGCGATGAGCTGCATGGTCATCACGTGCGCGAGCCCGAGACCGTAGCCGAGGGACAGGTCGAACTTGCGGGTGACGATGGGGATCGTCGCGCCGAGCGCGAGGAGGGCGGGGATCGACTGGTTCGACAGGACCGCGGAGATGTTGTCCAGGGTGGGAAAGGTGTCCGGCAGGATGAGGGAGAAGACCAGGAACAGCAGGGCGGCCAGGGCCAGGAGGCCGTAGGCGCCGAGGAAGTGTCCGAACCGGTGCCCCGGCGGGTGACGGGGGGAGCGGGTCACGGGCCCGTGGTCCCGGTGAGAGCGGGCATGGCCGAGGAAGCCCGGGTGAGTCCGCTGACGGTGAGGGCATCGCCGCTCAGCTCCGTCGTCACCGTCCCGCGGACGAACACCAGGGCCCGATGGCACACGTGGGTGACCTCCTCGAAGTCGGTGGAGAGAAGCAGGACGGCGAGGCCGTCGGCCAGCGCGTCCCGGAGCAGGCGGTAGATCGCCGTTTTCGCCCCTACGTCCACCCCGGCGGTCGGCTCTTCGAGGATCAGCAGCCTTCGGCTCGTCCCGAGCCACCGGCCGACCATGACCTTCTGCTGATTCCCCCCGGACAGGGTGGAGATCGGTGCTTCGCTGTCCCGGGGGTACACCGCGAACCGGGTGATCAGCGCATCGGCCTGGGCCCGTTCGCGTCGGGGGCCGATCCGGTGGAAGGCCGGCAGGCCGCTCGCCCGTGGGTTGGCCAGGAAGTTTTCCCGTACGGTCAGTTCGGCGGCGCAGCCCTCTTCCTGACGGTTGCTGCTCACGAAGCCGACGCCGCGGTCGACCGCGGCCGCGACCGACCCCGGTCGGTAGGGACGTCCGTCGAGCAGGGCCCGTCCGCCGAGGAGATGTCCCGCGCCGGCCAGCGCGCGCCCCAGCTCCATGTGCCCGGCGCCGGTGAGTCCCACCATGCCCAGAATCTCACCGGCGTGCAGTTCCAGGCTGGCCGGTGCGGTGTTGTCGGTCCGTACGCGGTCGAGTTGCAACACGGTGCGGCCCGTGGCGGGGGAGAAACGGTAGCCGCCGGGTTCGTGGCCCACGATGTCCCGCACCAGCCGGGCCGGGCTGTGGTCGGCAAGAGCGCCGTGGCGGATGAGACGGCCGTCACGCAGGACGGCGAAGGCGTCGGCGACCTTGTACACCTCGTCGAGCCGGTGGGTGACGTAGACGATGGCGTGGCCCTGGTCGCGCAGGGTGTGCAGTACGCCGAAGAGCCGGGCGCAGTCCGCTGCCGGAAGGCTGGCCGTCGGCTCGTCGAGGACGATGACCCTGGCCCGTGTGGACAGCGCCCGGGCGATGGCCACCAGGGAACGCTCGGCTCGCGGGAGATCGGTGAGGGGAGCGCGCGGGTCGAGGTGGGCGGCGACGATGTCGAGGGCCTCGGTGCACCGCTCGCGGGTCCTCCGCCAGGACAGCAGACCGCCGCGGCGGGCATAGCCGGTGCCCAGAGCGACGTTCTCGGCGACCGTCATCCATTCGACCAGTCCCAGGTCCTGGTGGATGAAGGACATGGCGCGGGCGGCCGCTTCGGTGCCGAGCGGGTGGCCGGCGACCGTCACCTCGCCCTGGTCCGCGTGGTGGACCCCGGCGAGGACCTTGATGAGGGTGGACTTTCCGGCGCCGTTGGGACCGAGCAGGGCCAGGACGCTGCCGGCGTGGATGTCGAGGTCGACCGTGTCGAGCGCGAGTGTGCCGCCGAACCGCTTGCTGAGGCCGTGGATGCGGACCAGCGGCCCGGGGCCGTGGGACGCGGGAGGGCTGTGGTCAGGAGCGTCATGCACGGACTTCTCCGGGGATCGGCCGCTCGGTGCACTGCCGGCTCTGGCACCGCATTCGCGCATGCTACGACCCCCTTCGGCTTCCCTCCGGCTTCCATGCCGGACGGGCCGCCACACGACGTCCCGATTGGCGGAAGCGCGCCCGCGCGACCGGCCTGTCGAGCGGATCGATGCCCCGAGGGGTGCGCGCCTCCGCTGCTGAGCGCTGGGACACCGGCCCCTGGATCGACGTGCGACCTGCCCGACCCGGAGGTGTCGCTCAGATGGCGGGAGCTCGACGCGTCCGCCGCCGTCGTCGCACCGCCCGTCGTGGAAGTTCGCCAAGGCGACCAGAGGCAAACCCTGATAGGCGTCATTCGTCCGGGACGTGTCCTCCGCCTTCCCGGAGACGCGTCGGCGTGTCTCGATTCTGCGAGAGGGCTGGGAGGGTAAGTGCCGTACCACTGCCCGCACTTGAATCGGCGGGGCATGGGGCGCCCGAGCAGATTCTCGCCGCCCTGCGCTACTTCGCCCTCGACGGCATCGACGGCATCGACGGCATCGACGGCACCGACGGCACCGACGGCATCGACGTCACGGGCGAACGCCTCCGCGAGATGGTGAATTGGGCGAACGTCGCTTGATGCGGAACTGGTTGGTTATCAGCCATTTCTTGCGGCCAATATCCATGTCAAGATCACTGGGCGGTTTTCCGCCGGGGGACTTCTGTTCGGCCGGATAATATCCGGGCGAGCCGAGAGCGCAAGCGGGTTCCGGAATAACGTGCTTGCCGGTCGGTTCATATATCGTAAGAGCGTCCCCGACTTGGGACACTAACAAATTTCATAGTCTTCCCATTCGTGGGGTGTTGACGTGCGGGACGTCATGTAGCGTCGTTTTGCATGATGGGTTTATACGCGCTGAAACCATGGTTCGCAGGGCGATTGACCGTACTGCGTCGATACGGCGTACGGCACGAAATCTCTCCGAACACTTTCACCGTTGCCGGAATTCTCTGCGCTGCCGCAGCGGCCGTTTCTCTGGCCGTGCTGCCGGCGCATTTCTCCGCGCTTCCCGTCGCGTTGTTCCTCATAGCCAGGCTGGCGTGCGCGAATCTCGACGGAACCGTAGCCAGGGAAAGCGGAAAGGAGTCATCCCTGGGAGCCGTCGTGAACGAGCTCGGGGACCGCGCTGCTGGCCGGCACGCTGCCGTCATGGATGGCCCTCGCCGGAGCCGCCGCAGGGGTGGGGCGGATCAACGGCGGCCCGGTCGGCAAGACCGAGCGCTGCCTGATCGCCATCGTCGCGGCGGCAACGGGCTGGTACCTCCCTGCCGCAGTCGCCGTGATCGCCGGTTCCCTGCTGACCTGTGTACTGCGGGGCTTCCAGATCGCGGCTCGCTGCCGCGCCGGTGCGCCCGGCGACGGGCCGATTGACTCCCGGCCTGCCAGCGCACCGGACGCCTCCGGCGAGCGTGCACGACCGGTCACGGCGCTGGAGCGCTAGGCGATGTCCGTGACACACATGTCATACGTGGCATCGCCCATGGCCCCCGAGATGACGCGCGTCCTTCCCCTGCTCGGCGGCACGCTCGCCGTAACCGGCCTCCTGCTGCTGGCCGTCGGCAACGCCGAGCTGCGCAGGCGCTGGCGTACTTGGTGCGTGGCGGCCGTCCTGCTGTGCGCGACGCTGCCCTTCGGCCCGCCCGGTGCCGCGGTGCTCGCCGCCGGGCTCGGAATCGTCGGCTCCGTCGAGTATGTGCGCCTGGTGGGCCTGCGCCGGTTGGACGGAGCAGTGCTGTGCGCGGTGAGCCTGGCGCTGCCGTTCCTGGCGTGGCTGCTGCCGGGTCGGCTGACGTTCTCCGCGGTAGGGGTGCTCTTCTGCCTGGCCGTGCTGCCGGCCGTACTGGCGCAGGACGCGGCACACGGCGCCGGACGCGCCGCCAGGACGGTGTTCGGGCTGATCTGGCTGCCGGTCGCGCTGAGTCTCCTGGTGCCCCTGGCCGATGTGGCCGTCGCGGTGTGCGTCGCGGTCGCCTTCGCCGACGTCGGCGGGTGGTGCGGTGGACAGGTCCTGGGGCGGCGCGGGCCGCTGGCCCGGCGGCTGTCCGCGCTCTCTCCCGCCAAGACCTGGGGCGGCCTGGTGGGTTCGGCGGCGCTGGCCGCCCTGGCGCTGTGGGCGCTGGGGGCGTGGACACCGCTGCACTGGCTGGCGGTGACCTGCGGATGCGCTGTCGGGGACCTGCTGGAATCCATGATCAAACGCGGGGAGGGCGTCAAGGACGCGGGCCGCTGGCTCCCGGGCTTCGGTGGGCTGCTGGACCGTATCGACTCCTTGCTCGTCACCCTACTCCTGTTGGGAGTTGCCTTATGAGCGAAGACACCGCCGAGAAGTCACTGGCGGAGAGACCATTCGACACCCCACTGGACGTCGAAGAAGAAGACGCAGTAGGCCAAAAGGCCAGTGGCATCCGTACTTCCGGCGCGCGGCGGCCGCATTCTCCGTCGGGCGAGCCGGATGCGCACGGCTCCGTCACCACCCGAATACGGCCGGGCTTGGCGAACGTTCTCCGCGCCGGGCTGCGCCGGTGGTTCTGGCGAATCTTTCTGTTCTTCACCGGCGGTGTCACGGTCGCAGGGAAGCTGCCGAAAGGCGGCTGCGTCGTGGTCGCCAACCATTCCTCGCACGCGGACACGGCCGCGCTGATCGCCGCGTTGGACGCCAGGCACGCGCCACGGGTGGCGGCTGCCTCCGACTACTGGTTCAAGAACTGGCCGCGGCGTGCCGTGTGTTCCGTGCTGGCCGCCGCCTTTCCGGTGCGCAGGCGCGGTGGCGGCTACACCGACCTCCAGACCGGTGCCGGGAAGATGCTGCGGGCGGGCCACGCGGTAGTGCTGTTCCCCGAAGGGACGCGGGGAGACGGCCGGGCAGGTACGTTCCACCGCGGCCCGTTCAAGCTGGCCGACTCCCTGGGCGTACCGGTGGTGCCCGTCGCGCTGTGCGGTACCTCCGAACTGCTGCCCAAGGGCGGCAAGTTGAACCCGCACGTCATCCGGGTCCGCATCGGCGCGCCGATGCGGGGCACGACGGCCGACCAGGCCCGTGCCGAGGTGCTCGCCCTGGCCGACGCGCACCAGGAGCGGGACAGCCGGCTGCGGCGCCGCGTCGCCCGCATCGCGGTCGGCCGCTGGGGGCTGGCGCTGGCCGCCGCCTGGTCGTTCGCGGAGGCGCTGAGCTGGCCGCTGCTGCCCGAACTGGCCCTGGCCATACTCTGCGTGGCCGCTCCGCGCGCCGGGCTGCGGCTGACGGTGAGCGCCGCGCTGGCCAGCGTCGTGGGCGGAGTGGTGGGGCTCACGCTCTACGCCGGTACGAGCGTGCAGCTGCCACAACCGATGACAACGGATCGTATGCACACCGCCGTTCGGCACGAGCTCAAGGCCGAGGGCGCCCGCGCGGTACATCACCAGCCGGCCAGCGGCATCCCGTACAAGGTCTACACCTCCGAGGCCGGGCAGGCCGGGATTCCCGTGGGCGAATGGGCACTGCAATCGGCCGTGGCACGCGGTCAGCGCATCGTCATGCTGGGGCTGGTGCTGACCCTGATCGGTTCGGTCATCCAGCGCTGGCGGCGCTTCTACCCGCACTATCTGGTGATTCTGGCGGTGGCCTTCACGGCGCTGTTCTCCTGGGTGATCAGCATGTGGAGCTGAGCGCGGCGGGTCTGTAAGAACGCCCGGACCCACCCGGCGCCGCCCCACCCGGGCCGCCGCCCCAACTCGACGCCACCGAGGGCCGGTTGACGGCCGCCGGGGGCCCCACCACGCCCCCCTGGGCCCCCACCCGGCCCCCCCCCCAACACACCCCGGACGGCCCTCAGGCGAGACCCACCGCCTATGTCCGCTTACCCGAGCCCCCCCG